>JAEZOU010000080.1 GCA_023413895.1 Bacteroidota bacterium | reverse complement strand
TCAATACCAACCCAAAGAAGAAAATCTGTATTTTTGTGCCGTTTTTATGCGGGATATTTTCAGTAATAAATCTTTTATGCTATTATGGTTCCCTATACAATAAAAACACACTTTTTTTGTTAACTATCTATATTTAGAATTTACAAATATGAAAAAAGTTTTACTGCTCTGCTTAATCATTCTTACTGCTAATATTGTGCCCCTAAAAGCACAAAACGATTTTGAAATCGCTAAAAATGTCGATATTTTTGTCTCTATCTTAAAAGAATTAAATGCCAAATATGCCGATGAGGTGGTGCCTGGTGATTTGGTGAAAACCGCTATCGATGCGATGCTTAAGGATTTAGATCCCTACTCCGTCTATTATCCTGAATCTCAAATCGAAGATGTTCGAATGATGACTACCGGCCAGTATGGCGGCATCGGCTCATTGGTGCATCAACAAGATGGATATGTGGTGATTTCTGAGCCTTACGAGGGAACTCCATCGCAAAAAGCTGGACTTCTACCTGGCGATAGAATATTGAGTGTCAATGGAAAAACCACAAAAGGGAAATCTTCAGAAGATGTGGTTACCGCCCTCAAAGGCCAGCCAGGTACCAAGGTGGTTATCGAAATTGAACGCCCTACAAATGGAAAAAAGATGACCTTCTCTGTGGATCGCGAAGATATTCAACTGCCAACGGTGTCTTACTACGGAATGCTGAAGGATAATGTGGGCTATATCAAATTGGATCAGTTTACGGAAAAAGCTTCGGCTGAGGTGAAAGATGCTTTCCTAAAACTGAAAGAACAAGGTATGGATAAATTGGTGTTGGACCTTAGAAATAATGGCGGTGGCCTGCTGATGGAAGCGGTCAATATAATGAATATTTTTGTGGACCCAAAGGTGATGATTGCTGAAACTAAAGGGAAAATCTCTGAATTGAACAAGAAATATTATACCCAAAATCCTGTTACAGATAAGGATATTCCTGTAGTTGTGCTGGTAAATGAACATAGCGCCTCTGCGTCTGAAATCGTTTCTGGAGCATTTCAAGATTTGGACCGCGGCGTAATTGTTGGTAAAAAGACTTTTGGTAAAGGTCTTGTACAGAATGTGTTGCCGTTGAGTTATAATACATCATTCAAAATTACTGTTTCCAAATATTATATCCCCAGCGGGAGATGTGTGCAGAATATCGACTATTTCAATAAAGATACGAACAATGCCGCTGTCCATATCCCCGATTCGCTGGCAACCCCTTTCAAAACAAAAAACGGAAGAACGGTTTACGATAAAGGAGGCGTGGAACCCGATGTGATTACCAAGGATTCGTTGGTAAGTAATCTACTTCTTTCTCTAATTCTGAATAATATCATCTTCGACTATGCAAATCTCTATCATGCAAACCACGACTCAATTGCTGCCCCCGATAAATTTAAGTTTACCGATGCGGATTATGCCGATTTCCTCAACTATATTAAAGATAAGGATTATACCTATCAAACGGAAACTGAAAAACTATTGGAAAAACTGAAAAAGACAGCTTCCGATGAACAATATTTTGGTGCTATTGAGGATACTTATAAGATTTTACAGAAGAAAATTGAAGAAGATAAAGCTTCTGATATACAGAAATTTAAAGAAGAAATATCGCTTTATATAGCCTCCGAAATTGTGGCGCGCTACTACTACCAGAAAGGCCGCGTGATTTTCCAACTCTCCGAAGATCCCGATATCGACGAAGCAATGAAGATTCTGCTCGACAGCAAACGTTACCAGAAAATCTTATCCGGAAAATAATGCTGCAGCTTTCAAGGGAACAGATTCATCACTATCTCTACATTGCTTGTTTGATAACGATTGCTATCGCTATTCCGTTGTCAAACTACGTGATGAGTATGGGTGGCGTTTTCCTTTTGGTAAATGCAGTGCTACAATGGGATTGGCAGGAGAAGTGGAATCGGCTGAAAGAGAATAAAATAGCACTTGTATTTCCGCTTTTCTATCTTATTTATTGCCTCGGTCTTATTCATACCGATAATTTTTCTGCTGCTGCCGATGCCCTACTAAATCGTTTGCCCATTTTCCTTGCGCCGATGATTATCGCAACCTCTGCACTACCAACATGCCGCGAATGGAGAGTGGTAATGCATGCTTATTTAGGAAGTGTTTTGTTTGCAACAATCTATTCTGCAGTTTATTATCTTACTCACGAAGTCGCTGATATTCGTGAAATTTCAAGGTTTATATCGCATATTCGTTTCAGCCTTTCAGTGGTTTTTTCCATCGTGTTAGCCGCTTCTTACCTTATCCAATTTTGGAAATCCCATAAAATATTCTCTATTCTCTACCTATTCCTGATTTTCTGGTTGTTGTGTTATCTATTTGTTTCCCAAACACTTACGGGTATTATGATACTCTTTCTGCTACTGCTGGTATTATTTCTCTATCTTCTCTTCGGGTGGAAAGATAAAAAATGGAAAAATCTCCTTATTACAGCTATGTCGATTCTTTTAGCCAGCTTTTTTGCCTATTTTCTAATTGTTACGGTCGATTATTTTAAGGGAAAAGAGAAAGAATCAGAGCGATTGTTGCTTACAGAAAATGGAAATTCATACTACCACGATGAAAATTCGATGATAGAGAATGGACATAAAATCTATACATATATCTCGTACGATGAGTTGCCGTCTGCGTGGAGTAAACGAAGCCTCAAACCGTACGCTGAAGTTGAAGCTACACTGATTCGTTACCTTAATTCGCTGGGATTGCATAAAGATTCGGCAGGCGTGGCGCAACTTTCCTCTTGGGATGTGCAAAATATTGAGAATGAAATTGCCAATGTTGAGTACGCACGCAAGTTCGGCTTGCGTAAAAATCTCTACGCTACCTTCTTTTCTCTTTCTGCTTATCATCACTATCGCCAAGTTGCTAACTCTTCTCTGCTACAGCGCGTAGAACTTTGGCGTAACTCTTGGTCGCTGATTAAACGTAATTTCTGGTTGGGTGTCGGCATCGGTGATCATAAACAGGCTTTAGACGAAGAGTTGGTAAAAACAGATTCTCCGCTAAAAGATACACGCAATAAAGGTTGTCATAACCAATTTCTAACAATCTGGTTGTCAAGTGGATTTTTTGCGTTTTTGGCGCTTCTTGCAATGCTATTCGTACCATTCCTTTTCGCCAAACCGAAAATCTCACTGCTTTATCTGCTCTTCTTTGTTATTCTCTTCTCATCCATGTTTACCGAAGATACTCTCGATACCAACGCAGGCGTTTTCCTCTTCTCTCTTTTCAATGCACTGCTGCTTTTCGTTTATCCTAAAATTGGAAAATCTGTGTAGTTTTTTCTTATAATATTGATTAATAAAATTGTGATTTCTATTGCAATTCGGCTTATTGGGTACCTATTATTGTTCTGCTTCCGTTTCCTTTGGGCTTGGTAAATCAGAACAATTCTGTTTTCTCAATCACTCATTGGAGTTTCCTAATTTGTGGAAAATTAAGAAACTCGCAGCTATAGAGTGAAAAAATTGTGCATTAAAATTAACCCCTATTTTATTCCTCTAATTATAAATTACTTTAGTAGAATTATACCTAAACTCTTCTAAATAATTGTTTTTTTTTTTGAGTTGTTAATTGTTGTTTAATTTTTGTGGTTTTTAAAGATGTAACTATTTAATGTTATGATATTTGTAAATATTTCACAATCTTATATTTTTAACAAATTGTTTGATATATATGTATTACTTTTGTGGCCACACTTTGGTGTTATGTATCCACTAAATTAATATAGTTAAAGTTCGTATGATAAAAAAATTACTCCTTACAATGATGGTTGTAGCTTTCGCAGTTGCACTTCAGGCGCAGACGAACACTGCTAATGGTTTTAGTATTTGTGTCGGTATGGCCGGTAATGTTAGCTACACCTACGGCAATCTTTTCTTTAGTCAGCCAGAAAATGAAAATCTTTCTGTAAACGAAGGCGTAATGCACGCCCAATTAATTCGTAAGGACTTGGAGTTGGCAGGTTGCCAAAACCAATTAAATGTTTCCCCACAACACGTGAAAGATACATCAGGTTTCTTTTTGGGTTATGAAGGCGAAGAGATGTTTTTTGATGGTAATCAGATTTCTGTATTTCCAGCAGGTCATTACGATTCCACCGCCTACGAAGCACTTCACTACAATTGGGATTCGCAGTTCAATTACGATAGTCTAACAACTTTAGTAATGGAAATCTATCCAATCTATGAGTTTTTTGACACGTTGTATCTCGATTCTACGCTTCTTGCAGACTATGCCTTTACAACTTTGCAAATTCCAACCACGTATGCCCCTTTGCATGGTGGTCCGAACAAGTATTACCTCCACACCGAAGAATATGGCTGCGATAGTATCCGCCACTTCTTCGTAAACCTTTGCGGCGGAGTTATAAAAGATGGTGATGGAAATAGTTATGAGTCGCTTTTTGTGGGCTATGCTCCCCAACGCTATTGCTGGACCGCTCGTAATCTACGCAATACCCACGATGCAGAAGGAAACGAGATTCCTAATATGATTTACTATTCTCAACAGTTCCCTAATGAGG
>JAEZOU010000070.1 GCA_023413895.1 Bacteroidota bacterium | reverse complement strand
TTTAAGTAAGCGCATTTGCCTAAATGAGCAGATGATTTCCAAGTTGGAAGAAACAGCCCAAACCCTCTACCGCAAGATGTTTGTAGAAGGCATTGATAAAGAAAATCTGCCAGAAGGCTGGAGAATGGGAACATTGGGGGAAGTAGCTGACTGTTTTGATTATAAGCGTCGCCCGTTGGCTGCTTATGATAGATTGGGCATGGAAAAGAAGTATCCATATTATGGGGCAGCATCTTTAATGGATTATGTAGACAATTACATATTTGATGGAACATATATTTTAATGGGAGAGGACGGAACAGTCATTAACGAAGATAATACTCCTGTTATTCAATATGTTTCAGGAAAGTTTTGGGTTAACAACCATGCTCATATATTGAAAGGAATCAATGGATTCGATGAAAACCTCTTGTATCTAATCTTGAAGCATTCAAAAGTTAATGAATATGTAACAGGTGGGGTTCAAGCGAAAATTAATCAAGAGAATATGATGAAGATACCTGTCTTAATACCCCCAAAAAATATTATCACGGAACTAATGCTTGACATACGTTCATTGTTTGATTCAATAATAATTCAAAAAAGAGAAAACGAAAAACTAAAGGAATTACAGTCTTTGCTATTAGCGAGGATGGGGAGATGAAAAATAAAGATTATGATAACAAAAGAAATGAAAGAACAAGCATTGCTGCAAATGATAACGAATGGCAAAATCAATCAAATGCTTTATAAATATAGAGAAGTTGGAGAATATACAGAAAAGATATTTACAGATCATACATTATGGTTCAATCATCCCAATAAATTTAATGATCCTTTTGATTGTTGGGCGAATATCCAAGAAATTGATAGCGATGCTTTCGAAAAGTTTGTTACCGAGAATAGCCCTTCTAAATACTATGCCGATATATGCAAAAAGGGAATTTCATCGATCACTACGGACAAGTTAAAAAAAGATATTGATAGAGCCTTGAATGAAATAGGAGTATGTTGCTTTAGTAAAACTAAAAAAAACATTCTCATGTGGTCGCACTATAGTAAGTATCATCAAGGTATATGTTTGGAATTTGATATATTAGAAGATCCATCTTTTTTTACTCTCCCAATACCTGTCAATTATGTAGATACCTTGCTTGCATATGATCATTTTAAAGAGCGAAATAAACTTTTCGAAAAATTAATTCAACCCAAAGCAAAAGAATGGAAATATGAAGAGGAAGTTAGGGTTATTAAAACAGCACAAGACATTTCGCAAAACAGTAGCCAAGCATTTAAGTTTAAACCAAACGCATTAAGAAAGGTCATCTTTGGCTGCAAGGCATCAGAAGACACCATTGCTAAATATAAAGAACTATGCCAACAAAATGGACTTAAGCATGTAAAATTCTCTAAAATGTATCAAAAACAAAATGGTCAGTTTGAGTTAGAAGAACGCCCAATTTAAATTATACTATTTAAAAAATCGTATAAATACTAACTGAATTACAGTCTTTGCTTTTGGCGAGGATGGGGAGATAAAAAGAGAAATGAATTATGGAAACAGCATCTATTAAAGCTATAATTGAAAACAACAATAAACTTCAAGAATCATTAAATAATTTCATAAATTATCATAAAGAAAGGATTCTTGATATTCATGAAATAAAATATGGTCAAGAAAATGAATATTGCATTAGTGACATCATAGATTCGACCCAGATGGTTATAAATAATGTTTTATTTTTAACAAACAACCATGATTTCTTTGTTAGAACATCAACTTTAGCCGAACGTAATGATATAAAAAATAGTATTGTCAGTTTAAATGGTCATATTATTAATCGTTCATATAACTATTGTGTATCAACTATAGAAAATCTTAAAATTAAGATTAGACTTTATGAGCTGTATATCAATAAGGATAGATTCATGGAGTTTAATAATGAAATCGATAATTTAAGAAATTCAAAAGAGCAAATATTTAATGAAATAAAAAAACAAGCTAAAGAGCAAAAAGATATTTTAGACAGCAATGCAGATACAATAAAAACATATGAAGAAGATATCAAAGGTTTTAAAGAAGAATACATAACCAAAACATCGGAAGTTAAGAAATTGATAGCAGAAGCTAAGAATGCTTTGAATTATAAAAATGCAGAAGGACTTAGTGCCGCATTTAGCACACAGTTGTCTGATGCAAAGGGAAAGTTTAATTGGAAAACTTTTATTTGGATAATAGGTGCATTTCTATTTATAGGAATCACAATATTTGTTGGAATGTGGATAGTTACAGGATGGTGGTTAGACACGTCTACAATGGATAATAGCCAATTGATATATAGTCTTGTTGGAAGATTAAGTATTATTCCATTCACTATAGCTGGTGCTATATTCTGTGCAAATCAATATACAAAACAAAAAAACATCATTGAAGATTATGCGTATAAAACAACTATTGCTAAATCTATAATTGCTTTTTCTGAAGAATTGCGAGAAAAGAGTCCTGAACGATACACGGAATATTTATCTACTATTCTTAAAGAAATCCATCAAGACCCATTAAGAAAAAGAGGGAAAGATAAAGAAACTATACCGTTAAAAGAATCAAAGATAGCAATAGAAAAAGTGATTGAATTATTACAGTCGACGATTAAAAAAAATAGAGAGTTAATTTTTAATGTTTAATGTTTAATAAATTTATTTTATATCCCACTTCAACAAACATACTCTCAAAATAGCAATAATGAAAGTGTGAGCATAGAGAAGCATTAAAAATAAAGTTGTATGTCAGAAGAGAACAAAATATTATCCTGCCCTAAGTGCAAATCTCCAAACGTGGAGAAAACTGATAAGGTTTATCAATGCGTAGATTGCGGTTGCGAATGGAGACTCACTGAAGAGGAACTTCCCCAAACGCAAAGTCTGACCATTAGAAACAGCACGGCTGAGTTCCTCATTTTCCAAGCGCAAAGTCAAGCTAACGGGGTGGAAGTATTCTACCAGAACGAAACACTATGGTTGACACAAAAGACCATGGCTGCCTTGTTTGATGTAGGAATACCTGCTATTAGCAAGCATCTGAAGAATATCTTTGAGGATGGTGAATTGATAGAGGATTCAGTTATTTCCAAAATGGAAACAACTGCTGCCGACGGTAAGAATTATATGACAAAATATTACAATCTTGATGTCGTCATCTCAGTCGGCTATCGTGTAAATTCCACTCGCGCTACCCAGTTCCGCCAATGGGCTACTGCTGTACTCCGTCAGTTTGCTATTCGTGGCTATGTACTTGATAAAAAGCGTATGGAAAATGGCGCGTTCCTGACAACCGACTACTTTGAACATCTGTTGGCAGAAATACGTGAAATCCGTTTGAGTGAGCGCAAGATGTATCAAAAGGTGACAGATATTTATGCTACAGCCATCGACTATAATAAAGATGCACCGACAACACACC
>JAEZOU010000023.1 GCA_023413895.1 Bacteroidota bacterium | reverse complement strand
CTTTTTTCCTACCGCTCTTAGGGTGCCTGCCCACGCCTTTGAATATGAGGTTGGAAAACAATGTTATGGTTGTCGAATCAATGATCTGGAGTTTGTCCATCCCTTTGGGATGCTTTCGGCGTCGGCTGTCCGATATAAGTTCATGCCTGTAACGGGCGTACAAATCACGATATACGGCTTCAAATATGTCTTGCGGGCGACGTCTATTGGCATCTGCAAGCATACTGCGGCCGATTTTGAACGTTATCCCTATATGCGCCAGTTTATGGGTATCTGCCAATAGGGATGTCGTAATCTCACGCAGAGAGTCAAACCGCTTGATTACGGCATAAAGCATTACCACCAGATGAATCCACCCATTAAAGCGTTTTGTATAGCGTTCACCGCCTAAATCCTCGCTGATTTGAAGAATTTTTGACTTACAGAGCCGTTTTATTACTTGAGAATACAACGGCTGTCCGATAAAATGTGTACTTTTGCCCATGGTTATTTGGATGTGTGTAGTAACTGCTAAATAACGAAAAAGGGCTGAATCCTGCAAATGGAAACAGCCTTTTTTTTATTTTTGCAAAAAAAAGTTTTACCGGACACTAATAATTTTTTTAGTTTTGCAAATATGCCATATTTGCCGGAAGTTCACACTTTTTTGGGGAAAGAATCCGCAATAGAGCTGCGTGAGGGATAGAAGCGGTTATGAGCGCCGGTGTTAGAACTGGAACTTGAATTTTGGAACTATGACGTTGGATTTTGGGAAGGGTTGAAGCGAGAGAATAAGGTGCGAAATTTGAGCGGATAGCCCGACGGCGAGCGGGTGGGAAGTGCGCAAGGAAGGAGCCGGCACGCCCAAATAAAAAATATGAAAAACCGAGTCTCAATAGAGAAACTCGGCCGAAAAATTAAGGTAAATGAAAAAAAACGTTTTTTTTTGTAACTTTTCTATTTGTGTGGCGTAATATATAGCGAACAACAAGTGATAAATTCACGAAATAAAGTTAATGGTTTGAGTAGCAGTGATCAATTTCACTGCTATTTTTATTATCTAAAACGCGATTTTTCCATAGAAAATATATTCCTATTGTTATGACTATAAATGAGATAATCATAATGGGAAGTGAACCTGGTATATCCATTGGGTTCGAGTCGTCAATATTGATCTCTTTCCGATTGCTAATGAAAACGACTGCAGTTGTAATTCCGTTATGAAGTAAGTGCGCACAAACAGGAACCCAGATGGAGCGACTCCAATAGAGAAGATAACCTAAATATGCACCCAAAAGAAGTCGTGGAATAAATCCGTAGAATTGTAGGTGTATTGCACTGAAAATAAATGCAGTAATCCAAATAGCAGCGTGCTCATTCTTAAAAATACGTTTGCAGATAGGCTGTATTGTGCCTCTGAAGAGAAACTCTTCACCCAATGCTGGCACTAAAGCCATTACAATGAGGTTGGCAAAGAATATGGAAAGTCGAGTGTCTCCCATCAGTTGTTCAATGATGGCACCGTTCGCCTCCTCCATTTCTTGCATCCATCTTTCTATTCCTGCCAATGCCTCTGGAAATTCCATCAGACCGTTCCAATAGCCTAAAAGTGAAACTATAGGAATGATAAAAATAGAAAGTATAATGGTGATACGGAAGAAGTTATATGGAGCTGGTTGATTTCCAAAATTGTAGCTAAACCACTGCTTGTTGTAGCAGTAGGAGAAGAGTAGTGCCGGTACGAAAAAGCCACCGAGCGAAGCCAAAAACTGCGTCCAACGGAGAAATCCAGCGGAGTCTGCAGAAAAAAATGCTAAGCCAGTGAGTGCTCCCAAAGCGGAAAAAATTGACGCACCGCCCAAAATGAACAGCAGAAGGAAGATGCATTGCACAAATAGGTTCTTCCCGTTGAAAAATGGAGGAATTTCTAATTTCATATTATGCCTCTGATTTCACTCAAATTGTTGATATTATTCTCGATACAGTATTTCTCAAGGTCTTGAATCAAGGTCGGAATGATATTGGGTGTGGTGAAGTTGGCCGTGCCGACCTGAACCGCTGTTGCACCTGCCATAATGAACTCGATAATATCTTCTGCTGTGTAGATTCCGCCTAAACCAATAACGGGAACTTGGACATTTTTGCACACTTCGTGTACCATTCGTAAGGCTATCGGTTTGATAGCTGCTCCTGAAAGACCCGCATAAACGTTGTTAAAAATAGGTTTTCGCTTTTTAATGTCGATAGCCATCGCTTTGAAGGTGTTTACTAACGACAAAGAGTCTGCACCAGCTTCTTCGCACGCTTTCGCCATCTCGATGATGTTTTCGGCGTTTGGTGATAACTTGACAATGAGTGGTTTGTGAGTGTGTGGACGAATTTGCTTTACGGCATCGTACGCAATCTCACTCTTAATTCCTAATGCCATACCGCCAGCCTTTACGTTGGGACAACTGATGTTCAACTCAATCATCTGCACGGTTGTCGGTTCCAAGAGTTCGATTGCCTCAATATAATCCTCAAGAGTGGCACCTCCCACATTAGCAATGACAACATTGCCGAGTGCGCTCATCCAAGGAAGTTCCTCCGCAATAAAGTGGCGCACGCCTGGATTTTGCAACCCAACACTATTCATCATTCCTGAAGCCGTTTCATATACGCGAATGCCCATATTCCCCTCTTTCGGATTCAATGTTAATCCTTTGGAACTGATGCCACCCACTTGGCGAACATCATAAATTTCGTTATATTCTTGCCCAAATCCGAAGGTGCCAGATGCCGCAATAATCGGATTGGAAAATTTTATTCCGTTGATTGTTGTTTCTAATCTATTCATATATCTTTGTGATTATTCGTTGATTATGTCGTTTCCGTTGAAAACAGGGCCATCTTTACAAGCTCTCTTCATTCCGCTTTTGGTTTTGCAGGTACATCCCAAGCAAGCACCAATTCCACATGCCATCCGTTTCTCCATCGATAGCCATACAGGTACCGATTTTGCTTTGCAAAGTTCGTTAACTTTCATCATCATCACATCAGGACCGCAGGTGAAAACTACATCGTAATTTTCAGGGTGAAGAAGGTCGGTAACAAAGCCGCGGTAGCCTTCATCGCCATTTTCGCAAGCAATAAAAATTCTGTCTGCAACCTCTTCGTAGTCTTCGTAAGCAAATAATTCATCTTTGTAACCGAGAAATATGTCAACTTGGTTGCCTTGCGATTTTAGTTTTTTAGCAGTTTCAAATAGGGGAGGAATGCCAATGCCACCACCTACTAATGCCACGCGTTGATTCTGGTAATCGCAAGGAAAACCATTGCCCAATGGCCCCATAATGCTGATGCTGTTACGTGCTTTTAGTGACGAGAGTTCGGCTGTTCCTTTTCCCGCTATGCGATACATAAAGGCAATTTTCTCTTCCGAAGCTTTATATACACTGATAGGACGCATAAGTGTAAGTTCACGGTCCCAAGCTTTGAGCATATAAAATTGCCCTGGATTGACAGTTGCACCATTGTTTTTAACTTCCATTAGGTAAATCCCTTTGGCGATCTTTCGATTGCTAATTACTTTGGTAGAAAAATATTCCATAATATTATTTTTGATTCTGAAATTATCACTTTTAGATTCTGCAAAAATAGTCATTTTTGGTTTGTAAAACGTTGTTGGATTATTTTTTTTATTTGGGCGTGCCGGCTTCCCCTTCGCACAAAACCTCCGCACTCGCCGTCAGGCTTTCCGCTCAAATTTCGCGCCTCTTTCTCTTGCCTCAATCTTTCCTTAAATCCAAGTTTCAAATTCCAAATCTCAAGTTCTAAACTCGCAAGCCGGCGCTCATAACCGCTTCAATCCTTCACGCAGCGAGTTGCGCCAGCATTGTTGCTAATAGTAGAAATTCGTTGTGCTTCAATTTTTTGCAACAAATAAGCCAGAAAGGTCATTGGAGTATTCTGTGTCGCTTTCTCCCTTCGAAAATGATAAAAGTGATGTGGCTTTTTTGACTCTATTTTCTAATACAATAATTATAATATTATGTGTAGAAAATTATTTTTCACGCTCTCTATCAAATCATAAAAATTGTAACTTTGCAGTTTAAATTCTAAATGATGATTAAGGTAGAAAAAGTTAGAAAAAGCTACGGGAAATTATCTGTGCTGAAGGGCGTGGATTTGGATATTAGAACAGGTGAACTTGTGTCAATAGTGGGTGCTTCAGGGGCAGGAAAATCAACGCTCCTACATATTATTGGCAGTTTAGATCGCCCCGATTCAGGTAATGTATTAATCGATAATGTTTCTCTTTTTGATTTGAAAGATAAGGAGTTGTCTCAATTTAGAAATCGTAATATCGGATTCGTTTTTCAATTTCACCATCTTTTGCCAGAGTTTACAGCCATGGAGAATGTGTTGATGCCTGCCTTGATTCAAGGAAAGGCTCGGAAAGATGTTATTCAAGAGGCTATTCAGATTATGCAGTTTTTGCGAATTGATGAGCGAGCCGAGCATAAACCTTCGCAACTTTCGGGTGGAGAACAGCAGCGCGTGGCGGTTGCACGTGCATTAATCAACTCTCCACGTGTAATTCTTGCTGATGAGCCTTCTGGAAATCTCGACTCGGAGAATGCACGCCAACTTCATAATCTTTTCTTCGATTTGCGAGATCGTTTTAAACAAACTTTTGTCATTGTTACGCATAATGAGGAGTTTGCTGAGATGTCAGATCGTAAAATCGTGATGAAAGATGGTTTAATTTGTGAATCATAATGTATTTAAATGTTATAGTGATGGTACGAAAAAAAAGAGCAAAATCAACGACTAAACGGAAAGGTGGATTTTTCAGAATTGTCTGGAAGACTTTTCTTATTCTATTCATAATCAGTATTTTACTTCCTTTAGTATATCGTTGGGTTAATCCACTATTTACTCCGTTAATGGTAATTCGACGTATTGAAGGCGGTGCTCCTATTCAGAAAGAATGGCGCGATTTAGATGAAATTACTCCTAATATGATTCGTTGTGCGTTCGCTTCCGAGGATAATAATTTCTTGGGGCATTATGGCTTTGATTTCGGAGCAATTCAGAAGGCTATCGACGAGAATAAAAGAGGAAAACGTCAGCGTGGCGCCAGCACAATTTCGCAACAAACTGCAAAAAATGTTTTTTTGTGGCCAGGGCACTCCTGGGTGCGTAAAGGTTTGGAGGTCTATTTTACTGGTCTTATCGAACTTTTCTGGACCAAAGAGCGCATTATGGAGGTTTATCTCAATGTGATAGAGATGGGCGATGGTATCTATGGAGCGCAAGCTGCAGCACAACACTATTTTAATCGCAATGCCGATAAGTTAACACTGCGTCAGTGTGCGTTAATAACGGCCTGCTATCCTAATCCCCTCAAACGAAATCCCGCCCGTCCTACTGCATATTTAAGTGGACGAGCTACTAAAATTTCGGCACTTTCATACAAGGTTGCTCCTCCAAATTTCGATAAAGAAAGTGTAAAAAAAGCTCGCGAAAGATACTTGAAAAGAGAGGAGAAACGACGTGCAAAAATTGATGGTAAACTTCTTGAATTATAATATATTATGAAACTAAAACTCTTGTTTTTTGCTTTGCTGATGGCTTCTTTGATGGTTTCAGCACAAAATAGGTCAGATTCTATTCACATCGCACACTATACTTTAAATTTAGATGTGATAGATTTTTCTACACGACAAATCTCTGGAAATGCTGAGCTTCAGATTGTCTCTAAAATGACAGATATTTCTGTTATTAATCTTGATTTACAAGGGTTTACTGTGGATTCGGTGCTATTATTCCAGCAAAATGTTCCTTTTCAGTATCAATCTCCACGTTTGTCAATTCCTGTATCCAATTTTGATACTAATGATACGTTGGTAGTTTCTGTTTATTATCATGGAGTGCCCGCTACAGATCCACAGTGGGGAGGTTTCTACTTTAGCGGAGGTTATGCCTATAATATGGGAGTAGGGATGAGTGTGGTACCTCACTCCTTTGGCCGTGCTTGGTATCCTTGTATTGATGAGTTTACTGATAAGTCAACCTATACATACAATATTCGTACTCAGGAAGATATGATGGCAGTGTGTGGCGGTGCGTTGGTAGATTCTACTTTTGCGTCCGATGGAACTTGCGTTTGGACTTGGCAACTAACACACCCAATTCCTACCTATCTATCGTCGGTGGCAGTAGCCAACTATCAGTGCTATCGTGATACTGTGCAAGGTATAGATAGAGTTGTGCCGATAGAGATTTATGCCGAAAGTTCCAAAATGAGTTCTATACCAGGAACTTTCCAACATCTAAAAACTATTTTCCGTGCTTTGGAACAGAAATTTGGAGCATACCCTTGGCAAAGAGTGGGTTATGTGCTTGTCCCTTTTATGGGCGGTGCAATGGAGCACGCTACAAATATCACTTTCCCCAATTTTGCAGTTGATGGAACGCTAAATTACGAAAGTCTTGTCTATCATGAATTTTCGCATGCTTGGTTCGGAAATTATATCACCTGTGCAGAGGCTGAAACCATGTGGATAAATGAAGGATTTGCAAGCTATTGTGAGCTTATTTCTGATGAGGTATTGGACCCAACACGTGAACGTTTCTACGAAAATCTGTTAGCCTTGCATCGAAATGTACTTAAAAATGCACATAATGATGACGGCGGTTTTTATGCATTGGATAATGTGCCATTGGATTATACGTACGGAACCACTTCCTATGATAAAGGTTCATTGGTAGTGCATAGTTTGCGTGGCTATATGGGTGATGAACTCTTTTTTAGCTCGTTAAAAAACCTTTTTGAACAGAATCCTTTCTCAAATATGAATTCGGAACTTTTCTTCCAGAAACTTTCTCAAATTTCTGAAATGGATTTGACAGATTTCTATTTAGGCTGGGTTCACCAACCTGGTTTTTTGCATTTTTCTATTGATTCTATTGTGGAACTTTCTGGTAATCAATATCGTGTGCATTTGCGCCAACGTTTATATCAAGCACATAATTTCGCGAACTCGAATCGTTTGGATTTGCAATTTGTATCTGCTTCTGGCGATACTTTTATGGCAGAAAATGTTCAATTTTCGGGTGAAAATGATGTTGTTGAGCTTACTTTGCCATTTGCACCTATGTATGCAGTTGTCGATCCTCAATCGAAATATGCGGATGCAATTATCGACTACGAACGTGAATTGGAAGTACCTACTTCGTGGAATTGTACAGATGCGGCTTGCCGCGTAACCCTTACGGCAGGTTCAGCGCCTATACGTGTGCGCGTGGAACGCAATTTGGTATCTCCAGATGCACTAAAAGTGGAAAATGAACAGATTGTTAGAATCTCTCCGAATCATTATTGGCGTGTAGAGTTTCTCCCTACGGATAATTTACAAGGAAATCTACGCTTTAATTACAATGCAGTAAATGCAACCATGCTCGATTATGAACTTTTGCAAGGCTATAATAAAAATCATCTTCTTTTGCTTTATCGTCGTAATCCTCAAGCTGATTGGCAAATTATTCCTCGTACGCTGTCAGGAAGTAATAGTACAGGTTCTGTTACTACCCATTGGCTCTTGCCTGGCGAATATACCTTGGCAATTAGTGAAACAGAAGTAGATGTTGTTGAAAATAGTGAGATTGGAGAGATAATGGTTTATCCTAATCCTGCTAGCGATTTCCTATGTTGTCAGATTTCTTTAATTGATAGAATCGATAAAAAAGGTATTGATATTGAAATTATCGATTCGTTAGGTAAGATAGTGAAGCGATTTAAAATGAACGATGTTAAAGAGATATTATCTATATCGGAGTTAGTTCCTGGAAACTATTTTTTGCAGGTAAAGTTGGGTAAGAAATCTTTAAAATCAGTTTCTTTTATTAAGAAGTAATAGGTTTTGTAGTACTATGCATTTATCATAGTATGCTATAAAAAAAGCGAACAAGAAATTTCCTTGTTCGCTTTTTTATTATCAATTAGGGGTGCTAATTGTTTTTTTTAATATTCATCCTCATGGAAGAAAAAATCCTCTTTCGTGGGATAGTCAGGCCAAAGGTCAAGAATTGAGTCGTATGTTTCGCCATCATCATCCATCTCTTGAAGGTTTTCAATTACTTCCATTGGTGCACCCGAGCGAATTGCGTAGTCTAAAAGTTCTTCGCGAGTTGCTGGCCAAGGTGCATCTTCTAATTTCGTTGCTAATTCAAGTGTCCAATACATAATAATATCTTGTTTTTTGTATTCTTTATTTGAGGCGCGAAAGTATATAAAATTATTAAATTAAAATGTAAAAATGGAAAATTTTATTATTCTTGTTTCCAATAAGTTATAGGAATATTTTCTTTTTTATGTGTAAAGTTTGCTAAAATGTAGAAATAATCAGAAAGTCTATTTACATATTGAATGGACTCTTGTAGTTGGTTATTTTGTCGGAATAGAGGAATCATTTTTCGTTCTAATTTTCTGCATATAGTTCTGCAAATATGGATATGCGCAATAAGAAGTGAGCCTTGTGGTAGAGTAAATCCAGAGAATGGTGGAATTTCCGTACACATTCTGTCAATCTCTTGTTCTATTTCGCAAATCTTACTTTTAAGGTTACAATTTCTCCAGAATTTATCGTAGTTTTCGGGTTCAGTTGCCAAAATGCCTCCAATGATAAAGAGTGTCTTTTGAATTTCTGTCAGATAAGGATTGTTTAATTCAGCTATTATGGTGCCGATAAAGGCATTGAGTTCATCGGCTGTTCCGTAAGCGTCCAGAAGTTCAGAGTCTTTAGCAATTCGTTTTCCGCCCACTAAAGAGGTTTCTCCATTATCGCCTGTTTTTGTATAAATTTTTGCCATATTTAAGGATTAGGATTTGAAAATTTAGGATTCGTAAGAAATTCTTCGTCAGTTAGTGTATTTAAAAATGCTTTTAAATCAGCTATTTGTGATGGTGTAAGATGGGTGCCTCCTTCATTAATTTTGTGCATTAGAGGGCTAACCGTTGGAGACATAACCAACTCGCTATTGTAAAAGTTCAAAACTTGGTCTAGAGAGGAAAATCTGCCGTCGTGCATATAGGGTGCGGTAACTGCGATGTTGCGCAGTGTGGGTGCGCGGTATGTACCGATGTCATTTGAATTTCCCGTTACGGAGGCATGGTCTTGAGTATCGGTATACGTTTCGTCTAAAGCATTGTTATAGAATAGGTTTGTTGTAAAAAGCGGAGTTCCTGAGCCACCATGGCAGTGAAAGCAGTCGGCACCTTCTTCCGTAGAGAAAAGAATGTATCCATTAAGTTCTTGTGGCGTTAGCTGTTCTTGACCGCGCAGATAGCGGTCAAACTTGGAGTTGGCAGAGATTAACGTGCGGACAAACTGTGCAATGGCTTTTTCAATCCGTTCGATAGTTATTTCGTCACTACCAAATGCTTTTTGGAACATCTCAGGGTATTTAGGATTTGTACGGATGGCCTCAAGTGTTGTTTCTATAGAACCATTCATCTCGTTGGGGTCAAGGATGGTCATTCTAACAATATCTTCAATATTGCGCATTTGAGGATTAGGATTTTGGGAATGTACAGCCCCACTCCAAAGGTAGCCTTCGTTGTTAAAGACAAGATTTATCAGCGGCAACATATTATGATGTGTATAATTGCCAGATCTTCCAAATACTTTTCCTCCGGGGAATCGTGTGTTATCGATGCCAGCCTTGAAGGCGTGTTCTTGTACGTGACAGGTAGCACAACTCATCAGAGAGTCTGGTTCGGTACCTATATAACCGCACAAATGTTCGTCATAAAACAGATGTCGTCCCAATTCCACTCCCTCTACGGTTAGAGGATTGTCGTAGGGAATGTTCAGTTGAGTAGGGAAAAATTGAGGAACCTCCAATTCGTAAGGTGTTGGAGTCTCTTCGGGCGGCTGGGTGCAAGTGGCAGAAAGAAATACCGTTGCCAGCAGTAGAAAAAGCAGGAGTTCTCTTCGTTTAGAAGAGCGAGAGTTGTGTGCCATCCTCATCGTCAGGTTTCTCATTTATTTTTTCATTCTCCTCAGTAGGAATTTCAATTTTTATCTTTTTGACATCGATAGAATCAAAAATCTCCTTTGCAATTTCCATATCAATATAGAGTGGGTCGTCAGGAGTGCTATCTTCAGTATTATTATCTTCTACTTCTGTTTCAATGATTTCATCTTCTGTAGATTCCTCTTCTATTTCAGGTTCAGGAAGCGGATCCAACATCTTCACCTTTTTAATCAATCCTAAGTTGATTTTCTTTCCTTTTGCTTTTGCACTCATTACATCTACAAATTCGGCACAAGAGATGATGGTTGTTTCTTCCGGTTTCTCTTTTTTCGGAATTGCAGTAACTTCAATTTGAGGGAATGTGTTGTATGAGTATAAAACAAGTTGTAAATCTTTATCTTCTGGTAGGAAGTTGACAGGTTTGTCAAAGATATCTGGGATAAATCGTTTGATAAAATAGGTTCCTTCCTTTTTATTTTTGTAGATAAATGTAATGATTTTTTTAGGATTAAATTTTTCGATAATTTCTAAATTATCTTCAAAGTGAACTGATAATTCAAATCCAGTGATTTTGTAATATCCTGATTTGTATAGTGTTATAATTTTGTCGTTTTCTTTAAAAGAGCCCAAGAGAACTCCGCGTTCGTCGGTATTAAGGCGCATGACAGCATCATCGAAGTAGATATTTATTGCGCTAAGGGTGGAGACGCCTTTTTCAAGTAAGTCAATTCTTTTGACGGGGTGACGAGAAAGTATATTTCCGCCAGCAGAACGACCTTTGATGGCGAGAGTACTAAAATCGAACTCAAATTGTTTCTTTTTAATATTTTTTTTCTCTTTGAGATAGACTTTAATCTTTTCAGCTTCTCCGTTAGGGTTAGAGGAAAGGTAAAGGACTTTAGAACCTGTTTTTCCTTTGGTGATGTCGTACTCTTTATCGCGAGTTACGCCACCGATTGCAAATCGTTTAGCCATTGCGGTACCGTTATTTCCGTCGGAATAGACCACATTGAATATAGTGCGGTCATCGTTACGCTTAAACACCTCTACGTGAATAATGTTCTTACCGAAGAATTGCTTGTCGCTGACTTTACTAACGGAGAATACACCCTCTTCACGGAATACAATTACCTCGTCGAGGTCGGAGCAGTCGCAGACGAATTCAACGCCTTCCTCTTTTTTCATGTTGATGCCAACAAATCCCTCTTTTCGGTTCACCATCAACTTTTTGTTGTTAACAGCTACGGTTGCGGCCACAATATTGTCGAAGTTTTTGATTTCTGTTTTTCTTTCGCGACCCTTTCCATATTTTCTTTTTAACTCTTTGTAGAAATTGATGGTGTATTGAGTGAGATTTTTGAGGTCGTTTTCGATTTTAAGAATCTCATCATCAATGCTTTTAATCTGATCTTCTGCCTTTTTGATGTCGAATTTTGAAATTTTGCGTACAGGTTTTTCGCAAAGTTTTAGTATATCGTCGCGAGTGATTTCGAATCGGAATAGATGGCGGTACGCATCGAATGCGCGTTCAATATTTTCCACTTGTTCTTCCCAAGAAGATGTATCTTTTTCCAATTCCTTATAGATTCTTTTTTCGAAGAAGATAATTTCGAGGGAGATTCTATGCCATTCTTGTTGCAACTCTTTTAGTGCGATTTCAAGTTCTTGTCTTAGAAGGTCACGAGTGCGTTCGGTATTGATTCGAAGAATCTCTTTTACAGAGAGAAATTGAGGTTTTCTGTTATGTAGAACGCAGGCATTTACAGACTTTGACATTTCGCAATTGGTAAATGCATAGAGTGCATCGATGGTTTGGTCGGGAGAAACGTCCTTGTCTAAGTGAAGAATGATTTCAGCATTTGCAGCAGTATTGTCATCAACTTTTCTAATTTTTAGTTTTCCGTTATTAATAGCAGGAACTATAGATTTGTTGATAAGGTCCGTTGTGTTTGTGAAGAAAGGGATTTCGGTGATTACTAATGTTTTCTTGTCGATAATCGAAATTTTTGCACGAATTCGGATTTTTCCTCCGCGGAGACCGTCGTTATATTTTGAGACGTCGATGCTACCTCCCGTAGGGAAGTCAGGATAGATTTCGAAGTCTTGATTTTCGAGGATTGCGATAGAGCCATCGATTAGCTCGATGAAGTTATGGGGTAGGATTTCTGTTTTTAGGGAAACGGCAATTCCCATTGCGCCTTGTGCTAATAGAAGTGGAAATTTTACGGGTAGAGTTATGGGTTCTCGATTTCTACCGTCGTAAGACAGTTGCCATTCAGTAGTTTTGTGATTGAAGAGTACATCTAATGCAAATTTTGAAAGACGAGCTTCAATGTAGCGAGCAGCAGCAGCAGGGTCACCCGTAATGATATTTCCCCAGTTACCTTGGGTGTCAATAGTTAGTTGTTTTTGGCCGAAGTTTACGAGAGCATCTTCGATAGAGGCGTCGCCGTGAGGGTGATATTTCATTGTGTTACCGATAATATTTGCCACCTTGTTGTAGCGACCATCCTCAAGTTCGTCCATAGAGTGAAGAATACGTCGTTGTACAGGTTTGAGACCGTCAAGAACATCAGGGACGGCGCGGTCGAGGATTGAGTATGAGGCATAGTCTAAGAACCAATTCTCGAACATTGATTGTACGTGCATAATCTTGTGTAGGTCGGAACCTTCAGGATTGTTAGCCTCTTGATTTTGAATATTTTCAGATTTATGGATTTCTTCTTCGGTCATTATTCTTGAATGTTAAAGTTGCCAATCTATTTCTTTTTTGCCAAGATTTCGCAGGATTTCGTTAGTCTTGGAGAAATGTTTACAGCCAAAGAAACCTGCGTGAGCGGATAGGGGAGAAGGATGTACAGTTTCTAAGATAAAATGTTTAGATTTGTCAATGAGAGCGGCTTTTGCGCGTGCATAATTACCCCAAAGGATAAATACGAGCCCATTATGTTGTTTAGATAGTTTTTGAATGATGCTATCGGTAAAGATTTCCCAACCTTTACGTTGATGCGAGCCTGCTTGATGAGCTCTGACAGTCAATGTAGCGTTCAAGAGGAATACTCCTTGTCGGGCCCATTTCTCTAAGTTTCCACTTTGAGGAATGGTAAAGCCAATATCGTCGCGGAGTTCCTTGAAGATGTTGATTAGTGATTTTGGGTGAGGAGTGCCATCCTGTACAGAAAAGCAGAGTCCATGGGCTTGTCCTTCACCATGATATGGGTCTTGTCCGAGTATTACTACTTTTACTTCGTGGAAAGGTGTAAGGTTGAAGGCGTTGAAAATGAGTGGTCCTGGTGGAAAAATGGTATATTGTTTTTTTTCTTCCACTAAAAAGTTCTTCAGTTGTTGAAAGTAAGGTGCTTGAAATTGGTCATCAAGCACCTTAAGCCAAGATTGTTCAATTTTAGGGTTTACGGACATCTTTTTAGTGTTTGAAATGTCTGATTCCTGTGAATACCATAGCAATTCCCGCTTCGTTACAAGCTTTAATTGAGTCTTCATCTCTTACGGATCCACCTGGTTGAATGATTGCAGTAACGCCATATTGTTGAGCAAGTTTTACCACATCATCGAATGGAAAGAAAGCGTCACTAGCGAGAATAATTCCATCGGTATAGCCTGCATTTTTAGCTTGTTCCAAAGCGATGAGGGCTGCACCTACGCGGTTCATTTGTCCAGCACCAACACCGATAGTTTTTTTATCTTTTACCAATGTAATAGCATTAGACTTAACATGTTTGCACACCTTCATTCCGAAGAGCATATCAGCTAATTCTTCTTGGGTAGGTTGTTTTTCTGTTACAACTTTGCAATCTTCTAAGGTTTCTTTATAGTTATCTAAATTTTGCATTAGTAAGCCACCATTTACACTGATAAACATCTTAGACTCTTGCTGTTTGCAGTCTAAATCGTAAGTCATTAAACGGATATTTTTCTTAGCGGATAGGATTTCAAATGCTTTATCAGTGAAAGAAGGTGCTAAGATGATTTCGAGGAAAATTGATTTCATCTCCTCAGCAGTTTGTTCATCAATTTCTTGGTTTGTTGCTACGATTCCACCGAAGATAGAAACTTTGTCGGCTTCGTAGCAGCGTTGCCAAGCTTCGTGAATATTTTTTCCGATTCCCACTCCGCAAGGGTTTTTGTGTTTTACTGCAACCACAACAGGTTCATCAAAGTCCTTTACTATATTAAGGGTAGCGTCCGCGTCTTGAATATTGTTGTATGATAATTCTTTGCCGTGCAGTTGTTTTGCCCACGCCATAGAGTAACCTTGCTTTTTTCCTGCATAGAAAGATGCTTTTTGGTGTGGATTTTCTCCATATCTAAGGCTTTGTTTCTTTTGGAAAGTAAGAGTGATAGATTCTGGATCGGTTTCTTGGGCTTGGTTTGTAAGATACTCAGCGATTGTTGCATCGTAGCTTGCAGTATGTCTAAAAACTTTTGCTGCAAGTCGGGTTCTTGTTTCTAATGTAGTGTCTCCATTTGCTTTAATCTCTTCGATTACAATATTATAATCTTGAGAATCGCAAACTACAGTTACGAATTTATGGTTTTTGGCTGCACTGCGGAGCATACTTGGACCGCCGATATCTATATTTTCGATTGCATCAGCAAAAGTAGTACCCTCCTTTTCGATAGTTTGTTTGAAAGGATAAAGGTTTACCACGACCATATCAATAAATTCAATATGGTTGGCTGACATTTCTGCTAAATGTTTAGGGTTGTCTCTAAGGGAAAGGAGACCTCCGTGAACTTTGGGGTGTAACGTTTTTACGCGGCCGTCCATAATTTCAGGAAATCCGGTTACCTCGCTAATTCCGATTACAGGGAGTCCAGCATCTTCAATTAGTTTTTTAGTTCCGCCTGTTGAGATGATTTGGTATTCTAGGTTGATTAACTCTTTCACAAAAGGAAGGAGATTTTCTTTGTTACTAACGCTAACTAATGCACGTTTCATTTGCTAATATATTTTTAGATTAATAATTACGATATTTAGTTGAACTTGCAAAAATACAAAAAATTTGAATATCTCTTCTTGCTTTTCCTATTTTCTCGTCATGTGATTTTTACAATTCTTTTTTGACTTGTAATTTTTAGAATAAATATAAATTAGGTAAAAAATAAATATGTATTTGTTTTATTATTATTTTTGTAGCAAAAAAATATGAATAATCGACGTTGTTTACAAGAACTTTTTGCTACATTGATGTCAAAACAATCAGAATTGGAGGCATCGCAAGTTAAATCAGAAATTGACAAAGAATTTGTGGAAAAACTATTTTCATCAGCGCATACGTTACTAAGGGAACGGCAACCGATAGTTTGTCCGCAATGTGGAAGTAGTCGTTATTGGCGGAATGGACGATATCGGAAGTACTATCATAGGTATAAATGTGTTCATTGCGGAAAGAAATTCAGTGATTTGACAGGTACACCGATGTATTACATACATAAACTTCCAGAGTTGATACTATTTTTGAAAAAATATTTTTCAGAAGGAGTTTCTGTGCGCAAAACAGGAGTAATGTTGAAAGTTGACAAGAATACGGTATTACACTGGCGTCATAAATTTGGTCTTGCATTATCGGAAACTTTGTCTGCGCAAAGTACATCGAAAGTTTTTGAGGTTTATCACTATCTGCAGAGAATTAGTTTGAAAGGTAGTCGTCATAGAAGAGGACAAAAGTATGACGATAAATTCCGGAAAGTTATCTCATTAAAAGGCACGAGAGATTTTCCGACTTTGTTAATTAGTGATAGAGAGGGCGATGCGTCTGCGCAAATTTTTATGATGGAGGAAAGAAATCGCGTTTCGACACTAGTTGAGGCTCTGCTAAATAAAACGAAGCGTTCAACCACTCTTTTGCTTGATGGAGATAGTGTAGAGATGTTTTACCATTTTCGGAAATTATTACAGAAACGTAGGAGGTACCTGTTGACAGCGATTGAGTGTGATAATTGGGTTGCGAGGAACCAATGGCGGAATTTTAATGAAACAAGATTATATCTAAATGTATATCAAAATTGGGCACAGAAATTTAGAGGAGTAGCCACAAAATACCAGCAATTATATTATGATATTTTTAGATTTGGAGTTAGGACATCAAAATTGAATTTTCCTATGGAAGATCTATTGATGTCCATACTAAAATGTAGAGATAATGCTCTTAAATACAAATTTTTATCTCGATTAGTAATTGAATTTTAATTCTGCCCATGTTTTTCATACATAAAAAATTTTTTATGTTGTGATTCATTCCAAAACTTTGTGTACTTTTGCCGCTCGTTATTATTAACTATTTTCCAAAACGTACTAAAGAAAAAAATTATGGAATCACAAGATCTACTACACCCGGAAGTTGAAAACAATCAACAAGTTGAGGTGAATCCTGGCGCTGTATCTCAGCCCGAAATTATTACAGAATCTGAAACTCAAACAGAAGTTGGAACTGCCGAAAATATGCAGTCTTCCGCCCAAGAAACAAAATCTATTGAGGATCCTACTAACCATGCTGATGTGCAAACAGTTAGTGATATGATGTCTGAAATAGAAAATGGTAATAGTACTCAAACCTCTGATGTAGATGAAGAGGATGAAAAACCTCAAGAAACAATCGAGGCGGTTGAGGCAGAGTATCAAAAGTTGACTTTAGAACAACAATTAGAGGAACTAAATGCGGTAGTTGCCAATTCTGACGTGATGGCTATAAAAACCCGCGTAGGAGTTCTTAAAAGTAAAATTACTGAACAGATTAAGCAGATTAAAAAGGAGCAACAGGCTAAATTTTTAGCTGAAAATGAGAATGGTGAAGAGTATGTTCCAGAACAACTCGAAGCAGAAAAGATCCTTACCTCTGCATTGTCAGTTTATAAAGCTAACAAAGCAAAATATATTGATCAAATAGAACAAGAGAAGCAACGAAATCTCGAAGTAAAACAAAATATAATTTTAAGTTTGAAGAATCTTGTTGAAGAGGAGTCAAATCTTAAAGTGTTGAATGACAAGTTTAAAGAATTACAAGAGCAGTGGAGAAATGTTGGACCTGTCCCACAGAATGAATCAACAAATCTTTGGCAAAATTATCATTTCTATGTAGAAAAATTCTTTGATATTCTTAGAATGAACAGAGAAATGAGAGATTTGGACTTGAAGAAAAATTTGGAATTGAAAATAAAACTTTGTGAAGATGCAGAGTCCTTATTGTTGCAAGAATCTATCAATAAGTCATTTAAGGATCTTCAAAAGTTGCACGAAGAATGGAAAGAGTTAGGACCTGTGCCTGAAGATAAAAAAGAGGAAATTTGGGAACGTTTCAAAAATGCATCAGACCAAATTAATCAACGTCGTCGTGAACATTATGAAACGATTCTATCTGAACAACAAAGCAATTATAATGCTAAATTAGTATTGTGTCAACAGGCAGAAGAGTTAGTCGCAAAAGAATGTAACTCAATTAAGGAGAATAATGAAATTAGCGATCAATTAACAGAACTTCTTAAAGTTTGGAAAACTTTAGGCCCTGCTCCTGCAAAGTTAAATGACGAAATTTGGGATCGCTTTAAATCAACTTTAGATAAGTTTTTCCAAGCAAAAAAAGAGTATTTTCAACAAATGAAGGAAGATCAACTTCAAAATTATAATATGAAAGTTGATCTTGCTATTCGTGCAGAAGGAATTGCAAAAAGAACAGACTGGAAACAAGCGACTGAAGAAATTTTAGAACTTCAAAAGGAATGGAAAAATATAGGTGCAGTTCCCAAAAAACATTCGGATGCAGTTTGGAAGCGTTTCAGAGCAGCTTGTGACTTGTTTTTTGAAGCTAAATCTAATTACTTTGCTAATATTCAAACTATTGAAGCAGAGAATCTTGCTAAGAAAGAAGATCTTATACAACGTATTGCAAATCACCAATTTACAGAAGATAAAAGCGAAAATCTTGAGGCAATGAAGGCTTATCAACGTGAGTGGACGGAGTTGGGTCATGTGCCAAAGAAAGAAAAAGATCGCATCTATAATGAGTATAAAAGTGCAGTTAATAAAAAGTTTGAAGAGTTGAAAGTTTCTGCTGAAGAGGTGAAAAGAGGTAATTTCCAAAATAAATTAGATAATATTCTCAGTGGTCCTAATGCAGATAAAGTGTTAGATAAGGAAAAAAGATTCCTTGTTAATAAGCTTGCACAGTTGAAAGAAGATATTTCTCTTTGGGAAAATAATCTCGGGTTCTTCGCAAATTCTAAAAATGCAGATCTACTTAAAGCTGAGTTCGCAAAGAAGATTGAAATGGCAAAACATGAAGTAAAAGAGCTTGAGTATAAGATCAAAATGATGAACTCTACGAAATAACAGATGCAATCTTTAAATATAAGAATTGATAAGTGGCTGTGGATGGTGCGTCTTTTTAAGACACGATCCATGGCCACTGATGCTTGTAATGCAGGCAAAATTAAGATGAATGGCTCAAATCTGAAACCTTCAAAGGAGGTTAAAACTGATGAAGTTTATACTGTCAGAATAGGCCAACTCGAAAAGACTATCCAAGTAATCGATGCACCTAAAAGCAGAGTCGGCGCTCCCTTAGTGCCTCAATATTGTTTAGACCTTACTCCGCAGGAGGAGTATGATAGAGTGAAACAACTCAATATGAAGTTTGAGATTCGTGAGCATGGCTTCGGACGACCTACCAAACGAGATCGTAGGCAAATCGATTATCTTAAAGATTTTTACGGGGAAGAATCATGAAATTCCCTTTAGCTTAAAACAATGTAAATATGAAAAAGAACGAAACATCCTTCGGAATTACAATCATTGGAGCCCTTTTTTTTATCTTTGGCTTCGTAACTTGGCTTAATGGAATCCTTATTCCATTCTTGCAAACGGCTTGCGAATTGAATACTTTCCAAGCATCGTTTGTGCCTTTTGCTTTCTATATCGCGTATCTCGTGACATCAATCCCATCATCATACGTTTTGAAAAGAACAGGATTTGCTAACGGAATGGCTCTCGGCCTCATTGTGATGGCTCTTGGATCAATACTCTTTGTGCCTGCTGCTTTGAATCGCCATTACTTGCTATTTTTGGTGGGACTATTCGTACAAGGTGTTGGGCTATCATTGCTCCAAACGGCTTCAAATCCGTATGTAACCATTCTAGGTCCAATTGAAACGGCTGCTCGTAGAATGAGTATTATGGGAATTTGTAATAAAGTTGCAGGAATGATTGGTATTCTACTACTCTATAAAGCACTTTTTGCAGGAACTGCAGATATTGTGAATCAATTAAATGACGTATCAGCAGCCGCGAAGGAACAACTTTTGCAAAGTTTATCTCATAGGGTAATACTTCCTTACATTATTATTACAGTCGTACTCATAGCACTAGTTCTCTTTATAAAAAAGGCTAATCTTCCAGAAGTAAATGAAGAGGAAGATCCTGATTCTGAAGGTTCTACAAACCGTTCTGTCTTTTCCTATCCCTACCTATGGTTCGGTATCTTCGCAATCTTTTTCTACGTTGGTGCTGAGGTTATTGCTATTGACTATTTAATTCCTTATGGTGATTATAATGGAATTGAAAAAGCAGTTTCTAAAAACTTCAGCGTCTTTGCACTTGTAGGACTTGTTGTAGGTTATTTTTTAGGAATTCTTATTGTACCGAA
This sequence comes from Bacteroidota bacterium, assembly GCA_023413895.1. Classification (GTDB taxonomy): domain Bacteria; phylum Bacteroidota; class Bacteroidia; order Bacteroidales; family WCHB1-69; genus JAEZOU01. Next base: position 17,591 of record JAEZOU010000023.1, on the reverse strand, counting down.
AATTACATCTCAACGTAATTTCTTTATTATTAATTTATTGCTTGCAATTGCACTTACGTGTGTTATTATAACGACGAATGGCCTTATTTCTATTGTTGCTGTTATCGCATTGAGTTTTACTCATGCTATTATGTGGCCTGCAATTTGGCCGCTTTCAATACATCATTTAGGCAAACATACTAAATTAGCATCTGCATTTTTGATTATGGCTATATCTGGTGGGGCAGTGTTACCACTTGTTTATGGTAAATTATCAGATGCTTTTAATCCGCAGATGGCCTATGCAATGCTATTTGTGCCTTATGCTTATATGATTTTCTTTGCATTGAAGGGATCTAAAATTACAAAATGGTAAAATCATCGTCGTAAAGGTAAAGGCGGCGCGCTGAAAATATGTTTCGAAGAGTTTTTTGCTGCGCCGCCTCTGCTGATTCTCATATACGAAGTGCTGCGTGAGGGATAGAAGCGGTTATGAGCGGCGGCTTTATAGTTGAGAAATAAGAACTTCTAACTCAAATTTGATTTTAGAGGAAGAATAGAGGAGAGAGAATACGCCGCGAAATTTGAGCGGATAGCCCGACGGCGAGCGGGTAGGGAAGTGCGTAGTAAAGAGCCGGCACGCCCAAATATCTTAAGTACACTCCTAGAAATGAAAAAAAATTCAAAGAATATAAATTTTAAGCGATTTTTGATTAGAAAGTTGAGCCTCTTTCTGGTAGTGTTGCTTCCTTTCTGTAATATTTTTGCACAAGAGAGTAAAGAAAAGTTAGTTAGAGGATATAGTGGAGGCATGATGGTACATACAGGCTTTCTCTCGGGAAGTGTCCAACCTATTGGTTATAAGGCTTCTGGATTTCCATTCGGATTGGGAGGAACCCTTCGTGTGCAATTACATAATTGCTTTATGGTAGGTGGCGAAGGTTATGTGTCAACACTTCATCAGATGAAAAATGGTAGTTATCTAAAATATGGCTGGGGAGGAATTCTCGTGCAATATTTTTGGCAATGTAATAAGGTGGTGCCTTATCTTGGCTTGACGGTAGGTGGGGGGTCTCAAACTTCATTTCTGATGTTTGATGGAAATCAAAATGATTGGGAACAAGAGGAAAAAGTAATCTTTCATAAGCAAGGTTTTATGGCACTTACTCCTTTTGCTGGATGCGATTTTATCCTTACGAAAACCTTTCGTTTGACACTAAAAGTTGATTGGCTAAATACTTTTGGACGTTCGGGTTATCAGATGCCCACAGGACCTCGACTTTATTTTGGGGTTCTTTTCTATCATTGATATTTATGTATGTAAAAATTGGGCATTAATATTTAGTGGGATTTTTTAGTAAGATTCCTTGTGGCGCTTTGAATTTTGACGGATATATTATTCGTTTTTGTTTATTGTAAATTGAATTATGTTTTGGAAAATGTAAAGCATAATTATTTTAATATCAGTTAATTATCTTTTCTTCTTGATGATAATATCTATGCCCAAAAATTGCATACAATTTAGAATTTCTGTGTTTTACTAAAATCCTCCTTATTATTACAAAGGCAAGACGAAAATGAGAATATCATAGAAGATGTTTTTTAGGATCTGGATTTTATCTTGTTGCTAAATTCACAATATGCTTATTCAATTATAATTTCATCCAAGAAGATGTATGCATCGTTGCCAGCGCAAGCATGATTAGAAGGTAGCTTTTTCGGATTTTTAACGATAATTTTTAAGTATTGAGTGTGGAGGTCTGTTGGTTCAAGAATAATTTTTCCAATGTCGTTCACTTTTTCAATTGAATCGATCAGCTTTTGTGCAAAAAGCTGATAATCATTACCATCTGAAGAGATATATACCTCAACAGCGTCAGGAGCTAAAATCCAATCATTGAAGTTCTGAATGTAGCCGACAGTTATTTTCGCAATATCTAGTGGTTCCTCAAAATCATAGAAAACCACAGCATCTGTTACCTGGTATCCCTGCCATTTGCCATCATTGTAATTCTTTGTGCCACATTCACCATCGCTAAGTGCTTTTTCTCCGCCACCGCTATATGTGGCACGATAGGTGCTGAACGTTGAACCTAAATGTGTTAAATGTCCCATTCCTTTATGAAATAGAATTTCTCGTTCAGTTTCTATCTTGCAATTGTTGTCAGAAAAAGTTAGAGTGCGCAATTTTGTGCTTTGTGTTAAGGTAATTGGCTGCGTGTATTGTGTTGATGCCTGTGTGGGTTGACTGCCGTCTAATGTGTAGTAGGTGAGAGGTGATTCGTGGAAGATATTGTGGATTTTAAGTTGCAAACTGCCAGATTCCGTTAGCGAGAATTTTGTGAAAGGATAGGCAAAAATGGTGTTTAGATTATGATCGGCAAGAGTGTAGCGAGCGATAATTGTGTCGCGCCAATGTGTACGGCATTCTCCATCCCACAAGGTTAGGTATGCATCCCGAAGAGTCTTGTAACCATCGCGAATTTCTTTGTACTCTTGTTCGATGCATTTGGTTAATGTATCGTTACTGCCTTTCTCGTACACTTGATGCAATAAGATGCGTAATTTGTGATTCTTGAGCGTCTGTAGATAACGGTTGCATGCATATTTTCCATATTTCCAGAATGCGCTCTCTTGCGGTGCGCGTGGGTCGTCTAGTGATGCTACGAGAGGAAGAAATTCCTGCTCAATTCGTTTGGTAATACTATCATATAATTCGGGTTTTACTTGATCGGGATAAAAAGGGAAAATCGGTTGCCAAAAGGCGTTGAAGAGTGTTAGCTCGTTGATAGGCGCATATTTGAACTTAGCAATATTTAGAAGTCGTTCTGTCCAAATTGGCTCTGCTGTGGAACGCCCGAAAAAGTGGAGATTCATCGCTCTGTTCATTACCTCAAGTCGTTGCAAAGTTTCATCTTTTGCTAAAAGTAACGATTGCTCACTCTCACCACTATTTTTTATTGGGTTCCACGCCATTTCAGCACCCCAGATCTGTGCATGCCATGTACCCGTAAAAAGCGACTCTCCAAAGTCGTCCCATGCTGTATTTAACATTCCCGTTGCCCCCATTGCTACACCATCGCGGACAAGATTCGCAATGTTGCCAATGTAGTTGTTCGGGTCAGGGAATGGCGTGTGCCAACAACTGACGCCAGGAGCAACGAAAAATTTGCGCCCCGAGAAATGAATAGGAGAAAGCATCTCTCGAAAGTTATTACGCGGATCGTAACTCCATGCAACCAGAATTACATCGTCTGGAAGTTGTTGAATAGCAGTCGAATCATGCCCAATTATGTCTCCCCACATCATCATTTGTTTACCATTACGTTTTAATATCTTACCAATTCTTGAAATATGGTAAAGATATGCGTTCTGTTTGCTCCCAATATCGTTCACAAATTTTTTTGCATTTCCATTACCTAATTCATCAGTTTCGTCACCATTAATATGGAAAATCGGAGAGTGATAAACACGTGTTTGTTCGCTGAGAAGTGTATCGAAAAAATAATAAGTCTCTTCTAATGCAGGATTGAAGTTGTTTTTTGTGTCTGCGAGATGTTGGTATTTATGGTGTTGTAATATCTTTTCTGAATGGGCAAAAGTTTGTTGATTGCCGATAATTTCAACGTGGTGGAGTTTGGCAAATTTCTGAATCTCTATAACATCCTCTTCCGTTAAAGCATCGTTAGGGGCATATTCACTGCCTAATTTTGCTTTATAAGTATGCTCTGTGTATAAAGTCATGCAGTTAAGTTTGTATGCAGAAAGTGTACGAATTTGCTCTTTTATAAATGCAACCGTAGGAATAGGACCGCGGCTAATATCATCCATCCAACCGCGGCGAGGAAGTATTGGAAAATCGGTGATTTCAAGAAGGTTGAGTTGTGGTGCATCTGCAAAATCTAGGAACGCTTGTCGTAGAAGTTGTCGTAATGTTTGGTAACCATAGAAAAGACCAATATCGCTGCAAGCACGTATCTCTATTTTATTTTCACTAAGATTGAGAAAGTAACCTTGTTCGCCAATCTCTATAGAATCCTCAATTTGACGAAAAATGAGTTGAAAGTGACGTTTGTTGTCTCTGATTTTTTCTTCAGAAAAGCATATTTGAGGAAATTCTTTAGACAATTCTTTCTGAATAAATAGAGTGTTCTCATTCGGATGGGTAAAGATAATGGATATTTTATTAGGAATCAGAGTTCTATCTCCTAAATAGTTGATTTTCTGAGGCGTTGGAATGATGTGGACAGGAGAGATGTCTTGAGAAAAAATCAAGTTTTCAAATCCTAGAAAAGATAAAATAAATAGAAATAGTAATAATTTACGCATATTAATTCTTTTGCACAAAAATAGAGAAAAATTTCATATAGAATTTAAGTTTGAATTTTTTGTATTTTTGCCAATCTTTGGTTCAAGGGGCATTTGGTTCTCTTGTCTCTAGCACCATCTTCCAATTTAGAGAACCCCAATGTTTACAATTATGAATATCGACTTTTCTTTTCAAAATCCGACAAGAATTCACTTCGGTAAAAACGCAATGAGACATCTTCCGAAGGAATTATCACAATATGGAGAAAATGTTTTACTTGTTTATGGAAAAAATTCTATTAAAAAGATGGGATTGTATGATGAAGTGTTGAAGATACTGAATGAAACGGGTAAGAAGGTTATAGAACTAGCAGGTGTTAAATCAAACCCTTCCTATACTCAGTTGCTCGAAGGAGCACGTTTGGTTCGTGAAAACCATATCAATCTGATTTTAGCCGTGGGTGGCGGTTCAGTGGTAGATTGTGCAAAAGGTATCTCCGTGGCTGCTTATTGCGAAGGTGATCCTTGGAAACGTTATTGGATAAATTGTGAGCAAGTTACAAATCCTGTCGTACCTGTTGGAACAATTCTTACAATGGTAGGCACCGCTTCAGAAATGAATAGTGGATCTGTAATTACTAATGAAGAGGTCATGTTGAAGGTTGGACGAGTTTTTCCATTGGAGGTGGTTACACCTAAGTTCTCTATCTTAAATCCCGAATTTACCTATTCTGTGCCTCAATATCAGATGGTAAGCGGAATTTTTGATACCTTTTCGCATCTTTTGGAACAATATTGCTCTGGGGACGACGATTGTGTTAGCGATTATCTTTTGGAAGGAAATATGTTAGCTCTAATTAATGCTTCTCGTGTTGCAATGAAAAATCCAATGGATTATGAGGCTCGAAGTAATATTATGTGGTGCGCTACAATGGGTTTAAATAAAATATTAGGCGTTTCCAAAACACAAGATTGGGAAGTCCATATGATTGAACATCAGTTGGGTGCATATACAGATTGCGCACATGGAATTGGTTTGGCAATTATTTCCGTGCCTTACTATAAATTTATTTATAAGTATGGCTTGCATCGTTTCGTACGTTTTGCTAAAAATGTTTGGCATGTGAATCCAGATGGGAAAACGGATGAACAAATAGCACTCGAAGGTCTGGATTGTCTTGATAACTATATTACTGAGTTGGGAATTCCAAAACGTTTGCGTGATGTAGGCGCCACAGAGGAGATGTTGCCACTCATTGCTGCATCAACAACAAAATGCGGTGGCTATTACGTTCCGACTACAGAGGATGTACTAAACATTTTGAAAGCATGCTTCTAAAAATAATAAAAGGCGGGTCACCGCCTTTTTTATTTGGAATTGATTTTCGCCTGAAACTTCTTACTATCGATGATGAATCTTTCGTGTAAACCTTCGCCAATCATACCGCGCTCATCGTAAGCTGTAACCTTAAAGGTGAGTTTACGACGATCAATCTCAATCAATTCACTCTCGCAATAAACTTTCATGCCGATAGGGGTGGCAGCACAATGAGAAACGTTGACATGCGTGCCAACCGTACTCTCGTCTGCCTGCAGATGTGATGCAACACTCTTCGCACAAGTGTTTTCCATCAATGCAATCATCATCGGAGTTGCAAAAACTTCTACCATTCCGCTGCCAATTGCTGCTGCTGTAACATCTTTATTTACAACAATTTCTTCCTTTCCTATAATGCCTATTTCCATATTGGGATTTTTAAGTTATGAGTTTGTTATTTAATCTGCAAAGATAATAATCTTTTTGACTAATTTCAATTTGAATTAAGTGCAAAATGAAAAATTATACAATTCCTAAATCTAGGGATATAGATAGATGCTTTAAGAATTGAAAACTCTTTGCTGAGGAAAATGTCTTAATTTATATTATGTATGTCAAAGTTGGGCATTGAATTTTAAGGTTAATTTTTTGAAATATTAGAAGAAAACCTTGATATGTAGCATATAACTTAAAATTCATTTTGATGATCGGTGAATGTGACAACTCAATAATATTTCTATTGTTGAGTTGTAAATATTTGATTTTTATGTATTTATCATTTCATTTGTTAGTAAATGATTATGCCCAATTTTTGCATACATTATGTTTAAGGTAGAACCTATGCACTGTTTTTTTTACACCCATTCTTGGCCTACCGCTACTATTGAAGCCCTATAAATTAATTATCCACAGAACGATTCCCTTTAATTTTTCAATTATATTTTAGTGTTATTGCACAAAAATATTTCGAAAAAAATTGTACTTTTGCATCTCGTAATATTCTAAATTATGTGGATAACGATTCTATGCGCAATATTAGTTTTCTTATTGATTTTGTGGGCGTTAGTATCTGTTTTGCTTTGGGTACGCAAAAAAATGGTACCGGAAGGTAAGGTGAAAATCGTAATCAACGAAGAAATGACCATCGAGCATGAGCGTGGTTGTTCTTTGCTTCAAGCTCTTTCCGATGAGAAGGTCTTTGTTCCGTCAGCTTGCGGTGGCGGTGGTACATGTGGTACTTGTAAAGGAAAGGTGATTGAAGGTGGCGGAGAACTATTGCCAACAGAAAAAAACCATATCACTCGTAAAATGGCTGCCGATAACTATCGACTCTTTTGCCAAGTGAAAGTGCGTGATGATATGAAAATAGAAATTCCGAAAGATTTTTTTGGGATTAAAAAATGGACATGTACTGTGTTGTCAAATAGAAATGTGGCGACTTTTATCAAAGAGTTAGTATTACAACTCCCAGAAAATGAAACAATGGATTTTAAGTCGGGAGGTTATGTCCAAATCGATATCCCTGCTTGCTCGGTGCTCTTTTCTGAGATGTTGGTGGAGGAGCCCTATCGCCAAGATTGGGAAGCAATGCAACTTTTCTCTTTGAAAATGAAAAATACAACGCCAACAGTAAGAGCCTATTCAATGGCAAACTATCCTGCTGAAAATAATATCGTTATGCTGAATGTAAGGATTGCTACCCCACCGTTTAATCGAAAAACGAATAGTTGGGAAAAGGTAAATCCAGGCATTGCTTCCTCCTATATCTATAACCTAAAACCTGGCGATAAGGTCGTGGTTTCAGGACCCTATGGAGAGTTTTTTGTGCAAGATACTCAAAACGAAATGATGTTTATTGGTGGCGGTGCTGGTATGGCTCCGATGCGTTCCCATATTTTCGACCAGTTTGTAACGCATAACACTAATCGGAAAACTACCTTCTGGTATGGGGGACGATCTAAAAAAGAACTTTTCTATATGGATGATTTTCAGAAAATTGCTGCCGAAAATCAAAACTTCTCATTCTCAGTGGCACTCTCTGATCCGCAACCCAACGACAATTGGCAAGGGTATGTAGGGTTTATCCATCAGGTAATCTACGATCAATATCTCAAAAATCATGAAAACCCTGAAGATATAGAATACTATATCTGCGGACCTCCCGCAATGTTGCAGGCTGTGCTTTCAATGTTGGATAGCTTGGGCGTTCCATCAGAAATGATTCATTACGATGACTTCGGTGGTTGATAAGATATTTGTTTTTTTAGTTTGGGCGTGCCGGCTTCACTCGCACTCCTCCTTTCACTCCGTTTTCTTGCTTTCGCTTATTCCGAAGTAAACGTTACTTCTCCGGGCTTACTTGCTGCCTCGCTCGCCGTCGGGCTTTCCGCTCAAATTTCGCGCCTCTTTCTTACGCATTAAATCTACACAAATCTCAATTTTTAAGTTCTAAATGTCAAATTATATAGCCGGCGCTCATAACCGCTGCAATCCCTCACGCGTTCCAATTGCGCAAATCTTTCCTAAAAACTAGGTTATCACTCTGCTGAAATTTAGGTATAACAATAAAAATAAAAATAAAAAAGCATCCTGCTTGCGCAAGATGCTTTTGAAGTCTGTTGAGACCTTTATGAAAAAAATATTTGGCTCAAAAATTATGCGTATAACTCTTCGAATATTTTTCTTAATTCAGGACATTCGCGAAGTTCTTGTAATGTAATCTCTGCGTGACCTTTGGTATAACCATTACCTACAATCATAGTAACGTCGCTACCCACACCTTCTGCACCAAGAGCCGCTTTTGTAAATGATGTTGCCATTGAGAAGAAGTAAACTACACCATCATTCTTTGTACAAAGGATAGAGGTCATTTCAGTATCAGGAACGTTTACATTGTTAATGGTAACGTCAGCCATTTGTCCATTAGTGAACTCTTCAATCTTTTCAACCATTGCAACAGGGTCGTTAGCATTACCAGCAAAAACGATGTCGCAGAAGCCAAGGTCCATCATACGTTTTGTTGATTTTTCACTATGGCACATACCGATAACTTTTCCAGTAACGCCTACGCGTTTTTTAGCTTCATAGCAGCAAAGCATACCTGATTTACCACCGGCGCCGATGATAAGAACAGTGTCACCTGGTTTGCAAAGTTTTGCTGTTTGTGCAGGAGCACCAGCAACGTCCAATGCAGAAAGCGCCAATTTCTCTGGCATATCATCAGGAATCTTAGCATAAATACCGCTTTCGAAAAGAATAGCTTTACCTTTAATGTCAACTTGGTCAACATCTTCGCGAATTTCTAAAATCTCGTCAATGCGAAGTGGAGTTAAAGAAAGAGAAACCAAAGTAGCAATCTTATCACCCTCTTTCAAATCGATTTTACCCTTTAAAGCATCACCAATTTTTTCAACAGTACCTAATAACATACCGCCAGAACCAGTACGGCGATTACGGTGTTTTCCTTGTAACTCAACATTGAGTAACATCTCTTTCTTCATCTCTTCTTTGTCGTGGTTGCAGAAATTAGCAATATCAGTAAATGAAGCAGAGTCAATATTTAATGTTTGAACGTCAATAAGGATTTCATTGTCGTAAATTTCATCCATATTGTTGTCGATTTTGTTAGCGGGTTGAGGAAGAACGCCTTTGGGTTCAATTACTCGGTGAGTTCCGAATTTGTTACCTTTCTTTTGCATAAATGTATTTTTTTTAGGTTTAAAAATATTGATTACTAATATATTACAACTTTACCTTTAAAAGTAATTTCAAGTTGCAAATATAAAAAAATAAAATTGAATTTTCAATACGAATAAATGAAAAAAAATAATTCTTTTAAGAGTGCTGTAATAAAGAAAATTTTCTATTTTTGCAGTCGTGAAAAAAATGGAGTAAAATCTATTGTTTGTACATGTAATTACCTGATAATCAATAAAATAAAAAGATATGAAAAAATACAATTTAACCATTAACGGAACGAAATATTCGGTTGATATTAATGATATCGAGGATAATAAAGCGAATATTGAAGTTAACGGAACTCCTTACACAGTGGAATTAGATATGGAATCTATTCCTACAATGCAAAAATCACAACCTAAAGTAGTTCGAGTAGCAGCTCCTGCTCCCAAAGCTGCTCCCGCAGCCCCTGCAGCTGTTCCCGCAGCTCCCGCAGCCCCCACAGCAGGTTGTGTGTTGAAGTCACCACTTCCAGGAACTATTTTGGATGTTTTTGTTAATGTAGGTGATACTGTGAAAACTGGCCAGCACCTAATCCTTCTTGAAGCCATGAAGATGGAAAACAATATCGATGCTGATCGTGACGGAGTTGTGAAAGAAATTAGAGTTCGCCGTAGCGATTCTGTTATGGAAGGTGATGTACTTTTGGTAATTGAGTAATCTTAATAAGTGAAGTTATGTTTGAATTTTTTCAAGAAGGTCTAGCACAGTTTTTTGCTTATACAGGCTTTTATAATTGTACATGGCAAAATCTTCTTATGATTGCCATCGGTATCTTTTTCATATTTCTTGCTATCCTTAAAGAGTATGAACCTCTTTTGTTAATTCCTATCGGCTTCGGTATCATCGTGGGTAATATCCCATTTGCTGATGGTCTTCAAGTCGGTGTGTATGAGTCAGGATCAGTTCTTAACTACTTGTATTTCGGTGTGTTAAAGGGTGTCTATCCTCCGTTGATTTTCTTGGGTATCGGCGCAATGACAGACTTCTCAGCTCTGATCTCTAATCCTAAATTGATTCTTATCGGTGCTGCCGCACAGTTCGGTATCTTTGGCGCTTATATCATCTCTTTAGCCTTAGGTTTTACACCAACAGAAGCGGGTGCTATCGGTATTATCGGTGGTGCTGACGGTCCAACCGCAATCTTTATCTCCTCTAAATTGGCACCAAGTATGATGGGAGCAATTGCTATCTCTGCATACTCCTATATGGCGCTCGTACCTGTAATTCAACCCCCAATTATGCGCTGGTTGACTACCCCCAAAGAACGCCTTATCAGAATGCGCCCACCAAGAGCCGTTAGCCACAGAGAAAAAGTTTTATTCCCAATCTTATGTATCCTCCTTACCTGTTTTATCGTACCTACAGGTCTTCCATTGTTAGGTATGCTGTTCTTTGGTAACTTGTTAAAAGAAAGTTCTGTAACCAAACGTTTGGCTGACGCTGCTAGCGGTCCAATTATTAATATCGTTACAATTCTTATTGGCCTTACAGTAGGTTGCTCAACTCAAGCAAGCACATTCTTAAAGATTGAGTCAGTGCTCATCTTCTGTTTGGGTGCAGCATCTTTCGTAATTGCTACTGCTTCAGGTGTACTTTTCGTGAAATTCTTCAACCTTTTCCTTAAAGAAGGTAACAAAATTAACCCGTTAATTGGTAACTCAGGCGTTTCTGCAGTTCCTGATAGTGCACGTGTAGCTCAAGTAGAAGGACTAAAATATGATAAGACTAACTACCTACTTATGCACGCTATGGGACCAAATGTGGCAGGTGTAATCGGTAGTGCTGTTGCTGCTGGTGTATTGTTGTCATTCCTATATTAAGAATTTTAATTTCCTAAATATCCTGAAAGGCATTCCTCGGAATGCCTTTTTTATTCTCTTCCGCCTTTTAAAACGAAAATTCTGTGAAAAATTTTTCCTTGTTGCTTACATAAAATGACAAGATTAATCAAAAAAAATCCAGAAATCTTCCTTATAAAATTGCGAAATTCAATATTTTTAATTTCAAAAATGTAATTTATTGATATTTAGTGTTTTATGTTGTTTTAAAAAAGAGTTAAAAGCGTGAAATTCTTGTAGAAAATCACTACTTTCGCGCCCGTTTCTATGAGCAAATTTTTAAATCTTAAATACAATGAAGAATAAATTTCTTTTACTTATGATGATTGCCCTTCTCCCATTTATGAGTAGGGCACAAGATACTGTTAGTGTGTCTTTTGGAAATGGTATAACGGAAGAACGCTACTTGCCGTTCAACACTTGTTACAAGTATTCCTATTCTCAATCGATATATCCTGCCGACTCCCTTGTTGCTGGATATATTCACTCTATTTCGTGGAATTGTGTTTCACCAGCAAGTTCTACAATGAATATCTTGAAAATTTATATGGGAACAACAGAAGATTTTGATAATCAGCAAAATGGATTTCTTCCCAATAATGAGTTGTCTTTGGTTTATGAAGGCTCTAATGTGTTAATCGGTGCAGCTTCAGGTTGGCAAACCATTGATCTTACTACACCTTTTTTGTATGATGGCTTAGAAAATTTGGTTATTGTAGTAGCAAAATACACTTCTTCAATGAATTGTAATACAGAGTATTATGTTACAGAGCAAACTTCTCAGTACGCCTCAATTATTAATTATGGCGATCAAAATTCAACCTATATGGAAAATCCTGGTGCTCACAATTATCTGAACCATCTGAATAGTGTACCCAATATTCAATTGGAAGTGTTACCTGTGGTTACAACTTGTCCTTACCCAACACAACTTGCTATATCAGATGTAACTGAAAGTTCTGCAGAACTTTCTTGGACTCCAGGTGCTTATGAAACTTCTTGGGATATTTACGTAACAACTCAGCCTGAATTAATCCCCAATCCATCTACTCCCCCTAGTTATACAACAATTGTACCTCAATTGAGTTTTTCAAACTTGGCACCCACAACAACTTATTACGTTTTTGTACGTGCAAATTGCGGTGATGGTGACTATAGCGTTTGGCGTAGCATCAACTTTGCAACCGTACAAATGATGGCAATGGTTCCTTATATTTATGATTTTGAGGATGAGACCGAAAATAGCTTTTGGGAATTTGTGGGTACAGACGCAAATCAATGGTTCATTGGAACTGCTGTAAATGCAACTCCTGAAGGCGCAAAATCGCTCTATGTTTCAAGCGATAATGGCGTTTCTAATAACTACAATCCTAGTGCTTCTTCCGTAGCATGGGCATACCGCGATATCTATTTTGATGAGTCGTATGCTGAATTCAATATCTCTTTTAAGTTTAAGGGAATTGGAGAATCCGATTTCCATTCAGATGAACTATGGCTGTATTTGGGTGAACCTGCGGAAATGAGTGCTAATGGTGTTGCTCCACAGGGCGCAACTTTGTTGGGCGTATATTCGCAAACTCCTAATTGGACGGAAGTTTCAGAAGTTGTTGATGCTTCCTTTGGAGGAAGCCAGAGAATCTATTTCTTATGGAAAAATAACCAATTTACAGGTTACCAACCTGCAGCAGCAGTAGATGATATCTCTATTACAGGTACTACTTGTGGAAAACCACAAAATCTACGTGTAACGGATAATGGCTTGACTTCCAGTAGTATTGAATTTGAATTTACACCCGCTCATGTGAATGATAATCTGTGGGAAGTGGTAATTGTAGAGTTAGGGGATACTATTGATGAATCTCAAGTGATTATGATTTCTGACACAACCTATTTGTTCGATGGATTAACACAAAATAGAACTTATCGTATCTATGCAAGAACACAATGTGATATGTTCAGTAGTTTTTGGTCTGAAATGTTGGAAGTACACGTGCCTTGCAATCCATTTATGGAACTTCCTCTTACTGAAAGTTTTGATATCTATACCGAGGAGTTTCCACCTTGCTGGAATAGAAATTATAATTGTGCAGAAACTTTTAGACCAGTTATCGTAACGGAACAATCTAGCTCTGCACCATCAAGTTTGCGCTTGTATAGCTATAGTAATCCTTCTTTCCCAACTATCAGTAAGTATTCATGTGTAGTGGTTCCTGCTGTAGATACATCAGTGACTGCAATGTCACAAATGACTGTTAATTTTAAAATTCTGAAAAATAGTACAAATGCAGGTGCTGGAGCTTTGCAAGTAGGTGTGATGAGCAATCCTGAAGATATCTCTACTTTTGTTCCAGTACATTCATATAATGGGTATGAATGGTCAGCTACTAATACTTGGTACAATGAGGAGGTCCAATTAACTAACTATTCTGGAAATGGTGTTTATATTGCTTTCCTTAAACCATCTACCACTAGCGAATATACTTTTATTGATGATATTAATATTTTTGCAACATCTAACTGCTTGTCTCCTACTGATATCGTTGTGTCAGAAGTTACTGATAATACGCTTACTGTGGGTTGGACGGCCCGTAATGAGGAGGATGCTTGGCAGGTGGCCGTCGTTCCTGCAGGTGATAATGTTAATTCTGTAGGGTTTGAAACTGTATATACAAACCCTTGTTCTATTGCTGGACTCAACGAGAATACAACGTACGATGTTTATGTGAAGGCTTTGTGCTCTAATAGTGAAGAAAGTGCTTGGACCTATCCTATTACCTCTACAACAAATTGTTCCCCAATAGGAGAAATTCCTTATAATCAATCTTTTGATTCATATTCTAATCAAAATATTCAAATTCCATCTTGTTGGACTATCCTGACAAACAATTTAGCGCAACAAGCTGTATTTATGACCACCGATCAAGCGTCAAGTGGAACAACGGCCTTGAGGTTGAACTCCTCTTCAGAATATTATGCTTGCGCTATTCTCCCAGAATTTACATCTTCTTATGCTATCAATACACTGCAAGTTTCTTTTAAAGCATTAAAGACTTCGATTAGTAATGGTTTGATAGAAGTGGGTGTAATCACTAACGCTTCTGATATTTCAACTTTCGTGCCGATCAGAACAATTGATGCAACCATGTATGAGGCTCCTAACTTATGGCAAGATTTTGTGGTTGCCTTAAATGGTTATACTGGTGGTCATGGTCGTATAGCATTCCGCTCACCCTCTATTTTCAATTCTTCTGTTTTTATTGATGATGTGCAAGTTTCTATCTTCAGTGGTTGTGTAACACCTTCAAATTTTAATGTTCAAGCTATTTCAGGAAGTTCAGCATATCTTACTTGGACTGATGATTACTCGGCTGAATCTTCACAAGTTTATTTCGTGGAATATTCAGAACATGGTTCCAATATTTGGCACGGCGGTACTCCTGATGGTACAAATTGTTTGTTGACAGGTTTAACACCTAACACTTCATACGATGTAATTCTTTATGCTTCTTGTGGTAGTAGTTATAGTGATACTGTAGCACTTTCATTTTCTACCGTATGTTTTGCAGGTGGTGAGGTGGCAATCGGAAATGGAACATCAACAACAAGCTTCCTTCCAGCTCGTGGAAACTATAAGTTTTCTCTTACTCAACAACTATTTACTGCAGAAGAAATGGGTGGCTCTAACACCCTACGTGGAGTGAAATTCTATATCGAAAATTCATCAAACCAAACCCGAAATTGGACAATCTATTTGGGCACAACAACTCAAAGTGCATTAATTCCTGCTTCTTATGTATCAACAATAGGGCATACTCAAGTGTTCTCTGGTGCTGTTCCTGTTTCAGAAACGGGTTGGTTAGAAATCTCTTTTGATACACCTTTTATCTATTCTGGAAACAATTTGGTGCTCACTGTTGACGATAATACGGGTTCCTATTTGGGCGCTCCAACTTTCCGTCAACATGAAGGTAGCTCATTAACTTTCTACGATGATATTTTAAATCCAAATCCTGCAAATCACACCTCTTTCAATCAAAGACAAGAACGTAATGATGTGATTTTTGTAGGTGATTGTGATTCTACGGTAACTTGCGTTCCTCCAGTGATGATCGCAAGAAATATAACTAGTAATAACGTGGACCTTTTCTGGGCTCCAGCATTGTCAGAATCAGCATGGGAATTGGAGTATAAACAAGAAAATGATTCTGTTTGGATCCTTGAAGGAGTTGTGTATCAACCTGAACATGTAATTTTTAATTTGACTCCAAATACAACTTACCAATTGCGTTTGCGCAGCGTTTGCTCAACTACTGAATTCAGTGAATATAGTCTGCTCTCATTTACAACACCTTGCGCAGCTATTGATTTGCCATTTATGGATAATTTTGATAGTTATGCTGCTAATACATTCCCAGAATGTTGGTTTGGCGAAACCTCTTATTATGCTGGAAATTATCCATATATCTCTTCTGCAAAATCTTTCATACCTGGAGGAAATTCACTCTATATGATTAATTCAACTCCAGATAGTTATACTTTTGCGGCAACACCACGTTTTGCTGATGGTGTTCAAATGGATAGTTTGCTCATCTCTTTCAAAACTTACACTAATTATAGTTCCGATTATATAGAAGTGGGTATCGTATCAAATCCTGATGATCTATCAACTTTCGTTCCGATTACTAATATCACTATTAACCAAGCTGATGTTTGGGAAAATCAAGCGGTTTACACTCGTGGCTATAGTGGAAATGGTCGCTATGTGGCTTTCAGAGTTCCTATGGGCCTTGCTCACTCCATTTATATTGATGAACTTTCTATTTTGACAATTCCAGCTTGTGAAGGTGTAGATAATTTAGTGGCAACTGTTGATACAACTTCTGTTACAATTACTTGGGTACCTGGCGATCAGGAAACAGAATGGGATGTGGTTATCCTTCCTGCTGGACCTGTTGACCTTGATACCATTTATAATTATTCAACGGTAAATACAACTACCTACTCGCTTGGAGGTCTTTTCCCATCTACTACATATTCAGCTTACGTACGCCCTCGTTGTAGTAATAACGAAGGTGGTGCTTGGGAAAGAGTAGATTTTGCAACTACTCAAATTCCAGGACAATTACCATTCTATTGCGATTTTGAAAATAATATTCCATCGTGGGGATTCTTTAACGGTAATTATACTAATAGATGGTATATTGGTAATGGTACAAGTAGTACCGGTAGTAATGCTCTCTATATATCTTCTGATAATGGTGTCTCTAACCAATATAACCAATTAGCAACCTCCTTTACTTGGGCATATCGCGATATCTATTTCCCAGCAAACGAAAATGGTTATGTCATCTCCTTCGATTGGAGAAACTCTGGCGAAAATGGTTTCGATGTATTGAATGTATTTATCGGTGAACCTATGGAGATTGTTAATCCAAACTCTCATCAAACTATTTATGGATATGACGGTATGCAAAAATTGAACGACCTCGCTCTTCATTCATACTCTGTATTTACATCACTTACTGCTCATATTGATGGATTTGCTACTGCTGGAGTACGCAGAATTTACTTCTCTTGGCATAACGATCACATGGAAGGAAATAACCCTCCTGCTGCAATTGATAATGTATCTATTTTTGAGTTGACTTGTACAGTTCCTACAAATCTAACAGCTTCTGCATCTACTACTACTTCTATGGATTTAATTTGGACTCCTGGTGGTAATGAAAATAACTGGCAAGTTGCTTATAAAGAGGAAGATGATAATTGGAATAACGCTCTTACAATGAATGTTTCAACGCCTTATTGTACTCTTTCTGGATTAACTCCTGCTATGGGTTATGATATTCGTGTAAAAGCTATCTGTGGACCAGCTGACGAAAGCGTTTGGTCTTCAGTACTTTCTGTAATTCCAGGAGAATATCTATTACCTTATTCTGGTGGTGATACTATTACTACTTGTGAAACTGTTATTTATGATAATGGGGGAGCAGACGATACTTATGACGCTAATACCGATGCTGTTTTGGTAATCAATCCAGGAACTCCAGGTGCTTATGTTGCAATCAATGGAAATATCGATATTGAAGAAAACTACGATTATCTCTATATCTACGATGGCGTGGGACTGAATGGAATTCCTATGAAAGTATATAGCGGTGATATAATTGTTAGCGATACTTCCTTAACAGGCTCCTTGACTTTACATTTTATTACTGACAATATGTATGATTATGATGGTTTAGCATTGGTAGTTACCTGCTCGTCAACCCCTGCTGGTGGTAGCAATGTTGACCCTTGTGATGTTCCTACAAACGTTCAGGTTACTCCAGCGGAAACTTCTGCGGTAGTAACTTGGAACTCTCCAGAAACAAATTGGATTGTAGAATACAAAGCCGCAACAGCTA
>JAEZOU010000005.1 GCA_023413895.1 Bacteroidota bacterium | reverse complement strand
TGGGATTTGTTGCAAAATCACGTTTATTTTGGACCCTTTTTCACCTCCTCTTTTTATGATTTTGAAAAGTTATTTCTATCGTTTCTCATGATAAAACTGTGATCGGTGTTATTCCTGACTGCTTTTTTCCCCCTAAATTGCTTTTTATTATATATACAATATTTTTAACTTATTTTAACCGAAAAAAAGATATAGATTAGGATACTACCTACATTTTCATCTTGTCCTAAAAAGCGACTTTGCTAATTAAACAATCACATCGGAATTGTTGCTTGATTTACGATAAATGATCATATATACCTTCTTTCATTTTCAAGGAGTAATTTCGTACTCCTTGTAGAATTCATTTTTAATATTAATGTTATGGTAAGAACAGAGCCAACTTTTAATTCTAATTTTATATTTTTGACATATCTATAGTTTGTTACATAACAAGCAAAAATCTTTCGAAAATTTATATAATTTTGCACTGCATTAAAAAAGAGTAATACTACTCGCACAACAAAAACAAATACTTATTAATCAATTAATTATGAAGAAAGTTTTCTTTTTAGCATTTTTATGCTTTATCATTTTAAGCAACTTTTTCTTCCAAGTAAAAGCGCAATCCGTATGGGACGGAACCGCTGATGCTACTTGGTACAACGAAGCGCAAACCTACTTTGAAATCTCTACTGCGGAACAATTGGCAGGTGTGGCTCAGTTAACCCAACAAGGAACTACCTTCAACGGCAAAACCATAGTTCTTACAAATGACATTTGGTTAAATGCTGACCAAGACTCTACCTACAACTGGATTCCTATCGGTGGAGACGATAACTCCTCTACAGAGGGAGCTAGCATAGGCAATGGCTTCCGTGGTACATTTAACGGAGGCGGACACTCTATTTACAACATGTACTGCGAAAAGAGTAGCTATTTCCATGCAGGTCTTTTCGGAGCTATACAAAATCCTAGTTCCATCGATTCAGTTGTACTTATCAACCCTGTTGTAAAATCAAAGGGTATGATGGGAGCCTTAGTTGGTTTTTCAAAAGCTGGCGGAAATGTAAATATCTCAAACTGCCTTGTTATCAACGCTCGTATTTATGGAACTGGCGGCAACAACATCGGAGGTATCATTGGTGCTACATATCCTTGTGCACAAAGTTATAGTGGAATTACCTATATCACTAACTGCGGAGTAACAGGTTATATTACTGGAAATTATATAGGTGGTATTGCAGGAAATGGATCTCGTGCTTATACTACCAATGCCTACTTTGCAGGAACATTGGCCCCAACAAATAGCAATTGGGGAGGTATTTTGGGTTATTGTACCTCTGGTGATCTTAGTATTACCAATGCATATAGCAATCTTCCTTCAGCATCTACCGATCCCAACGGCAGAGATGGAAATCTTCTTACCGACACATATATGCAATCTACAGATTTCATCAATGATTTAGGCCTAGCTTTTATGTCTGATTATGGCATTAACAATGGTTATCCTATCTTATCTTATATGTGCGGTGTAAATCCAACGGCCACTGAAATTTGTGTTGGAGAATCTGTTACCCTTACTGCACAAGGCTACGATTTTTATAGTTGGAGTAATGGAGAAAATACAGCTTCTATTACTGTATCCCCTACCACAACTACTACATACACAGTAACCGGAACTTCTATCAGCGGTGCTACAAATACACATAGTGCTACTGTAACCGTATATCCGCAAGCTATCATCACAGCTACTATTATACCAAGCTCTGATGGTCAAATTCACGGCTTAGTAACACCAGAAACATCTACCATTAACTGCGGAAGCACTGACTTGGTGCAACTTACTGTGTCTCCTGACGATAACTACCACATTTCTAAGGTTCTTGTAAATGGCGTACAAATCTATGGAGATGAATTTTCAGAAGGAATGACTTATCTTTCCATCAATCCTAATGGAACTTTAGCAAATGTAGAAATCTATTTATCAAACACTTATAACATAACAACAACATTACTTCTTGATGATGGCACTCCTCTTACTAACAACTCTTTAGTGCAACCTTACGAAAACAATGGTGTTACAACAGTTTTAGCTGGCGATACACTCCACTATACATTCAACGAAAGCGCGCGTTACCATATATACGACATCACTATTGATGACGCTTCGTATGGCATTATCAACAACTTTACTTTTGAGGATATTCACGAACCACATACCATTGTTGCTACTTATCAAGATGCCTGCGGTATTACCGAACTACCATATTCCGATGGTTTTGAAACTGCAGAACTTAATTTGTTACCAGAATGCTATACACAATTAAATGCTGCATACATGTATACCGAGAGTTACAATGCACATAGTGGTAGCAAGTGTGTATATACTTATTTCTACGATTGGGGTTCCTATTATTTTATTTTACCTCGCATAATAGACTCTATCACCTACCCTATTAGTAGTTTAGAGTTCTCTTTTTGGGCAGCTATTAGTACCGCAAACAATAGTTTTACAGTTGGTGTTATGACTGACCCTACTGATGCTTCTACCTTTACTCCTATCAACGAAATTGACGTAGAAAACACAGGATATACACAATATATTACATACTTTAACCAAGTAAATATGAGTGAAGTGTATGGCCAATACATAGCCATCAGAATTAATAACACCTCATCATATTCTAACTTATACATTGATGATATTCATATCGATTTTGCTCCTAACTGTTCTGAAATCCGCAATTTAGAGATTACAGAGCTCTATGGTAGCAATGTTACCATTACTTGGGACACTAACGAGGTTGGTGGAATTGGTGACTACTACATTCAATTATACGATATTGCAAATGATTACAGCATTGACTACTCTACCACAGACACTAGTTACACCATTATGGGATTATCGGAAAATACCGATTATAGAATTGGTGTTTATGTAGCTTGCCCCAATAGCGATTACAGCGATACTGTCTTTATTCACTTTACAACTCCTTGCAACACTCCTATTCCAATAACTATTGCACCAAACTCAACAACAAGTTCTAGACTACCCACTAATATTTACTACAAGTATTCCTATACTCAACAAATCATTCCTGCTGCCGCATTAGGAGGTGAGGCTCATGATTTCTCCTCTCTTGCTGTACAATATCAAACTGCAACTGCTGAAACACGCAATATCGAAATCTACTTAGCTCACGTTCCCAATAACTCAACTTTGGCAAATGGCTGGATTTTACCTGATGCAAATGCTAATATTGAATTTACCCAAGTATTTTCTGGCACTACAACCTTTAGTAATAGTGCAGAAGGAAATTGGCACGAAATTAATCTCAGTACACCTTTCTCATACAATGGAACAGACAATATATTAGTAATATTTAACGACCTTACAGGAAGTTATACAGGAACTCGATATTTCTATTGCCATACAGATAGTACGACTACCAATATGGCTCGCTATACTTATAGAGACGCTTCTTCTTACAACCCTCTCAATCCATCTGAAAACGGAACGCTCGAAAGTATGGTTAATAACTTAAAATTCATCTACTGCGATATGAGTGATTGTATTCGTCCCAACACACTTACAACTATTACTATTGGTGATTCTGATGCAGAACTCACATGGGTTAGTGCTGGTTCTGAAAGTGAGTGGGAAGTAGAATACAAAACAACGACCGATACTGTTTGGACTTCATACGGTAACGTAACTGGAACACCATATCTTTATTTAGGCGGTCTTACTCCTGATACACGCTACCAAGTTCGAGTTCGTTCTGTTTGTAGCATCACTGAATTCAGTATTTGGAGCGAAGAAATCAGTTTCCGTACTCAATGTTCACCAATCACAATTTCAGAAACAGAACCTTGGTTTGAAAATTTTGAAAGTTACGATATTATCAACGGTTCCGTGCCCGTTTCTCCTTGTTGGGCAACTCCTCAAACCGTTTCTGGCTACTATGGTCCTTCCCCATTTATCTACACTGGTTATGTGGCATCTGCTCACTCTGGCGCTAATACATTAGAAATGAAAGGCTCTCCAACAATGATTGTTTTACCTGAATTTACCAACGATATTAACACGTTGAGAGTATCTTTCTGGGGAAATACAACTGCAGCTAGCGCTATGGATGCTGGCACTATGACTATCGGTATAATTTCTGATGTAACAGACCCCAACAGTTATGTAGTGGTTGACACTATTCCTGCTTCAGCGTTCAACCGTACCGGAACTGACGCACAATTTACAGACTTCTTTGGTCCATTTGACTTTTTAGATGTTACTCCAGAAAGTGGACTGCGAATTGCTCTCCAACTTACAAATCTAAACTCATCTACCACCTCTTGGAACCTTGACGACTTTACCATTTCTCTTATTCCACTCTGCCTATCTCCTGTAAAAAATAGTGTCGCTATTACAGACCTTACCGCAAGAACAGCTACTGTTTCTTGGGTTGACAACGACGAAACACACAACTCTTGGACTCTATTCTACAAACCTACAACAGACTCTATCTGGACTTCTGTCTTGGCTGGTCCAACCCCAAGTACTACTCTCACAGGATTAACACCAACCACCTCTTACGATGTATATGTAATTACCAATTGCGCTATTCAAGATGCAATCCCTGACGCAACCAATACCATAACATTCACTACAACGGTAAGTTGTCCTGCTCCTACCAACTTAGCAGTATCTACCATTACCTCTAATACTGCTACTATTTCTTGGGAGGGTACCGCACAATCATATCTTGTTGAATATGGAGAAACTGGTTTTGCTCTTGGCAATGGAACTATCGTTACGGCATCTACTAACACAATCACACTAACTGGCCTTAACCCAAGTTCTCACTATACCGTATATGTAACTGCAGATTGCGGTGCAGAAGATGGTACTTCAGTCCTAGTATCAACTACTTTGCTAACAGCTTGCGATGTGGTTTCAAGTTTCCCTTATACGGAATCTTTCGAATTGAGTTTAGGCTGCTGGACCAATACCAACATTACAGGA
Organism: Bacteroidota bacterium; assembly: GCA_023413895.1. Taxonomy (GTDB): domain Bacteria; phylum Bacteroidota; class Bacteroidia; order Bacteroidales; family WCHB1-69; genus JAEZOU01. The sequence goes on along the minus strand of JAEZOU010000005.1, from coordinate 84,044 downwards.
AGCGCCAATTGGACTACCTATAATAGTTACTATGGAAATGCACCAATACCTGATGGTTTGAATTTTGCAGAATGTAGAGCTAGTGGCGATGGTCATATTGCACAACTTGCATCTCCAATCTTCGATCTTACTTCTCTAAGTTCTCCTTATATCAAATTCTCTCATATCCAAACATCTTGGGCGAGTGACCAAGATGAACTTCATATTTTTTATAAAGCTAATCCAACAGATTCTTTAACTCTACTTACCTCTTTTACCAATGAAATATCATCTTGGCAAGTTGATTCCTTAGCTTTACCTAACCCTTCTAACCAATATCAAATCATCTTTGAAGCACGCTTAAATTATGGACGAGGTATCGGTTTAGACAAAGTAATTGTTTACGAACATACCGGAACTACGATTATTGAACCTACAATCGTAACACACAACGCCATCAACATTACCCATAATGCAGCTACCTTAAAAGGACAAATCACCGATTTAGGAAACCAAAATATTATTGCACAAGGTTTTGAGTGGAAAGAAACCAATGATGCTACCTACACAATGGTAAATGCTACAGGAAGTATGATGCTTCACAACTTAAGCAACCTAAATGCAAACACTTCCTACACCTATCGTGCCTTTGTAACTACTGCAAATACAACAAACTATGGTGACGAGGTAACCTTTACAACACTACAAGAACCTGCAATTCCATGCGATGTTCCTACAAATATTCAGGTTACCACAACCGAAACTTCAGCTACTGTTACTTGGGAAAGCCCAGCCGACACTTGGGTACTCGAATACAAAGCCGTAAGCGATATGAACTGGACATTGCTTCTCGCACTTGAAAATCCAACCTACAACATCATCAGCTTGACTCCTAATACCAACTATGAAGTGCACGTTAAAGCTATCTGCGGCGATGGAATCGAAAGCGAATGGTCTGCCGATATCCCATTCACAACATTGGCAACTCCTATTAATACTTACACTATTACAGCTACAGCTACAGGTCCCGGATCAATCACACCTAACGGAACTATTACCTTAAACGAAGGCGAAAACGCAACGTTCACATTCTCTGCTGATGCAGGTGCTACTATTAGCAGACTTTTGGTTGACAACGTAGAAACGACAATTCCTGAAAATAACGAGTACACCTTCTCTAACGTTGTTGCTAACCATACCATTGCTGTTGAATTTGAAGAAGAAACTAACATTGATGAACTCACACTCGATGCTGCTGTGGCTCTATATCCTAATCCTGCAACTTCTCAAATTCAAATCAATTTAGCAGATACTCGTTTCCTCGGCGCTGAAATGCAAATCTTCGACGTTTACGGAAAATTAATTTCTAACTCCACTATCCAAAACTTATCTAATCAAGTTAACATTTCACAACTTGCAAATGGTATGTACTTAGTACGCATCAACACTAACGATGGAATGGTAACGAAGAGATTTGTTAAGAGATAATACTATTTCAATTCCATAATAACGAAGGAGATACGCAGTTTGTGTATCTCCTTTTTTATAATTTGGGCGCACCGGCTCCCTCCCTCCGCACAAAGCCCCACGCTCGCCGTCGGGCTATCCGCTCAAATTTCGCGCCTCTTTCACTCACCTCTATCTTTCTCAACAATCCAAATTTTAAGCTTTAAGTTCTAAAATTCTAAATCCCATATCCGGCGCTCATAACCGCTTCTATCCCTTGCGCATGCCTTTTGCACAAACTGCAACGTAACGCAATAATCCCGAACTGCACCTACTGAAACACAATTGCACGAACCTCGATTTTTCCCTTGCAATTTTGAAAAATTATACTTACTTTTGCGGTTTTGGATATTATGAAAAAAAAGATAACTGAAATTTGGAATAATCGAGAACTCTTATCCACCGCAGAAGCCAAAGATGCGGTTCTTACCACCATTGAAATGCTCGACAAAGGTGAGATTCGAGTTACTCAACCTATTAATAATGAATGGATTGTCAATCAATGGGTAAAGCAAGCCGTTTTATTGTATTTCTCATTACGTCCTAACGAAACTATCGAATCAGGAGCTTTTGAATTTTATGACAAAATTCCACTTAAACGCAACTTTGCTGACTTACAAGTTCGTGTGGTACCTCAAGCCATGGCTCGCTATGGTTCTTACTTGGCACCCGGTGTTGTGATGATGCCCTCGTATGTCAACATCGGCGCATACGTTGATAGCGGCACAATGGTCGATACATGGGCTACCGTAGGTTCTTGCGCACAAATTGGCAAAAACGTCCACCTCAGCGGCGGCGTCGGCATTGGCGGCGTCCTAGAACCTCTCCAAGCTTCTCCTGTTATTATTGAAGATAACTGCTTTATCGGATCTCGCGCTATCGTTGTAGAAGGCGTACACGTAAAAAAAGGTGCTGTACTCGGTGCTAATGTCGTACTTACACAATCCACAAAAATTATTGACGTAACCCAATCTAATCCTATAGAAATGAAAGGAATAGTTCCAGAAAATTCTGTTGTGATTCCTGGTACATATCCTAAAAAATTCCCCGCTGGAGAGTTTCAAGTCTCCTGCGCACTCATTATCGGAAAACGAAAAACTAGCACTGACCTAAAAACATCACTAAATGAAGTGCTTCGTGACTTCAATATTTCTGTATAAAAAAACTTTTTTCGGGAACAAAAGCCAAAAAAAATTGACATTCCAATATAAAACGACAAATTTAAAACTATAATAAGATGAAAAAACTTGTAATTTTATTAACCTGCTTCGCCTTCTTCGGAGTGGCATTAGCACAAAACAGCTCGGCTCCTACCCCAGATCCGCGCATTTGGGAAGCTTTCGACAAAGCTACCGTTGAACACCTCTTACAAACAAGTCCTCGCACTATCGAGTACTACAATTTCTTCCTTGACCAATCTTATACAATCGCTGAAATTCCTCAAGAAAAAGCAAAAGATTTGGAAGATATGGAACGCCTAACACTTAGAAATCCTGCTGTTGGCGAAATGCCTGATTTTTCACCTGCAGGCTTGGAAAAACTAAACGTACTTCGATTCAAAATTAATATCAATCCTGTTTCTGGAGCTATTTACAGATTGGGTAATACTAACAAAATTATTATGTTCCACCCAGGAAACGAAATCACAAATAAATTCAAAGAATATTTAAACCGTTAAGCTATGAAAAGAGTATTATTATTTTTGATTTGCTTGGCAAATCTGAGCCTATTCGCTCAAGTGTATAATATGCCTAACAGCATTAACAATACCCCTATCGTTACTTGCAATGGTACTTTTTACGATGCTGGCGGTGCTTTAGGAAATCACGGTACTAACCAAAACTCAAGAATCGTATTCCAACCCGGAAACCCTAATATGTCCATCCGCTTGGTATTTAACGTATTCACCGTTGGTGAAGGCGCTGTAATGACGATTTGGGATGCAGCTGCTCCTACAGGAAATACTGCAGACATTATCGCAACTTACGACGCATTTATTAACCCAACTGGACTTGCTATCGTAGCTACAGCAACTAACCAATCTAATGGTGCTATCTGTATAGAATTCGTTTCTGGATCCGCTAACGAAATCGGCTGGGAAGCAGACATCACCTGCCGCGCTCCCTGCCAAGGTTTTAACGCTGTTATCGACCCCGCTCTCACAACTAAACCTATCGTTGACGAACTCTACTTTAACGCTTGTATGAATGATTGTCTTGACTTCGCAGTAAAGGGTGACTATTTCCAAAATAATATCAACTACCACCAAGACGACAACAACACAATGTTTATCTGGCGTTTCGGATACTCTGGATTAGATACAGGAAGAGTAATTACCCGTTGCTTCGAAGAAGTAAAAGGATGGGATTTTACAGTTTATGGCTATGACACTATGGGCTGCTACTCTAACTCTTTGTTTAAAGGTAGAGTAAGAGTTTCTGATAACCCATTAGCAGGAATTCCTCCTATTCCTGATGTGTGCGCAGGCGGACATTTGGATATGCGTGTAGGTACCGACCCATTGGCAGATATTCAAGTAACTACCGTAGGTCATAGTGTCAGCGGTACTCTATCTCACGCAGACACCACTTTCCTCCCCGATGGTTCTAATATCTCCTATACATCAGACCTCGTTTACGACATCTTCGATCCCGGTCAAACATTATCTAATATTAACCACTTGTTAGGTGTTACACTCTGCTTAGAGCACTCATACATGGGAGACTTATCTATACGCCTTACTTGTCCTTCTGGACAAACCGTAGTGCTAAAAGCATACTCCGCAAGCAACCCTTCGTTAACAGGAAATACTACTGTTGCAACTCCTGGTTCGTTGAGCGGTGGCGGTACTTGGTTAGGTTTTGCGCCAGACCCCTCTAGCAATAATCCTTGCTACCTTACTCCTGGAGTTGGATTTGATTATACATTCAGCCCAACCTCTACAGTTCCTTTTGGAACTGATGGCCCCAAAACTACAGTGACTTATACTGACCCATGCAACAACACACAATCTAACCATAGCCAATTAAATGCTGGAACGTATGGTGCATACCAAACTATGACAAACCTCTTGGGCTGCCCCTTGAACGGAACTTGGACAATCACCGTTACCGACCACCTTGCTGCCGATAACGGATATATCTTCCGCTGGGAGTTAGCCCTTGACCAATCTATTATCCCTGGTGGATGGGAATATAATGTAGCTATTGATACTGTTATTTGGGACGGAGCTAATATCCATCCTACCTCCAACATCTCATCAAGAATCGACCTTGTTGATGATGGGCAATTTAACTACAACTTTACCATTATCGATGAATATGGTTGCGAATATGATAGTAGCTTCACGGTAAATATCCTTCCTGCTCCAAATCCTGACTTGGGTGAAGATCCCAAGCTATGTACTGGTGAAATGATTATCTTAAATGCTAATTATGAACACCCTAATGTATCTTATTGGTGGAATACTGGTGCAACATCTGACGAAATTATGGTACTTACCGAAGGTGAATACTACGTGAGAATTACTACTGTAAACGAAGATAGTACGCTTATCTGTACAGGTTCTGATACAGTGTACGTTTCTGTAAACCCACAACCTGTTCCTGAATTTGAAGTCGATGTTGATGAAGGATGCGCTCCTCTTAAAGTTCAATTCACCGACCTTACAACTCCAACAGATATCGGCCTTTCTTACGAATGGAGAGTTATCAATTTTGATGGCGAATTAGTGGCAACTTCCAATGTTCAAAATCCTGGATTTGAATTAGATGAACCAAGTTCTTACCACGTACAACTTATTGTTACTACAGATAATGGATGCGTTGATTCAATCGTAAAATGGAACTTTATTACTGTATATGCACAACCAATCGCTGCTTTTGAATATGACCCAGAAGTTTCTCTCTACTCAGAATCTGAAGGCGTTGTAAACTTCATCAACTACTGCGATTCTACACTTTATCAAAACGACCCAACCGTATCTTGGCACTGGGATTATGGTGATGGCACACAAGACTCTTCGGCATGGTCTCCTTCTCACACTTATAGTATATGGGGTGACTACGACGTAACATTCACAATTAATACGGCATACGGATGCCAAAGCCAAATTACTCACGTGGTTACTATCGACGAAGACCTAATTTTCCCAAATATTATTACCCCTAATGGTGACGGATCTAACGATGTATTCGCTATCAAAAACTTAAATACAAATATCAATTTTGAAGACCCAGATGATTACAGAACCAATGAACTTTTCATCTACGACCGCTGGGGTAAACGTGTATATTATGCTGAAAATTACGACACCTATATGAAACAAGAAGAGATCTTTGAAGGTGAGCAAGTGTTCAGTGGAGAAGGACTTCCTGATGGTGAATATTACTTTGTTTTCAAATACAAAGGAAAAGTAAAAACTGTTAATTATAGCGGATCTTTAGCTATAATCAGAAATAACAAATAGTCCTATCAAGTTTTTTTAGGCGAAAGAGTAATCTTTCGCCTTTTTTTTTGTAATTTTGTAAAATAAAAAAAAGAGAAATGGGAACCATAAACGGAACCGATTCCGATAAAAAATTTATTATGCAACACCTCAATGATGATGTTGTACAGTTAGCACTCACACAAAAAAAATATGCCGTAAACGATTGGGACTTCGTCCTGAAACAGATAGCTTCTCGACAACGTGCAAAGGATAAACTACCTTCTTGGTATAACAACGAACACCTTCTTTTCCCTCCTGAAATATCTGTTGAACAATCCTCTTCTGAAACTACTGCTCAGTACAAAGCTACCTTATGCACCGGAAACACCCTTTTAGATCTCACTACAGGTTTTGGCATCGATTTACTAACTATGGCTCCTAATTTTTCAATCGTGTACGGCGTTGAACCCAATAGTGATTTGTGTAACCTTGTAACAGCTAATGCAAATATACTGAAAATCACACAACTGAAACAATTTAACCAAACAGCTGAAGAATTCCTTTTATCAGAAAGTATAAAGTACGTTGATTGGCTATACATTGATCCCTCCCGACGCAATGCCCAAGGTAACCGCGTTAATATAGAGCTATACACGCCAGATATATTCGCACTGAAAAAACATTTTTTTAAAATAGCAGATAAAATTCTTATCAAACTCTCCCCTATGCTCGACATTAAAATGCTGCTTCGAGAATTTCCAGAGTGCGATAAAATTCACATTGTAGCAGTAGAAAATGAGTGCAAAGAAATCTTGTTAGAGATCGATACAAGAAATCAAATAACGAAAAATCGAATTTATAAAACGATTAATATTAAAAAGAGAGAATCGGAAATATTTGAATTTTCAGCAGATGCAGAAGCAGAAGCTCTACTCATATTAGGTACTCCAGAAGAAGGTGACTTTCTCTACGAGCCCAATGCTGCTATTATGAAATCTGGTGGCTATAAAACAATTACTCAACAATACAAAGTTTTTAAAATTCACAAAAACAGTCATTTATATATATCAAAAGAAAAAATAGAAAATTTCCCTGGACGAAGATTCCAAATATTTCAGATTATTGAAAATTTCAGAAAAGAGAATCTAAAAAAGGCACTACCGCAAAATGCGTATAACTTGACAGTAAGGAACTTTCCTGAAAGTGCAGATACATTAAAAAAACGATTAAAGATTCACGATGGCGGAAACGATTTTCTCTTTGCAACGACAATAGCAGAGGAAAAGCATGTGCTACTCTGCTGCCGTAAATATTCAGAAAAGTAAAACAGAAAGATTTATATGAGAATTGTATTACAACGATGCAGTCGCGCCGAAGTACGAATTGATGGCGAAATTACAGGAAAAATAGGAATAGGATTTCTTCTCTTAGTAGGCATTACACATAATGACACTGAGGAAGATGCCGATTATTTAGCAAAAAAAGTTGCAGGGTTGCGTGTTTTTGAAGATAGGGAGGGCAAAATGAACTTATCTCTAAAGGAGGTAGGTGGAGCAATTCTTAGCATCTCACAATTCACACTATACGGAGATGCACGCAAAGGGAATCGGCCCAGTTTTATTCATGCTGCACGCCCAGAAATAGCATCTCCACTATACGACTACTTCAATCAACAACTGCGAGAAAAATATGGGCTTCAGGTTGAAACTGGTAGATTTGGAGCTGATATGAAAGTAGATTTTATCAATGATGGACCTGTAACCATTCTTTTAGAAAGCGAATAATGAAAAATTTTCTTACCTAGAAATAGCTGTCCATTTCATTCTATTAATAAGTTAAAAGCAAAAAAGATTATCAGAACCTAGGCTCCGATAATCTTTTTTATATATAGACTCGCAAATGCGGACTATTTTTTACCTTTATCTTTTTGTCCAGCGTGACCTCTAAAGATACGAGTAGGTGCGAATTCGCCTAATTTATGACCTACCATATTTTCAGTTACATAAACAGGGATAAATTTATTTCCGTTATGTACTGCAATAGTCAACCCCACGAAATCTGGAGAAATCATAGAAGCGCGAGACCAAGTTTTGATTGTTGATTTCTTTTGAGACTCTTGAGCTTCAATAACGCGTTTTTCCAATTTATAGTGGATATATGGACCTTTTTTCAGTGATCGACTCATACTAACTAACTTTTAAATTATTTTTTTCTTCTTTCAATAATATATTTATCAGAGTGTTTCTTAGGAGCTCTGGTTCTGTAACCCTTAGCTGGCAAGCCTTTTCTTGAACGTGGGTGACCACCGGAAGCACGTCCTTCACCACCACCCATTGGGTGATCTACTGGGTTCATAACAACACCACGAACTCTTGGTCTGCGGCCCATCCAACGAACACGACCTGCTTTACCTGAAACTTCAAGGTTATGATCAATATTAGAAACTATACCGATTGTAGCACGGCAAGAGCAAAGAATCATTCTTGTTTCGCCAGAAGGCATTCTCAAAGTTGCATACTTACCATCGCGAGACATCAATTGTGCGTAAGAACCTGCACTACGAGCCATCTTTGCACCTTGTCCTGGACGAAGTTCAATATTGTGTACTGTTGATCCGAAAGGAATTTCACCTAATGGAAGTGTATTTCCTAAATCAGGAGATACACCTGAACCAGAAAGGATTACTTGACCCACTTTCAAGCCATGAGGAGCAATGATGTAGCGTTTTTCGCCATCTGCATAACACAACAAAGCAATACGAGCAGATCTGTTAGGATCGTATTCAATAGTTTTTACTGTTGCAGGAATATTATCTTTATCTCTTCTGAAATCAATGAAACGATACATTTTTTTGTGTCCGCCTCCGCGATAACGCATCGTCATTTTACCACTATAGTTTCTACCACCGGTACGTGGTTTTGGGCACAACAAACTCTTTTCTGGTGTGCTTGTTGTAATTTCGTCAAACGTACTGATAACTTTATTACGTTGACCCGGCGTTACTGGTTTATATTTTTTTAGTGCCATAATCTATTAAATGCTGCTAAATAAATCAATCTTATCATTAATGTTTACAAACACAATCGCTTTTTTGAATGTGTTCTTTTGTCCTTCAATCACACCTGCTTTGGTGTAACGAGAAGTGGCCTTACCGCGTTGAATAAGTGTATTCACTTTTTCAACTTTAACGCCGTATGTATCCTCAATAGCTTTCTTAATCTGAGGTTTGGTAGCCTTTCTGTCAACAATAAAGCCATAGCAATTACGCTTTTCGGCAGCAGCTGACATCTTTTCGCTTATAATGGGCTTAATTAAAACGTTCATTTTCTTATCTGTTAAATGTTATCAATAATTTTTTACCTTACTCAGCAATCATCTTTTCAATTTCTGAGAAACTACCTTCAAAAATTACAAGTTGTTTTGCATTCAACACTTCGTAAGTATTAACATCACATGCTCTGACAACTTTTGCTTTAGGAAGGTTTCTCGTTGAGAGATATACATTCGCATTGGTATTGTTAGCCAAGAACAAAGTTTTGGTATCTTGCAAGTTGAATTTCTTCAAAATGTCAACCATTGTTTTTGTTTTTGGTGTTTCTAGTGCTAAATCTTCCAAAACAAGGATTCTTTCCTCTTTAGCTTTATAAGTTAATGCAGAAAAACGAGCTAATTTCTTGATTTTCTTGTTTAACTTAAAACTATAATCTCTTGGATGAGGACCAAAAGCAGTAGCTCCACCACGAATTGTAGGTGATTTAATGCTACCTGCACGTGCTCCACCTGTACCTTTTTGTCTTTTTAACTTACGAGTACTTCCTGAAACTGTGGATTTTTCCAAAGTATCATGAGTTCCTTGTCTTTGATTTGCAAGATATTGTTTAACATCAAGCCAAATTGCGTGATCGTTCGGTTCAACATTAAAAATACGATCATTCAACGTTACCGATTTCGTTGATTCGCTTCCGTCTGTTTTATATACTTTTAACTCCATCTTTCAATAATTATATATGAACCACTAGGTCCGGGAACTGAACCTTTTACTAAAATCAAATTCTTCTCCTTTACAATTTTCATAATGCGGAGGTTAAGAACTTTAACTTTCTCACCACCTGTTCTTCCTGCCATACGCATTCCTTTGAATACGCGAGATGGCCATGAAGATGCACCTAATGAACCAGGAGCTCTTAAACGGTTGTGCTGACCGTGTGTAGAATCACCAACACCACCAAATCCGTGACGTTTTACAACGCCTTGGAAACCTTTACCTTTGCTAATTCCACTAATATCAACAAATTCACCTTCCTCAAATACGGTAACATCTAATACTTCACCGAATTTCTTTTGTGAACCAGCTTCAAAACGGGTAAACTCTTTTAAAATTTTCTTAGGAGTTGTTCCTGCTTTTTCAAAGTGTCCTTTTAAAGATTTGGATGTTCTTTTTTCTTTTTTTTCATCATAACCCAATTGGATTGCATCATAACCGTCTGTTTCGACAGTCTTAACTTGCGTTACTACGCAAGGACCAGCTTCCAATACCGTGCATGGCACAATCTTGCCAGAGGCATCATAGATGCTAGTCATACCAATTTTTTTTCCGATTAAACCAGACATTTTTAATTTTAATTTTGATTGTTAATAATTTATGCTTTCGCATTGTTTCTTTTACCCCTTAAGGGCGTAATCCTGAAAGTTTTGTTACTCTACTCAGACTTTGATTTCTACATCAACACCACTTGGCAATTCAAGCTTCATCAAAGCATCAATTGTTTTAGTTGTTGTTCCATAGATGTCTAACAATCTTTTGTAAGTAGAGAGTTCAAATTGCTCTCTTGATTTTTTGTTAACGAAAGTGGAACGATTCACTGTAAAGATTTTTTTGTGAGTTGGAAGTGGAATAGGACCTACCAACACAACCTTATCGTCCTTTACAGCATTTATCGTCTTCACGATCTTCTCTGCTGATTTGTCAACCAAAGTATGGTCGAACGATTTTAATTTGATTCTAATTCTGTGACTCATATTGTTATTTATTATTGAGTTGGTTAATTGCTACATATTAAAAGGTAAATCTACCTACATTTAAAATATATTCTTTGATATCAGTTGGAACCTCTGCATAGCTATGAAACTCCATACTATAATTAGCTCTGCCCGATGATAAGGAACGGAGTGCTGTAACATATCCAAACATTTCTGCCAATGGAACCAAAGCTTTAATCGTTTGGAAAGCTATTTTGGCTTCTACTTGCTCTACTACTGCTCGACGACGATTCAAATCACTAGAAACACTTCCTACATATTCATCAGGAGTAGTAATTTCTACTCGCATAATAGGCTCAAGTATTGCCACTTTCGCACCTCGAATTGCTTCCCTAAAACCTCTCTTTGCACATATCTCAAAAGACATCGCATCTGAATCAACAGTATGTGCAGAACCGTCTAAAATGGTAACATTAAGCGCTTCTAATGGAAAACCATACGCTCCATTTTTCATCGCAATTTCAAATCCTTTTTCTGCTCCAGAGATGTACTCTTTCGGAATAGCTCCACCTTTTACTTGACTGATGAAAGTTAAACCTTTTGCCTCATCATCAGAAGGAGAAATTTGAAATGCCAACTGCGCATACGAACCTTTACCTCCTGTTTGCCGTCTAAATGTTTCTGTATGAAGAATTGTTTCACGAACTGCTTCCTTATAGGTAACTCGCGGTTTCCCATGATTACAAGCTACATTAAACTCACGTTTTAATCTATCCATAAGAATATCCAAGTGAAGTTCCCCCATACCACTAATGAGTAGTTGTCCTGACTCATCATCTTGCTTTACAACAAAGGTTGGGTCTTCATCGGATAATTTTTTCAAAGCAGACATTAACTTATCTTCATCATCTTTGGTTTTGGGTTCAACAGCAATTTGAATTACAGGATCTGGGAAAGTGATATTTTCCAAGATAATTGGGTGTTTCTCATCGCAAAGTGAATCTCCAGTACGAATCTCTTTCATACCAACCAAAGCTACGATATTACCAGCGGTTACTGTTTCCAACTGATTCTGTTTATTCGAGTGCATTTCGAAAATTTTCGCAACACGCTCCCTTTTTCCTGTTGATTGGTTCAAAATTGCTTCGCCTGCATTAAGTTTACCAGAATAAACTTTAATGAAAGTAAGTTTACCCACAAATGGGTCTGTTGCAATCTTGAACGCCAAAGCAGAGAATGGTTGTTGAGCATCCATTAATCTTTGCTCAGGATTATCAGTTTTAGGATTAGTTCCTGTTACTGGCGGCATATCCATAGGGGAAGGAAGATAACGAACAATGGCATCTAACAGAGGTTGTACACCTTTATTCTTGAAAGATGAACCACAAAAAACAGGTTGAATAGCACGAGTAATAGTTCCTTTACGTGCCACCTCGATTAGTTCTTCCACCGTAATAGAATCTGGATCATCGAAATATTTCATCATAAGATTCTCATCCAATTCTGCTAACTCTTCGAGGAGTTTCAAACGATATTCCTGTACTTCGTCAGTCATATCTTCTGGAATTTCTACTTCATAGTAGGAAACTCCTTGGTCATCTTCGTCCCATGCATAAGCTTTCATTTCCAACAAGTCAACTACTCCAGAGAACTCATCTTCAGCACCAATTGGCAACTGAAACGGTAGTGGGTGTGCGCCCAACTTCTCCTTAATTTGCTGAAGTACATTGTTGAAATTTGCTCCTGATCTATCCATTTTGTTAACGTAACAGATCCGAGCAACATCGTACTTATCAGCTTGTCTCCAGACGGTTTCTGACTGTGGTTCCACGCCTCCTACAGCGCAGAAAATAGCTACAGCTCCATCCAATATTCTCAAAGAACGTTCGACTTCTACAGTAAAATCGACGTGCCCTGGGGTGTCGATAATATTGATTTTAAAGTCTTCATTTTGATGCTTCCACACAACTGTGGTTGCAGCACTGGTGATGGTGATTCCTCGTTCTTGCTCTTGAACCATCCAGTCCATAGTAGCATTTCCTTCATCAACCTCACCAATTTTATAATTTTTTCCAGTATAATAAAGAATTCTTTCGGTCGTAGTGGTCTTGCCAGCGTCAATATGCGCCATAATACCAATATTTCGGATTGCAAGTAACTCTTCTGACATAAAAGAACTCTTTATTAAGTGGTTTTATTAGAATCTAAAGTGTGAGAATGCTTTGTTAGCTTCTGCCATTCTGTGGATATCTTCTTTACGTTTGAAAGCAGCACCCTCTTCTTTATAAGCCGCTTGAATTTCTGCAGCTAACTTAGCAGCCATTGTTTTTTCGTGACGTTTACGAGCGAATTGGATAAGGTTTTTCATACCTACTGATTGCTTTCTTTCTGGACGCAACTCTGTAGGAATTTGGAAAGTAGCACCTCCAATTCTTCTACTCTTTACTTCCAATGCTGGAGTTACATTTGCTAAAGCTTTTTTCCACACTTCAATTGGATCTTCACCTGTCTTATCCTTAATAAGTTCCATTGCATCGTAGAAAATTTCAAAAGCAATTGATTTCTTCCCTTGAAGCATAATGTTGTTCACAAATTTTGTTACAAGAACATCATTGAATTTTGGATCGGGAAGTATGATCCGTTTTTTTGGTTTCGCTTTTCTCATAATTTTGTATCTTCAATATTAATTATTTACTCTTGACAAGCCCATTTTGGCTTTCAATTAACTTTTTTGGGAAAATATGCGAATATATCTTTCTTATCGTATATTTTTCCTATCGGCACCTAACTAAGCTTTCTTTTTAGGACGTTTGGTACCATATTTACTTCTTCCTTGGAGTCTTCCATTAACACCTGCAGAGTCCAAAGCACCACGAACAACGTGATATCTTACACCTGGAAGGTCTTTTACACGACCACCTCTAACTAAAACGATAGAGTGTTCTTGCAAGTTGTGACCTTCTCCTGGAATGTAAGCATTCACTTCCTTACCATTGGTCATACGTACTCTCGCAACTTTACGCATTGCTGAATTAGGTTTTTTCGGAGTTGTTGTGTAAACTCTCAAACATACGCCACGTCTTTGTGGACAAGCGTCTAACGCTTTTGACTTACTTTGTGAAGTCAATTTTTTTCTTCCTTTTCTTACTAATTGTTGTATTGTAGGCATACAATTTTGGTTTTTAATAGATAAAAATATTCAATAAAAAAGCCCCCTTTTTTGGGGACTGCAAAAATACATTTTTTTTTAATGCAAAATGCACTTAAAAAAATAAATTTTTCTAAAAAGAAGATTTTACTCATTCCGACTTAGGACAAGCATCTTTTGCCTTGTTCTTAATATCTGATTTAAAGTCTCTTAGAACTTTCTTAAACTGAATAAACTGACTTGGGCTCAACACTTTTGTGAAACTTTCAAAGAATTGTCTATTAAGTTCTAGAAGCTTATCTTTATAGTCATAATAAGCAATATAATATCTTTCAATAGACTCATTATCAAGATTTTCCATATTAAATTCATCATTTCCTCGACGCACATTCAAAGATTTGCACACTTCTCTGAATTGATGATGGATTTCAGCTTCATCTTGAAGAAAAGCGTTATAAATATTCCAAAACGCAACTTTTTGAGAGTCTGCTACCTGAAAGTTTGCCGCCACATATTCCTTTTGCATCGTAAAGATTGATTTACATTCGTTTTGCGCAACAAGTTGCAGCGTAAGGAGTGTAAAAAGGAATAGTAAAAGAGGTTTTCTAATCATAATATTGTATATATCTATTAGTATTCATAACAAAGATCAAGATAGAGGTCTAGGTCGAGCAAAGCGTCGCAATAAAGTTCTTGTTCAAGTTCTTCTGTGTACTCTTCCATAATTGAGGATGTAATCTCGCCATTTCTTTCCATTTCAACATTTGTTGGAGCAACAGAAGAGGTTGGTTTAGAAATTGCTGACTTTTGATTTTGCACAAGGATCGTCGTGTGAGCAGGAGAAGAGTCAATCTTAACGGCAGGTGTTTCTACTATCCCTTCAATTTTAGCTGGTGTTTGTACAATGGATTGTATTTCAGCTTTTGGTTTTTCAGAAGCAATAGCCACTAACTCTTCCGTTGTTGAAGTTCTCGTAAAGATAGAAACCATAAGCACAACGACAAGCACAGCTGCAGCCGATGATATAAATGCTACTCGTCTTCTAAACAATCGGTGTTTCTCTTCTCGTCTCACGGTTTCCATCACTTCCTCGCGGAGTGTATCAAAGAAACCTTCTGGAACTATAAAGGGATTCTGTTTTTTGTATTTATCTAACTCATTCATCGCATTACTAAAACAAATATTGTTGACTATGACTAAGTATATAAGTTTAATGATTTTTCAAAAATTCCTCTACTTTTTTTACTGCAAAATGATAAGAGGCCTTCAATGCCCCTTCTGAAGTATTCAGAAGCTTCGACATCTCTTCGTAAGGCATCTCATCATAGTAACGATAGGTAAATACGATTCTCTGTTTTTCTGGCAGAGATAGAATGGCTTGTTGTATCAATTGTTGAATTTTATCTGCAGAAAAATATCGATCTTCCGGAACTGCCTGAGCCATCCAATTGAGGTATTCTTCCTCATTCAAGTTCAACAATTTCTTCTTCTTTTCAATAAAAGAGAGTGATTCATTGATACAGATTCGGGTAATCCAAGTTTTCAAAGAGGAATCACCCCGAAAACCTTCGAGGTGACGCCATATCTTTACAAAAACATTTTGTGTTACATCTTTAGCATCTTCGTGTAAAAAAACAATACGACGAATTGCATAATAGATATCGGATTGAAATTTATCCATCAATAAGCCGAAAGCCTTTTCACGGGTTTTCTCATTCTTGAACAATTCAAGAATATACTCATCTGTTACTTGTGTTTTTGGCATATAGGATAGATGATAGAATTAGTTTTTTCTAGCAATAACTTTCAATGAAGATTCTACAATTGCCTCTGCATTAAGGTGGTATTCATTCATTAATTGCATTGAAGTACCAGATTCACCAAACTTATCATTTACAGCTACCATCTCAACTGGAGTAGGTAGTTTTCGTCCTAACAATTGACAAACAGCATCTCCAAGTCCACCATTGCAGGAGTGTTCTTCCGCAGTTACAACGGCTCGTGTTTTGTTTGCACTACAAAGGATTGCTTCTTCATCTAATGGTTTGATAGTATGAATATCAACAACTTCAGCAGAAATTCCTTTTTGAGATAAGATTTGCGCTGCTTGAAGTGCTGACCATACCAAATGGCCTGTGGCAACAATTGTCACATCGCTACCTTCATTCATTGTAATAGCCTTTCCAATAACGAAAGGTTGGTCGGCGGGTGTAAAATTAGGCACTGCAGGACGGCCAAAACGTAAATAAACTGGACCAACATATTCAGCTGCTGCTAATGTAGCCATTTTGGTTTGGTTATAATCGCAAGGGTTCAACACAACCATATTAGGCAACATTCTCATCAAACCAATATCTTCCAAAATTTGGTGTGTTGCTCCATCTTCACCTACAGTAAGACCTGCATGAGAAGCTGCAATCTTAACATTTAGGTTTGAGTATGCCACTACCATACGAATTTGGTCATAGACGCGTCCTGATACAAAACCAGCAAAACCTCCAGCAAAGGGCACTTTCCCGGAAAGTGCCAAACCTGCTGCAATACCTACCATATTGGCTTCAGCAATTCCTGTTTGTATAAATCTTTCTGGAAATTCTTTTATAAAATCTCCCATTTTTAAACTGCCGATTAGGTCTGCACAAAGTGCAAAAACTTCTGGATTACGACGTCCAGCTTCCAATAATCCCGCTCCAAACCCAGAACGGGTGTCTTTAAAATCTTTACAATCAAGTAGTTCCATAAAATCAAAATTATTTACAAAAGTACAAAAATCTTTTGAATTTTCAACCTTTTAGAAAGAGATTTATTGCAACACAACTATTTTTTTACTTTTCCCCTTATAGTTGATAATTAGAGAAAAAAATCCTATTTTTGCAAACTTGTACAATAGTTAAGTTAATGAACAATCTTATTGCCTTTTTAAAGAGATATTTTCATATTTTGCTTCTAATAATACTACTGATTTTGTGCATAATTCTTATTCACAAAACAATGTCTTATCAGCACTTTGCTATATCAAGAGCCACACAATCAGTAATTGGCCCCTTTAACAAACAGTGGAACAAAGTACTTCGTCATTTTGCATTATCGACTGAGAATCAAGCATTGATAGCGCAGAATCTTTCTTTATTAAGAGAGCAGGAAAATCTTTACTACACGCTTGATGACTCAACCTACATGGTGATGAGTAAGGATTCTATTGTTCGGAATCGCAAACAATTATACGACTACACTACGGCATCAGTTATCTATAGTTCTACGAACAAAAAGCACAATTACATATTGATAGACAAAGGGTTGCAAGATAGCATCTATCCAGATATGGGCGTAATTTCTCCTCACGGAGTTGTAGGCGTAGTAAACGAAGTGTCTCAACATTTTGCTACCGTAATTACACTCCTTCACCCGATGTCGCGTATCAGTGCTAAAATTATGCCGGTAAACCAAATTGGTGCGATTGTTTGGGAAGATGGAGATCCTAACTATGGTTATCTCCTTGATATTCCTATCCACATGGAGGTTAATATTGGAGATTCTATTTATACAAGTGGTTTTTCCAATGTATTCCCTCGCGATATTCTTATTGGGACCGTTGCTGAAAAAAAGGAAACCCAAAGCACTTTCCAAAACATAAAAGTGAGATTTTCTGTTCCTTTCAACAAAGTTGATAACGTTTATTTAGTAAAAAACCTATATAAATCAGAACTTGACACTCTCAAAAATAAATTAGAGAATGAATAATATTATCCGCAACATTCTTCGCTTCGTGCTACTATTGTTGATTCAAATTTTAATCTGCAATCACATTGTTTTGTGGAATGTTATCACCCCGCAGATTTACATTTTTGCACTTTTACTTCTACCAATGCAAACTCCCAAATGGGCACAATATCTTATTGCATTTATTTACGGATTTATTATTGACTGCTTCTTACAAACTTTAGGAATTCATGCAGCAGCTTGTCTTATTTTAACTGCGCTCAGGCCATTGTTGATTATGCTTATGAATGGAGGAAAACTTCCTGAAGATTCATTTTTACCACTTCCAGGCATCAAATCATTCGGTTGGTTACTCACCTTCTTTCTTCTCATGACGTTCATTCATCAATTCCTCATCGGCATCTTAGAAGCATTTACTTTTAGAGAATTTTTCAAAACTTTACTATATATAGTTGCCAACACAATATGTACGACCTTCATCAACTTATCGGTTCTACATATTTTTTTCTACGAAAAAAGGATTAAGTAACAAACAGATATAAAAATGAAAGAGAAACTAGTTATTGGAAATTGGAAAATGAATAAATCGTTTGGAGAAGCAGACGATTTGTTGAACGATATAGCAGATAAACTTCAAGAATACCAATTGCGCACTGGCGTAGTGATGTGTCCTCCATACTTATATTTAGAATTAGCCACCGATTTAGCAGATGAAAATGATTTTTCTGCAGGAGCACAAAACTGCAGTGAGTTTGACAATGGCGCATATACTGGAGAAATTTCTGCTGAAATGTTGAGTGAAATTGGTATCGAATTTTGTATTGTAGGACATTCAGAAAGAAGAAAATACTTTTCAGAAACTAATGAAACAATTGCAAGAAAAATTGCACAACTTCTCAAATACCAAATCATTCCGGTAGTGTGTTGTGGAGAAACTTTAGATGAACGCAATGCGGGAAAACATTTTGATGTAGTAGAAAAGCAGATTAAAGAGTGTTTGTTCGGACTTTCCAACAAAGAATTTGAAAGTGTTGTTATTGCATACGAACCAGTTTGGGCAATTGGCACAGGCGTAACAGCAACACCTGCGCAAGCAGAAGAGATGCACGCTTTTATACGTCAACTAATTGAGAAAAAATATGGAACTGAAATGGCTTACGGCTCATACATTTTGTATGGAGGAAGTTGCAATGCCAACAACGCATTAGAACTCTTTTCCCAAACTAATATTGATGGCGGTTTGATTGGAGGCGCTTCTCTCAATGCCAAAGATTTTATCAATATTATTGAAGCAGCAGAGACGGTAATTAACGGAAAATAAATTCAAAAACAGACATTATGATACAATTTTCAGTGGAAGAAACTTTCCTAAAAACTGATAAAATCACCAACTTATCGTCGGCACTTACGCAAGCACACCAGCAGCTGATAAATCGTAGTGGAAAAGGTAACGATTTTTTAGGATGGTTGAATCTTCCCAGTGAGATGGACCACACTCAACTCACGAGAATTCAACATTGCGCAGAAAAATTACGCGCACAATCGGAGGTAATAGTAGTAATCGGAATTGGCGGTTCTTACTTAGGTGCACGCGCTGTAATTGATGCACTTCAAAACCCGTTTGCTGCATTAGACTCAACACAGAAATCGCCTACAATTGTATATGCAGGAAATAATCTTAGCGAAAATTATCACGCACAACTCATAGCATTATTAAACAAGAAAGAATACTCATTGATAGTGATTTCCAAATCTGGAACAACTACCGAACCCGCTATTGCTTTTCGCATTTTGAAACAACATTGTGAAAAGAAGTATGGAAAGGAGCAAGCAAGAGAGAGAATTGTTGCAATTACCGATGCTACCAAAGGTGCACTCAAACAGTTGGCAGACAACGAAAAATACACGCAATTTGTAATTCCTGATGATATTGGTGGAAGATACTCCGTATTAACCCCCGTTGGTCTTCTTCCAATCGCAGCTGCAGGATTTGACATTTACCAACTAGTTGAGGGGGCGAAAAAAATACAAAAAACGCTTTTTTCAAACAAAACACCTGATAATAATATCGCTTTGCAATATGCAGGCATTCGATATTTATTATACAAAAATGGAAGGAAAAATGAGATTTTAGTCGCATATGAACCTGCTTTACTCTATTTTATAGAGTGGTTCAAACAACTTTTCGGAGAAAGTGAAGGTAAAGAAGGCAAGGGAATTTTTCCAACTGGAGCAATTTTCTCCACCGATTTACACTCATTAGGACAGTACATTCAGGAAGGTGAACGTCATATTTTTGAGACAATTATTTCTGTAAAACACGCATCGTTGACAACTCCAATTCCATATAGCAAAGATAACATTGATAATCTCAACTACTTACAGGATAAAAGTTTGCAAGAGATTAATCAAACGGCAGAATTAGGAACAAGAATGGCACACATTGCTGGCGGAGTTCCCAATATGACTATTTCAATCCCAGAAATCAAAGAAAATTATTTAGGGCAACTGATATTTTTCTTTGAATTTAGCTGTGCTATTGGTGGTTATCTTCTTCAAATCAACCCCTTTGATCAGCCTGGCGTGGAAGCTTACAAAAAAAACATGTTCAAACTACTAAAAAAGCCTTAGGAGATGCAACATTCCTATAAAAAAAATGTTTCAGACTATAAAATAAGAGAAAAGAAAACAAGTTATTCTAATAAAATATCAAGATGAAGAAATTCAAACAAATTTTCCTACTTTTAGTTTTAGTATGCTGTTGTAGTTTAGGATTTGGACAATATGTTGAAATGGAACATGGAATGATTAGTCCTAGTGATCCTGAATTTTTTTATGTTGACCCCAACGGCCCCAATGCAAACTATGTTGATACTGGCATATACATAGTAAACACCATCTGTTCATCTACTTATGATGACCCTACTGGAGGAGTAAACTTCCAACAATCTTGGTGGCACATTAACTTTATTGAATTTGCATTAGGAATGGGAGATACACTCCTTATTTATGATGGAGATGACACCAATGCTCCTCTAATTGGTGCTTATAATGGAGTAAATAGCCCTGGGGATATCTATACATCAGACGGTTGTGTAACTTTTGTGTTTATTACAGATGGTATTCCTGACTTACAAGGAATGAATGCTGGTTGGAAAGCATATTTTGCTCCCTACTTTGAAGATTCCCAAATTATTAATTTAAGTGAAAACAACTCTGGTGAAAATATTACTACTTGTAATGCACTTTTTTATGATGCTGGAGGTCCAAGTAGTAACTATACGGCTACAGACATTCCATCAAGTGGACTAAAGATTGTTTTTTCTGCAGATGGAGGACAGCACATTAAGGCAGAACGATTAAGTTTTAGTTTAGGTTCTGGTACTATTATGGAAATTTTTGATGGAAATATTATTACGCAAGCGACTTCAGCACGAAGAATTGGGTATTTTAAAAGTGGGTATGCACCACCAGAAATACTTATTTCTAGCGGTTCGTCTTTGTCATTTAAAGTTACAGGAGGTGGAAGTGGAGCAGGTTGGGCATTTGAACTTTCCTGTGTACCAGAAATTTACGAACAGGAAGAGGGTGCAAGTGGTTGCCCTGAAATCGTACTCTATAACAGAGACTCTCTTGATGTAGCATTAGGAGAATCCATAGATTTTAATTGTGAAACACCAACACTTATGCTATATGCCAAAGTTAATGTTCCTGGAGACGTTACTGCAGACTATACTGTAAAATCAATCCCTTATAATCCACCTTTCCCATTCCATAGCGGTGGATTAACGTCTGTTCCAACAAACATTGATGATACTTGGCTAAGCGTTGTAAATTTGCCATACACTTTTTTGTATTATGGTCAACCCTATACAAGCTTATACCCTGGCACAAATGGAGCCGTTTCTTTTACTCCACGAAGTGGACATGAGGCGTGGTCTTATAATGTAAGTATGCCAAACACTACTGCTGCTGACTACTCATTTATTCCAAGCGGTGACCACAAAAATTCTGCATTTCTTGTATTTCAAGACACTTATCCTGGAGCAGGAAGCCCCCCTGCTAATAGTGGTATTTGGCATGGACAGTTAGGCGCAGCACCTTGTAGAACATATGTATTATCATGCTACAGACTTCCCCAATTCAGTTGTACTTCAGACAATGAATCAACCTACCAAATGGTATTCTATGAGGGCACCAATATTATTGACGTATATGTCCAAAAGAGAACTGTTTGTAATAGTTGGAATAACGGAAATGGTGTGATTGGTGTGCTTAACCAACAAGGGAATATGGCTGTAGTTCCTCCAGGAAGAAATACTGGAAACTGGACTGTGACCACTCCCGAAGCATGGCGTTTTACTCCTATTTCTCCTATCAGTTCATTGGATAATATCAAATGGTACAAAAATAGCGTAAGCCCAGATAATGAAATTGCCAACAATAATGGAGACAAACGTCTTATCACCCTCTTTCCTGAAGAGACAACAACCTATATTGTGCAGTTGCAATTCGAGGTAAACGGCACCCCATATATTGTTTCAGACTCTATTGAGGTTAAAGTAGAAATGCCACCATTTGAAGTGGTTAGTAGCGACACCTCTATCTGTCCTAATGCAGAAGTTACCTTAACTGTTAATGCTTTAGACCCTGACGACCAAGAGCGCTTAGTACAATTCAATTGGCTTACAGGCGATGAAGCAGATACTACACGTAATATAACCGTAACTCCAGCAGAATCAACATCCTTTATAGTACAAGTCACTTACGACAACAGATGTCAGCGCACTGATAGTGTTAGAGTAACCGTTGAGGATATGGGGTGGCCTGTAATTGTTGGTGATACATTAATTTGCGAAGGGGAAAAGGCAACGCTAACCGCAACTGAAATTAATGGCGATGTAACATGGAGTACGGGAGAGCATAACCTTTCTATCAATGTTTCACCTACAGAAACGAAAGAGTATCGAGTTAGTGTTACAAGTGAAAATGGATGTATTACAGACGATACTATTACTGTGAACGTTAATCCTCGACCTACCGCAGGTTTTGCACCAAATCCACAACATGTATTTGTGGAAGATGGACAAGGTACAATAAACTTTGTCAACCTATCATCAGATGCGAATAGTTATAATTGGAACTTCGGTGACCGTTGGTGTATTCCTGGCGAAAATGTATCTACCGATACTGATCCTGCCCACATTTACACACACGCTGGACATTATGACGTAACACTTACAGCATCGACAGAAGCAGGGTGTATGGATTCGGTGACCACTACCGTAATTGTGGAAGTACCCTATTTCTACTACATACCGAATGCCTTTACACCAAATAACGATGGTGTAAACGATGTATTCTTCACAAGTGGAGAAGGTTTAGATATGGAAAACTTTGAAATGCTGATTTTTGACCGTTTCGGTCAACTAATTTTCAAAACACAAACCCCATTTGATTATTGGGATGGTAAAGACCGTAAAGGACGAAATTGTCCAATGGGTGAATATGTTTATAAAATCACAGCCCACGATATGGACGGATTCCCAAAAGTATATACAGGAACCGTTATGTTAATACGATAAATTATTCTTATGAATAGAACTTTTCATCTTGCTTTAATTTTCTTAGTGCTTAGTAACTTACTAAGCACTAATTTGTTTTCACAAAACGAAAACAATGATAGTACCATTATATCTTTTACAACAGATCAGATAACTGAGTTATCGAAAATCCCCTATGAATGGATTTCTTATCAAGGAAAGATTAACATTATTAATGAGGATAATAAAGAGATGAGTGCACAGTTTTTCTTTGCCAATAAAATTGATAGCATCATCTACATTAACCTGCATCTTTCAGGTATTGAATTAGGACGTTTAGTACTGACACCTGATTCAATGGTATTTGTAAATAAGATGAGCAAAACCTACTTCTATGGAGATGTA
The DNA here is from genome assembly GCA_023413895.1 of Bacteroidota bacterium. Classification (GTDB taxonomy): domain Bacteria; phylum Bacteroidota; class Bacteroidia; order Bacteroidales; family WCHB1-69; genus JAEZOU01. Next base: position 60,334 of record JAEZOU010000005.1, on the reverse strand, counting down.
TCCTATCTACAAAAGGTATTCGGAATTCCTTTGGATTTCAACTTTCTACAAGCAACTCTCAACGGAAGAAATATTCCTGCGGATAATAATTTGTATCATCTTCATGAAGACTCAATTGGGGTTACTTTAAGTGCAGACCCACTCTACATTGGTAAAGATTCAATTGAATGTGCGCAACGAATTGTGTTAAACAACCAGCACAATATTACACAAATAATTTTAGAAGTTGCAGAATTAATGGAAGAAATTGTGATAACCTATTCTCAGTACATACCTATTTCTGAACTTTCATTTTTCTCAGAATGCGCCATTGAGAACTCACTTTTTGAAATCAATTGTCAAGTGAAGAATATTAAATTTGATACGCCTTTCAATATCAACATTAACATTCCTAAAAACTTCAAATACTCCGAAGTCCTATTCTAATGTCAACATATAAAATTTCATCAGAATTTATCAAGAATTTGGCTTATGAATGCGGATTTACGCAATGCGGCATTGCGCCATCACGACAACTTTCAGAGGCACAACAACGTTTTGAGTATTCCATTCAGAAAGGTTATCATAGTGAAATGCATTTTTTGGAACGTGACATTCAACATCGTTTCACACCTTCAGAATTGCTATCCAACTGCCGAAGCGTAGTTGTAGTAACACTTAATTACAATACCGCACTACAATTTAGTGAACCGAAACGTATCGCAAAATTTGCATTACTTAACGATTATCACAACTATATGCACCAAATGCTAAAGAAGTTGTTGACAAGTATAAAGGCTAAACACTCTGACATCAATGCCAAAGCTACCGTTGACACCTCTGCCATTTCAGAAAAAAATTGGGCAGTAGAAGCAGGATTGGGCTTCATTGGCAGAAATGGATTATTAATTACGCCGTATGGTTCATTTGTACATATCGGCACCCTACTTCTCGACAAAGAGGTGGACAACTACGACAATGCTTGCGAAAAAAATTGCTCAAAATGCAACCGATGCATCGAGTGTTGCCCCACTCACGCCATAGAAGAAGCGTACTGCGTAAATGCTAACCATTGCATTGCATACCAAACCATTGAGAATAAAAAACCTGATTTCCAGCTTCTTAAAAAAGAACCTTGGATTTATGGATGTGATATATGTCAGGACGTTTGTCCAGAAAATAGAAATATACCTACCAATGAGAATTTGGTAAGCGAAAGTTCACTACTTTTGCAACTCAATTTTGAGCAGCTTTCGCAGCTTTCGCAAACTGAATTTAAGCACTATTTCAGAGATAGTGGAATCAAACGGCGTAAGCACTCAATCTTTATGGAAATAATTAAAAACAAAGAACAATGACGAATTGGATAGAACGAGCACAAGATGTTCTTCAACAAGAAGCTGACGCAATTATCAGAATCAAAGCATTTATCAATGAGGATTTTGTAAAAAGTCTTTACCTAATAAAAGAGAGTCAAGGGCGTTTAGTCATTACCGGAATTGGGAAGAGCGCAATAATTGCACAGAAGTTAGTCGCCACCTTTAATTCAACGGGAACACCTGCTATTTTTATGCACGCTGCCGATGCTATACATGGCGATTTAGGAATCATCCAGCCTGAAGATGTTGTGCTTTGTTTATCGAAAAGTGGAAACACGCCAGAGATTTCCGTCTTAGTTCCCTTCTTCAAAATGAGGGGAAACAAATTAATTGCCTTAGTTGGCAATACCGATTCCTATTTAGCTAAAGAGGCAGATTTTGTTCTCGATTGTTCTGTAGAGCACGAGGCATGTCCCAATAATTTGGCCCCTACATCTAGTTCTACTGCGCAACTGGCACTCGGCGATGCATTGGCAAGTTGTCTTATCGAAATGCGCGGATTTACCTCACAAGATTTTGCGCGCTACCATCCTGGAGGTATTTTGGGCAAGCGACTTTATGTTAAAGTCAAAGACCTTTACAAGTTCAATGAGCGCCCCGAAGTGGCACCTGATACCCCTATGGATAGCGTAATTTTGGAGATTTCTGGCAAAAGATTAGGTGTAACAGCAGTTGTTAAAGACAATAAGATAATTGGTGCAATTACCGATGGAGATCTCCGCAGAATGTTGCAAAAAAACAAAAATTACTATCATCTTACGGCCGCAGAAGTAATGACTTTAGCCCCGAAATCTATATCGCCCGAGGCATTAGCGGTTGAGGCACTTGAACTTATGAAAAAGAAAAGCATCACCAATCTTTTTGTAACCGATGATGCTGGTTCCTATTTAGGCGTGCTACATTTGCACGATATTATCAAAGAAGGAATCTACTAAACCAAATTTGCAAAGCCCATAAATGCCATTGCTAAAATTCCTGCGGTAATTAAAGCAATAGGCACACCCTTCATACCTTTAGGCACTTCTACAAGGTCGAGTTGTTCGCGCAATCCGGCAAAGATTACTATCGCTAAAGTAAATCCTATTGCAGAAAAAATAGCATAAACTACACTATCTATTAATCCTAAACCTTGAGTAGTAACTGAAATCGCTACACCCAATACTGCACAATTGGTAGTAATTAGCGGAAGAAATACGCCCAACGCTTGATATAAAGAGGGACTAACTTTCTTCAAAACGATTTCCACCATCTGTACTAAAGCAGCAATAACCAAGATAAAAGTAATAGTTTGCAAGAAATCTACTAAATTAAGAGGCACTAATATATAATTTTGGATAAGAGTAGTTACCAAAGTAGCAATTGTCATAACAAAAATTACGGCAGCTCCCATTCCTAAAGCAGTACCAACCTTATTGGAAACACCCAAGAAAGGGCAGATTCCCAAAAATTGCGCTAAAATGATGTTGTTTACAAAAACACAACCAATAATCATTAATATATATTCCATTTCGAGTAATTTTAAAGATTATTTATTTTGGATTCTTCTAACTAATGCCATCACAAACCCTAACACTATGAAAGCACCTGGTGCAAGAACAAACACCAATATTTCATTTCCTTTCATAAAAGGAATAGAAAGACCTAAAAAAGATCCACTTCCCAATATTTCACGAATCGAACCAATAACAAATAAAGATAAAGTAAATCCCAATCCCATCCCAATTCCATCTAAAACGGAATCTAAAACAGAATTTTTACTTGCAAAAGCTTCGGCACGTCCCAAAACAATACAATTTACCACAATCAAAGGGATAAAGAGTCCTAAACTTTCTGCCAAAGGTGGAACAAAACCTTTAAGCACTAAATCGACAATTGTTACAAAAGTAGCAATTACAACAATATAAGCAGGGATACGTACTTTATTGGGTATAACATTTTTAAGAAGGGAGATTAACATATTTGACATTAGCAAAACGAAAGTCGTTGCTAATCCCATTCCTAGTGCATTGATGGCAGATGTGGTTACCGCCAAAGAAGGACACATTCCTAATACCAACACAAAAATAGGATTTTCCTTCAACAATCCTTTGGTTAAAATTTTCATTTTATTCATTTACGACCTCCTTTTCACAAGCTTGTTGATTATCAGCATTCACTGACTTCAAAGTTAAAAAAGCTTTATGTGCCCGTTCAACAGCATCACAAAAAGCTCTTGAGGAAATTGTTGCAGCAGTAATAGCTACAACATCACCTCCATCTTGGACAACTTTTAAGGTTTTTTCTGCAGGATTCATCCCCACAAATTGCGGAGAAAAATTCTCATCTTTTTTCTTATTGATTTTATCACCCAATCCAGGGGTTTCGCTATGTTCCAATACATCTGTTCCCAACACAACACCTTCTGCATCGAAACCTACCATAATAGTAAATTTACCACTGAAAGCTTTATCCGTAAAGGTTTCCACTGCAGCACCAAAAAGTTGGTCATTCATATAAGCCAAATGGACTGTCACTGAATCAGCATCATCCTCCACCAAAGTTTGCACAGATTCAATTTTTCCACTTTGTTTATCAAAACCTGTCAATACAGCATTAATTGCCTCTTGTTTTTTTTGTTCTTTAGATTGTGCAATTTTATCGTAAGTAATGTCATAAACAAATGCCAAAGCTGCCCCTGCAATTAGCGTAATAAGCGTAAGGGACAATATCAGTTGTAATAGTGAAGATTCTTTTTTCATAAAATCAGTTTTAAAGATAGACTTACTTTCCGAACATTTTAGGTTTAAATGCTCTATCAATAAGAGGTGTTACAGCATTCATCAACAGAATTGCAAAAGATACTCCCTCAGGATATGCACCAAACACACGAATAATAATTGTTAGCACACCACATCCGATACCAAATACAATCATTCCCATAGGAGAAACTGGCGATGTAACCATATCTGTAGCCATAAAACAAGCTCCCAAAATCATACCACCCGTTACCAAATGGAACCAAGGAATAACATATAGGTCATGATTGCAAAAATATAAAATAGAAGCCATTGCTAATGCTGAAAGTAGGAATGACACAGGAATATGCCAAGTGATTACTTTGCGAATTATTAAAAATAGAGCACCGATTAATAATGCTAATGCAGAAATTTCACCGAATGAACCGCCCATTTGTCCCATTAACATTTGAACATAATCTGGAATACCATCGGTAGTACGCAAAATTTGCTCTGGTGTTTGACCTGCTTTTAGACCATCCTTCATAATTCCAAGCGGTGTTGGGCCTGTCATGGCCTGCGCAAAACCCCAAATAGGTTCTGGGGTTGGCCAACTTGTCATCTCAACAGGTCGAGAAATTAGAAGAAAAGCTCGTCCAACCAAAGCAGGATTGAAGAGATTTTTACCCAATCCACCAAACGCCATTTTAGCAATTACAATAGCAACAAATGCACCCAAAATCACCCAAATCAAAGGAAGATTAGAGGGAAGATTGAAAGCCAATAGCATACCTGTAATAACGGCTGACCCATCGCTGATTGTAGATTTTACTTTCAAAAACAACTTACAAGTCAAATGTTCAAACAAAACGCAGCTAAGCACTGATACAGCTGTAATTATCAATGGGGGTAAACCAAAATAAAACACGGATACAACAAGCGCAGGAATCAACGCAATAACCACTGACCACATAATCTTTCTTGTAGATTCTCCTCCGTGAATATGAGGGGAACCAGAAACGTGTAAAAGTCTATTGCTCATAATAAATCATTGAGTTTAGTATATTTATCAAAAATCAAAAAGAAAATAACACCACAAAATAGGGCATTATATTTGAAGTTGCAAAAATAACATTTTTTATGAAGAATTTCAATCCTACAGAGATTTTTTCTCCTATTTTTGCAACCATGAGTTTCAAAACAATACAACTCAATATGAGAAATATCCTAAAATATATAACTATCATTTTTCTTTCCATACTAATCGTAAGTTGTGGAGGCAAAAAAAATAAATCTGAAATATCAAAAAGCAATAAAGTCATTACCAAAAAGGGAAAACGAATAACAGATAAAGATCATCTCAGTTTCGACATTATTGACACTTCGTTTTTTTATATTGGCAAAATTGAGGAGAAAGATTTCGCAATAAAAATTAGCAGGTCAGAAAAAACATTGATCCAAGGTTACCTTTACGATCTAACTAACACAACAACATTTCCCCAACCTTTTACTATCAGCAGAAAAGATGAAAAATATATTCTAAACACTGAAACGCAATCAGTTACATTCAACTTTGAGGCTATTCACGACAAAACCTCTCTCGAAGCATTGGTGTTTTTCTCAACATCTACAATAGATACAATTATTAAGATAGAATTTTCAAGATTAGAAGTCCCAGAATTTCAATCTTGCGAATCTCCCATATACAAAGAAGAGTGTTATAAAATAGAAAAAATTTCGGACATTAATTATGCAAAAGCTGAAGGTTACTGGTGCTCTTTGGAACCAGAAAATGAAAAATATATTCGAACAATTACAAAAACTATTGCACAAACGGCACACAAAAAAGATTTAGATTTGAAGATGGATATCTATCGTCCTATTGAGGATACACTTCGTCAACATCCGGTAATTCTTCTTTTACATGGTGGAGCTTTTTACATTGGTGACAAAAGTGATTTCACGCTTTCTGAATGGTGTAAACATTTTGCGAGATTGGGATATGTTGCGGTTTCTATCAATTACAGAATGGGATTTAAGATTTCCAAAAATTCAATCCAAAACTGTGGATTTATGGCCATTCAAGATGCCCACGCAGCTTTACGCTATTTAGTTCATAATGCTGAACTATACAACATAGACCCTAACTACATTTTTATTGGTGGAGCAAGTGCTGGCGCAATTACAGCATTAAATTTGGTCTATATGTCGAAAAATTCTCGTCCAGAAAGCACACTTAAACTTGGCGAGAAATGGAGCTCTGGAAACAATCTTACAGAAAAATTCAAAATCCGCGCTATCATCAATATGTGGGGAGCTATTTATGACTTGAACGACATTACCCTCACTCCTACCCCAACAATCTCTTTCCATGGAACAGAAGACCCCATTATCCCTATTAATTATGGTTATCCATTTGCAGACATCAGCAAAAAACTTGGAGAACGACTTTTTGACGAAATGTATGGCTCACAAGCTATTCACCAAAAATTAGATTCGCTTAAAATCAGAAATGAATTTTATCCACTAGAAGGTGCTAAGCATGGACCTCACAAAAATTCGCAAAATAAACCCACACAATATTTCTATTTGATTCAAGAAAAAACGACCCATTTTCTTTATGAGGAGATCACTCAAGTACAAGGATTTATGAAACATCCAACAGACTCTCGAATTTATTGTATCAATAACGACGAAATAGCAAAACTTTTTTGGAAAGTAGATGGTGGATTTATAATTGACTATAATGAAAAGGAGATAAAAGTTGTATGGAATGATGAAAGCGACACGCAGCAACTAACCGCAAGTGGCTTCAAGAAGAATGGAGCTCCATTTACAAAAGTACTACAGATTCGCAACAAGCAACCCATTGTCACTAATTAAGTTCTCGCATTGCAAACGCACATACTCCGTATAAAGCTGCCGTCTCGGTGCGCAAGATTTTGTTTCCTAACTTCACAGGTTGAATTCCTATATTCTTTGCTTTTCGTACCTCATCTGCTGAAAAATCACCCTCAGGACCAATTATCAGAAGAACCTCATCAGCCGAGAATGGCGTTTTAATAAACTGCGGAGATTGCGCATCTGCTTCACAATAGGCGATAAATCCGTTAGTTACATTTTTGTCAAAACTAGACAACAACTCATCAAAAGTTTGAAATACCAACTCAGGAAGATATAGTGCCGATGACTGTTTCAATGCTGCTATAGCAATTCTGTGCATTCGTGCAAGGTCGATACGTTTTCTTTCTGAATGTTCACATTGCAAAAAAGTAATCTTTTCTACACCAACTTCCACCGCTTTCTCCACAAGCCACTCCATGCGATCTGGATTTTTTGTAGGAGCTACAGCAACGTGTAGTCCAATAGAACGTTTTGCACACATTTCTCGTTCAAACACCTCTGCAACACAAAGTTCCTTTTCTGCAACTGAAATGCGCGCACGTATGCGTCCTCCTTTACCATCTGTAAATTGTAACTCATCTCCCACTTTTTTTCTCATCACCCTAACAATATGTTTCGACTCTTCAGGTGATAACATAATACTATCCGAATCTATATTTTCGATGTAATAATGTCCCATAAATTTCTAACATTCTTTTTCACTTAACTCTAACCAACGCATCGTTTTTTCATCTAAACTTGCCTCAACAACCTCGTAACGTTCACTCCAACATTGTAAATCCTGCGCAGTTCCCTCCCCACTATTCATCTTATCCACAAGCTCTGTTTTCTCCAATTCTAATTGTTCAATATCCACCTCCAATTGCTCAAACTCTTTACGTTCCTTATAGGTCATCTTTTTTGAAACTGGCTTTTCTACAGGCTGTTCAACAGAAGTTTGTGCTAAACGTTGCTCTTTTTCCGCACGTTTCTGCAATTTCAACTCTTTGTCACGTGCAATTCTATAATCGGTATAGTTTCCATAGTAATCTTTTACCTTCCCTTCACCTTCAAAAACAAAAATATGATCCACCAATTTATTCATAAACCAACGATCGTGCGACACAATCAGCAAACAACCTTTGTAGTGATCTAGAAAATCTTCCAAAAGGTTAAGTGTATCAATATCAAAATCATTAGTTGGCTCATCTAAAATTAAGAAATTGGGGTTTTTCAATAGTGTAATTAGAAGGTGAAGTTTTCGTTTTTCCCCTCCACTTAAATCTTCATAGTAAGAATATTGCTGTTCATACTTAAATCCGAAATAATTCAAAAACTGAGAAGCACCGACATAATTTCCGCTCTCCATTCTAATCACATCTGCATGTTGTTTCACCAAATCAATTACACGCATATTTCCTTTCACTTTCAAACCATCTTGTGAAAAATATCCAAATTGGATAGTTAAGCCTGGGGATATTTTTCCTGCATCGGGTAGAAGTTCTCCTGCAATCAGTTTAAGCAGAGTTGTTTTTCCTGTTCCATTTTTTCCTACCACACCACATTTTTCACCTTTTTTAAAAATGTATGAGAAATCTGTTAAAATAGGAGTATTAGGATAGGAGAAATCAAGGTTATTAATCTCTAAAATTTTATTTCCTAATCTTTCTGTACGAACATGGAAACCCGTTGGTTTACTTTCCACTTTGCGCGATGCTTCCTCTTTCAGTGTTTCAAATGCATTGATACGAGCCTTTGCTTTTGAAGTCCGTGCTTGCGGTAAAGTGTGAACCCACTCCAACTCCCTTTTATATAGCTGCTTAATCTTCTCTGCTTCCGCATTCTCATTAGCAATTCGCTCAGCTTTTTTCTCCAAATAGTAATCATATTTCCCTTTGTAACGATACAGATTATGATTGTCAATTTCAATAATATCATTACACACTTTATCCAAGAAGAATCTATCGTGGGTTACCATCAAAAGAGTTGTATTAGAGGTAGATAGATATTCTTCAAGCCACTCAATCATCTCTATATCAAGGTGATTTGTAGGTTCATCAAGAATCAGCAAATCCGTATCTGCAATCAATGTTTTTGCCAACATTGTTTTCTTCAACTGTCCACCCGACAACTCATTAACATTGCGCAAAACATCTTCTATTCCGAAACGTGATAAGATCTCTTTCGCACGACTTTCCATATCCCACGCACTGAGACGATCCATATCTAGCATTGCCTTTTCCATTCGTTGCATCATCTCGGGAGAGTTATCTGTTTTAGATAGAGTTAAACAGGTTTCATATTCCTTAACAGCCTGAACAATTGGCGTTTGTGACTCAAAGATAACATCCATTACCGAGAAATGATCATTAAATCTTTCCACTTGAGGAAGATAAGAAACCGATATATCATTTCGCACTACTACCTGACCACTATCTGGAATATCAATTCCTGCAATGATATTTAGCAATGTTGACTTTCCCATTCCGTTACGGGCTATCAACGCTGTTTTCTGCCCTTTTTCTATACCAAAAGTGATATCCTCAAAGAGCAATTTCTCTCCATAAGATTTAGTAAGATGTTCAACAGTAAGGTAATTCATATTTCTTGATAAATAGGAATAAATGATTCGGCAAAGGTATGAAATTCTTCGGGACTTTCATCCTAAAAATCACACTCTTTCATAAAATAAGAAAAAAAAACGCTGTCTTCCGACAGCGTTATGTTGCCCCGCTAGGACTCGAACCCAGACAAACAGAACCAGAATCTGCTGTGCTACCATTACACCACAAGGCAGTTTTATTTGAGGGTGCAAAAGTACATAATTTTTCTATGCACTCTCAAACAAAATTCATTTTTATCTGAATGCTCTAATTACGTCCATTCCATTAGCATAAAGTACCAAGGCTAAAATTAGGATCATTCCGACAGCATTTGCGTATGTTATAAATTTATCACCTGGCTTTTTACGCGTAATCATCTCATAAAGGATAAACATCAAATAGCCACCATCAAGACCAGGAATCGGCACAATATTCATAAACGCCAAAATAATAGCAAACAAAGCTGTTGTATTCCAGAATTGATACCAATCCCAAGTGTTAGGGAAAAGTTTTCCCATTGTTCCGAAACCGCCTAATTGCTTTGCACCCTCTTTCGTAAAAACAACAGAAAATTGTTCCACATAGAACTTCAACTGATCAATAGCCATTTTAAAGCCATTTGAAATAGAAGAGAAGAAACCAAATTCCTCTTTTTTTGTATCAAGATATTGTGTATAATAAACAGGAAGGACACCAATTTTTCCTTCATTATTAATTTGAACATCTTGAGTTATTAGCGAGTCTCCACGATATAATGACAAAGCAACTTCTTCACCTCCATTATAATACATATATTCCTGAATAGAAGGAAAATACGAATTACACTCACTATTAATCATCACAATACTATCTCCTTCCATCAAACCTGCTTCAGCGGCTGGAAAATCTGGCAAAATAGAATCTACAACAAACGGGAAGTTATAGCTACAGAAAGGCATTCCCGAAATCTGTTTAAAGTTACGTTTAGCAAACTTTTCAGGAATTTGAATCGTAACAAATTGCTCTCCTCGTTTCACTACAACATCAAAAGGCCCCTTAAAGTAAACTTTTCTCAAAAACGAACTCATATCCACTGCAGAATCTCCATCTACCATAACAATATTATCGCCTGACTGAAATCCTAAGTTTCTCCCGACTTCAGAGAAATGAAGTCCATATTTACAATCATTAATTGGAATATACTCTTTTCCCCAAGTTCCTAGCATTGCTGCATAAATGATGATGGCAGAAAGAAAATTCATAAACACCCCACCGATAATGATAAAAAAACGTTGCCAAGCCGGCTTCGAACGAAATTCCCAAGGTTGGGGCTCCGAAGCCATATCTTCAGCAGATTGCGTCTCGTCTATCATTCCTGCAATGGAGCAATAGCCACCCAATGGTAACCAACCTATTCCCCATTCCGTAGAATCTGGATACTCCTTCCACTCCTCGGGAGCTTCCTTTGAAAAAAAACTAAAACGATATTTCCCTTCAATTTTCTTCATTCTCATCAAAGAAAATCCCCAATTGAAGAAAATATAAAATCTCTCTACTCTTGTTTTGAAAATACGCGCAAAAATGTAATGTCCAAATTCGTGCGTAATTACCAAAAATGCCAAACTTGCAATTAATCCTAAAATTTTCATATTCTACAATCTGTATAATAATATATCGTGTTATTTTCCAGCACTTTAAACTCTAATAAAACTTTTTTAAATCAAGGTGGCAAAGATATATTTTTTTCTCTTACAGCAAATTTCAAAAATAATTTGTATAAACTGCACAAAAATAGGAAGCAGACGTGTAAAAAAAACGTAATTTTGCAGTTTTAAAATGTAATTGGAATGCAAGATAATACCATCTACGGAATTCGCCCTATTATGGAAGCGATTGAAAGCGGGAAAACTATCGACAAAGTTCTCATTCAAAAAGGATTAAAAGGTGAACTCTTTCGCGAACTTTTTATTATGGTTCGAGAAAATAAAATTCCTTTTCAATATGTTCCCATTGAGAAGTTAAATAAGTTTACACGCAACAACCACCAAGGCGTAATTGCTTTCATTTCATCCATTGAGTACCACGACATTTATAACATTGTACCTACTATTTTTGAAGAAGGGCGTACTCCATTTATCTTGATTTTGGATAAGATTACTGATGTTAGAAATATCGGTGCGATTTCTCGATCTGCCGAATGCGCTGGCGTTGACGCAATTGTACTTCCTTTAAAAGGGGGCGCACAATTGAACGATGATGCTGTAAAAAGTTCGTGCGGCGCTCTCCACAAAATCCCAATTTGCCGTCATAGTAACCTAATCGAAGTGATTCATTTCTTACAAAATAGTGGAATAGAAGTAGTGGCTGTTACCGAAAAAGCGAAACATTTCTACTTCGAAAAAGACCTTAAAACTCCTCTCGCTCTAATTATGGGAAACGAATATGAAGGTATTGCTTGGGATTACCAACGCGAATGTAACGACTCTGTGCAAATTCCAATGGTGGGAACTATCAAATCACTTAATGTTTCCGTAGCAACAGGAATTCTCCTTTTCGAAGTGGTAAAACAACGACACAACAACTAAACCGCTATGAAAATAGGAATCCTCTCCGATACTCATGGTTATACCCACCCTAAATTGTTCGATTTTTTCGGCGAATGCGATGAAATTTGGCACGCCGGCGACATTGGTAGTATAGATGTTCTTACGGAACTGGAAGCTATCTCAAAAGTCCGTTTCGTTTACGGAAACTGCGACGGCTGGGAGTTCCGTGGTGGTAATGGAAACGAAACCCTCATCTTCAATTGTCAAGAACATAAAGTAATGCTACGCCATATCGTGGGAAAACCAGGAAAATACACCCCGGAAGCTCTCGAAATTATCAAACGTGAAAAACCAACAATTATAGTAGCAGGACACTCACACATATTGAGAGTGAAAAATGACACAGACTTCGGATGCCTATTCATTAATCCTGGCGCTGCAGGAAGATATGGAATCCATACACAACTCACTTTCTTGCGCTTCGACATTAACGGTAAAGTGTTGTCAAACCTCGAAGTATGGGACGAACCTAAAACTATTATGGTTAAATAATGAAATTTGTCAATTATGTCTAGAAAAAAAATCCTTGTAATTTATACCGGTGGAACAATCGGAATGGTGCTTAATAAAAAAGACAACGCATGGACTCCTTGCGCATTCAAAAGCATCTACAAAGAACTTCCCATGCTCAATCTTCTTGATGCCGAAATCACATTCAAAACAATGAAGCCACTTATCGATTCCTCAAATATCAACCCTAATTTCTGGATTCGATTAGCAACACTGATCCATAAAAATTACCAAGATTACAATGGTTTTGTTGTATTACACGGCACCGATACAATGTCATATACCGCTTCTGCACTATCTTTCCTATTAGAAAATCTGGACAAACCCGTAATTCTGACAGGTTCACAATTACCACTCGGTGTAATGCGCACTGATGGACGCGAAAATATCTTAAACTCAATCGAAATCGCCGCAGACTCTATCAACGGGAAACCTCGTGTGCAGGAGGTCTGTATCTACTTCGAAAACGCCCTATACCGCGGAAATCGAACCTATAAAGACAATGCTGAAGACTTCAACGCCTTTATGTCTGCCAACTATCCCAAATTGGCTGAAGTAGGCGTAAATATTAAATATAACGACAAATACATCCACCACGAAACAGAAAAGAAAGAGCTGATTTTGTATAAAAAGATGGATAAAAACATCGCAGTCATCAAACTTTATCCTGGCATCAACAAGGAACTCTTACGCACTATCCTGCTAAAGTCCAATATAAAAGCTGCCATAATGGAAACTTATGGTTCTGGTAATGCACCATCAGACCCGGAATTCCTCGAAATTCTAGAATCAGCTTGCCAAAAAGGTATCCATATCGTAAGTATTACACAATGTAAAGGAGGCGGCACCGTCGAACTTGGACGCTACGAAACTAGTGTACACTTGAAAGATATTGGCGTAATTAGCGGCTACGACATCACTACCGAAGCTGCCGTATGTAAAATGATGTATCTGCTGGGTTCCAACTACAGCCACGAAGAAGTTCGCAACCTAATGTCTGTGTCTCTACGTGGAGAAATGACTGTAAATGAGTAATCTATAATGATTATTTGGGCGTTCCGGCGCTTCATCCCCCGCAACTATTTTCTACGCATAATCACGACCACTGTTTTTATGCAGTATTGAAATTCCGATTCTAATTATGCCCTCGCACGCGCCGTCGGGCTTTCCGCTCAAATTTCGCCGCTCATTCTCGCGCAATAATCAATCTCAAAATCTCAGTTCTAAACTCTAATTACTTGATACTAAACTCTTATTACGCGGCTCATAACCGCTCCAATCCCTAACGCATTAATTCGCAATACGTTAAGTAATTCCCTGAAACCTTCAGCAATAAACAATCCATAATTCGGATAAAAAGAGAGAGCGATTTGCATCGCTCTCTCTTATATTAAATAGCTCTAATTCCAATAATTTCTCGCACATCTCGAATCGTTTTCTGCGCACTTTCACGAGCTTTTTCAGCACCTCTTTTCACCACTTTCCGTATATAATCATCATCGCTTCGCAACTCCATAATCCGTTCATAAATCGGAGCTACACAATTGGTTATATCTACAGCCAACTGCTTTTTCATATCTCCATAACGAATTTGACAATTATTATACTGCTCTTCAAAAAATGCTAACGTTTCGGGTGCCGAAACAGCTCGCATCAATTGAAACAAATTCTCAACCGACTGCGATTTCGGTTGATTCGGTTCCGTAGGACCAGAGTCTGAAACTGCCTTCATAACTTTCTTTTTAATCAACTCTGGAGAATCTGAAAGATAAATACACGACATTCCCGTATCCGATTTCGACATTTTGGTTGATCCATCTAAACCTGGAATTTTCACCAACTCTTCTCCAAAATTATAGGCTACCGGCAATTTGAAATATTCCACACCATATATATGATTAAAGCGCTGCGCAAAGTCACGTGTCATCTCCAAATGTTGCTCCTGATCTTTACCCACAGGAACTTTGTCTGCTCGATGCAACAAAATATCAGATGCCATCAAAATGGGATAAGTCAACAATCCCGCATTCACATTATTCGGCTGGCGACGAACTTTTTCTTTAAAAGAACTGACACGTTGTAATTCACCAACATAAACATTCATCGACATCAACAAACTCAGCTCGCAAACCTCGGGAACATCACTCTGAACATACAAAGTTGCTTTCTCTGGGTCTAAACCTGAAGCTATGTAATCAATAATTACATTCTTAATATGATAATTCAACTCTTTCGCCTCAGGGTGAGTCGTTAGCGAATGGTAATCCGCAACAAAAAAATAACAATCATTCTCCTCCTGCATCTTAATAAAATTGCGAAGCGCACCAAAATAATTTCCCAAATGCAGAAATCCCGTAGGTCTAATTCCACTTAAAACTGTATCCATGCTCAATAATTTATTATGTAATACCTTTTGTAAAAAATTCTTCTTAATCCTCAAAAGCTCCCCCTCACAAAAAGCGTTGCAAAAATAGTGTATTTTTTCACATAAAAAACATCACCCAATGGATAAAGGTAAAGATTTTTTTGCTATTATTGCTGATTGATTTCGTTTTACTAAAACTTTTTATTATGATAAAAAATCTATCCATTTTTATTTTTATTATCTTATTATCATTCAGCAACTTATCGTTTTCCCAAGTAGAAAACCCATACGCTGGATTTGAACCTTTGGATTTGAAAAACCACAAGGAATACTCCAAAAACTTTAATGCGGGAAATTTTAGCACCAAAATTTTCTACAATTGCCTTACTGATGTTATCGATGCTGCTCGTAAACAATATGCATACCTAGAACCACTAAAACACGATATAGCTTTTGACTCAACCGCTCAGATGCAGGCTGATTACCAAGCACTTAAAAATGAAAAGACAGATATCAACTTGGCTCCTTACAAAACGCTTAATTTCCGTCTAAAAAAATATGGGCTGTCACATCGTGGCGTAGAATTGGTAACTAAGGGTAAAGCATACATTGGAATTCAGGATTTCTCATACTACGATGCATGCATGGAACTGATTCGCCCTATTTTAAAAAATCAGAAACAAGCCGTTATCTTGTTAGATCCTCAATACACATACGTCGGCATTGGATTTGAAACCGACGAATTTATGAAATCAATGTATGCCTCTATTGTCTTAGGAAATGACAGAACATTTACCATATACACCTACTCTCCTCTCGACAAAATGGCACCCATGAGTAAGGGAAAAGGTGGAATGGACTATTTTGATGCAACACTTTGCAGAAAATGTACTGAGAATTTTCCATTAGAAGCACTTTCTGAATATATTTCTGTAAATAAAGATGGCGAAGTTTACTTAGAATGCGAAGATTATAAAGAACTAAAACGATTAATTGGTAGAGAAGGCGATGCAATTGTTCTAGACTTTGTACAACTAAACCAATACGATTGCGACAATCTAATTATTGATAACGACAAAATTTTCAGGGGTTTTGTAACAAAATCGATCACATACGAAGATATTTACGCAAACAATGAGGTTACAGAAAAATCATTACGCTTGAGAGCTAAAATTGCCGATGTCCCTGAAATGATTGAATTAGATGCCGAATACGAAATCAACGTGATTGTTTTGAAAGAAGGGGTTGCTTGCCGGACTATTATGAAAAAATATATCGAAGCTCATAACGCTAATTTTTATGAGAAAATCAATTTCATGAAAGATGAAAAATCGATTAAAACCGCTGGCGAATGGATGCCTACAGCAGAGACTGCCGACCTTGAAATTAGAGTTCCTTTTACAAATATGAAAAAGTTAAACTATGTTTATAGCGATTTCGATACAATCATCAAAAACTTGGATGTTCCTGCATATCACGTTAACAGCATCGAAATTGTTGCTATTAACTCTATCAACTACATAAAAGATCCTGTCCAAATCAAAAACCAAAAACTCCGCGCAACCAGCATTCAAAAAGCTTTGGCTACCGTTTATCCAAACGCAACAATTACAATTTCTTACGGTGATAGTTGGGACGATTTTGCAAAAGATATCACGAATCATAGTGAATACTACGATCTCTCTTTCAACAAAGATGACGCAATCGCTGCCCTTCGTGCAGATAATGGAAGAATAGCTAAAGAACTTGAAGCAGAGTACCTTTCAAAAGAAAGATATGCTAAAATAATCTTCCACGTTACCTACGATGTAAGTAGCAAAACTGATGAACAAAATTTCGTAATTTACAAATTTAACAAAACACTAAAAGAGGGAAATAAAGCACTTGCCTTTGCAATTCAAAAATATGTAATGGGCGAAGTTGAAGCCCAACGATACAAATCTGCAACAGTTAATAAAATGGAAATCCCCAATCAGAAAGTTTACGTGCCTTTCTTGAATAACAAACTCTATATGCAATACTATTTTGAAAAATCACTTCAAGAAGAGACAGCAAAAGCTATGATTAAGTTATTATCATTCCAACCTGAAAACCAAATTCTTATCTATAATAAGGTTGTTTGTGACGTATATTCTACCCCTCTCATTTCTGCGGCAAAAGCTGCTGAACTTCAGGCTCAAATTGACAAATTATATACATTTGTTAATGTAAATAAGGAAGATGTAAACAATTTAAATATCGACTTCCAAATCAAAATTCTTGACTTCCTAAAAACAGCTCCTAAAACCAATGAAAATACAGCATTAAAAGCAGCAACCTATCAAAAAATTAAAGCAATTAGAAATCCAGTTATGCCAAGTTGGGAATCAGCATATAAATTAGCTTCTATTTTTGTGCAAAACCACGACTACGACTATGCTTTAAACATTATGACCCCTTTCTTAGATGACTCACATATTTCTGAAGATTTTCTGTTCTCATACATCAGTTTAGCTGGTCATAAAGAGGAAACTTATATGAGTTCTCTATTCACTAAAGCTGTCAAATTAGCAAAAGAAAAAAATCGTCCATATCTATGCTCTATCATAAACAAATTATCAATTTGCGTGTTAGATAATGAGGAAGTACGCAAAATTACTTGCGATTATTGCAACTAAAAATTCAAAAATATAATAATAACAATTTTAATAGTACAAAAATGAACGAAACTTACGTATGTGATTTATGCGGATATGAATATGATCCCGCAAAAGGTGATCCTGATAATGGTATCGCTCCAGGAACTTCTTTTAACGACCTTCCAGAAGATTGGGTTTGTCCACTCTGTGGTGTAGGTAAAGAAAGTTTCTCTAAAAACTAATTTATTAGCAATTATTTGCTTTTGGGTTGCTTTAACTTATCAACTACCAATTCCCGAATAAACGAGAATGGTAACAATTGGGTGAAAAATGCCAAAATAAAGGACAACACCCCACTGATAAGTAGAGCAACCCAAACTTTTTCATCCCAATACCAAGAAACTCCATAAGCAATGGGGATTAATAGCGTAGTATAGAAAATAGAACTCAAACAAATCTTCTTCCGCACAGGAATATGCAAGGCTTTAAACGCCAAATAGATTTGTGAAATTGCAACTACCGACTGTGTACTTAAACTAGCTATTGCAGCTCCTCGCGCATGCAAATGCGGAATCAAGAAAAAATTTATCCCAACATTCACAAGTATTCCCAACAATGATGTAATATTCAATAATCGTAAATTTCCGTGTGCAGTTAGCAAAGTACCAAAAACATAAATCATCGAAATAGGAATCAAACATGTGATAAGGATAGGAAATACACGAACACTCTCTACTACATGATAATCATATAAAAATGAAAATATCGCTTCTGCATTGAATATCAGTAATACAACAACTGTTGTCGAATAATAAAAAAGTAGTTGAAAAGCACTTTCAACAATAGGTACTATATTTTCCCTATTCTTTAACATTTTTGAAAAGAGAGGAAGCAAAATGACTGAAAAGAGGTAGGCAATCATCACTACAGCATCTAACAAACGAAATGCAGATGCATAAATTCCAGACTGATATGCCCCCACTCCCTCTGGAAGCAAACGTTCTAACATTACAGAGTCAAAACGATTGTAACACGCCATCAATAAATATAAGACAGCAAAAGGGAAACTTCGCTTTAAGAGAACTTTGAAGAAAGAAAAATTCCAATATAAACGAAAAGATCCCGAATTCCGTAATACAATAAATAATGCAAAAAGAGCTGTAATCAAATACGCTATTGTCTGTGAGGCAATAAACCATTCTATTTTAAATGCACTTTCCGAGGAATTGCCCCACAACAATATACTACACAAAATTACCATTATCACCTTGTCCATAACAGACAAGAAACTATCCATTTTGAACTTCAAAAGTGCAGAAACATTAGAGCGAAGATAGAGAATAAGCGCATTTAAAAATTGATTCAAGGCCATCCATAATAACAATTTCAATTGATACCCATGATAGCCAACGATTAACGCAGCTATCAGAGTTACAACGAAGTAGAGAATACCCAAAGAAAACTTTAAGGTTAGAATGTGTGACAGATGTTTCGATAATAGTTGTGTATTCTGCGCAATATTTCTAGTGTTGTAATTGGTAATTCCCATATCCAACAGCATATTGAACAAAATTGTAAAGTTAAAGAGTGCAAAATAAAGACCATAACTTTCTGCTCCGACCTGATTTTGAACTTCAACATCTACACCTAAAATCCAAAATGGTTTTATGAGAAGATTGAGAAAAATCAGCAGACTGATGTTAAAGATAAAGTCTCTTTTCTTCACTTCAACAAAATTAAATCACAATATTAACGATCTTCTTAGGAACAACTATCACCTTTTTTATCGGCTTACCCTCAATCCAACGTTGTGCTTCTGGAAGACGCAAAACTTCTAATTCAATATCTTTCGGAGACATTGCGATAGGATATGATTTAAAAAATCTCGTTTTCCCATTAAATGAAATAGGATAATTAAAATCAGACTCTTCTAAGAATTTAGGATTAAATTGTGGAAATTGTTCAAAAACAATTGTTGATTCGTGACCTAATAAACTCCACAACTCTTCACATACATGGGGTGCATACGCTGAAAGTAATATGGTTAATGGTTCCAAAATCTCCCTCTTACTACATTTCAACTCAGAAAGTTCATTAACACAAATCATAAAAGCACTTACTGCTGTATTAAAAGAGAAACGTTCATTATCCATCTCTACCTTTTGAATCGTTTTGTGCAAAACTTTCAATTCTTGAGGAGTTCCCTTTTCATCTGAAACAATCCACTCACCATTTAGATTATGGAATAAACGCCAAAATTTACGAACAAAACGAAAAACTCCTTCAATACCATTTATATCCCACGGCTTCGCTAATTCGATAGGACCTAAGAACATCTCATACATACGAAGCGTATCCGCACCATATTTTTCAACTAAATCATCTGGATTTTGGACATTATATTTTGATTTAGACATCTTCTCAACTTCCCAACCACAAATATACTTTCCATCTTCTAAAATAAATTCTGCATCTGCAAACTCAGGTTGCCAACGACGAAATGCTTCAATATCCAAATGATCATTGCTCACTATGTTTACGTCAACGTGGATAGGTGTTACAGAGTAATTCTCTTTCAAACCGAAAGAAACAAACGTATTCGTTCCTTGAACTCTATATACAAAGTTAGAACGGCCCTGAATCATTCCTTGGTTAATCAATTTTTTAAATGGTTCATCTTTACAAACAAGACCAATATCAAAAAGGAATTTATTCCAAAAACGGGAATAAATTAAATGCCCTGTAGCATGTTCTGCTCCACCAACATATAAATCAACATCTTGCCAATATTGATTTGCCTCTTGTGATACAAATTCGTTACAATTTTTAGGATCCATATATCGCAAATAGTAACCACTAGAACCCGCAAAACCGGGCATTGTACTGCATTCTAATGGAAATCCCTCTTTATTAGTCCAATTTTCAGCTCTTCCAAGCGGAGGCTCACCCGTTTCTGTAGGCAAGAAACTACCGACAGGAGGTAGTTCTAATGGCAACTCATCTTCAGAAAGCACATATGGAACTCCATCCTTAAAATAAACGGGGAAAGGTTCTCCCCAATATCTCTGACGACTAAACGTGGCATCTCTTAATCTATAATTTACGGTTCCGTAACCGATATTATTCTCTTTTATTTTTTCAATAATCAACTTAGCTGCTTCCTTACCATTCATTCCTGAAATAAAGCCTGAGTTCACGCAAGTTCCATCTTTAGCTTCAAATGCCTCTTGAGAGATATCTCCACCTGCAATAACCTCAATGATAGACAATCCAAAATGTTTAGCAAAAGCATAATCACGGCTATCGTGAGCTGGTACTGCCATAATGGCCCCAGTACCATAACCCGCAAGTACATACTCAGCTACATATACAGGAACTTCCATTCCAGTAAATGGATTTATTGCATACGCACCCGTAAAAGCACCTGTTACCTGCCTTACATCTACTTGGCGTTCTGTTTCTGTCTTATTAATAGCCTTATATACATACTCATCGACTAATTGAGATTGTTCTGGCGTTGTAATCTGTTTTATCAACGGATGTTCAGGACAAAGGACCATAAAGGTAACTCCAAAAATCGTATCTGGACGGGTAGTAAAGACATCTAATGTTTCTGTATGGTTTTTCAATTGGAAACGAATAAATGCACCCTCACTTCTACCAATCCAATTTCGCTGAATTTCCTTTAGTGAGTCGCTCCATTCCAACGTGTTCAAACCTTGCAACAAACGCTCAGCATACGCAGATACTCGAAGCATCCATTGTTTCATAAGTTTGCGTTCTACGGGGAAACCACCTCGAACAGACAAGCCATTTACAACTTCATCATTTGCCAAAACTGTCCCCAATTTTGGGCACCAATTCACCCAAGAATCAGCCAAATAGGTTAACCTATAGTTTAACAACGTTTCTTGTTGTTCCTTTTCTGACATGGAATTCCACTCTTCAGCTGAAAATGGCACCTCCTGTGTATGAGCAGCTTTTACACCTTCCGAACCATGAGTTGCAAAAATCTCAATTAGGTTAGCTATAGGCATAGCTTTCTGGACAGATTCATCATAATAATGATTAAAGAGTTGAATAAATACCCACTGGGTCCATTTATAATAATCTGGATCACAAGTTTTAAAGGAGCGATTCCAATCGTATGAGAAACCAATTTTATCCAACTGTTCTCTATATCGTTGAACATTATTTTCAGTAGTTACAGCAGGATGCTGTCCTGTTTGTATTGCATATTGTTCTGCTGGAAGTCCAAACGCATCATATCCCATAGGATGCAAAACATTGAAACCTTTTTGACGTTTATATCGCGCATAAATATCAGAAGCGATATAACCGAGCGGGTGGCCTACATGCAAACCTGCTCCAGAAGGATATGGGAACATATCCAAAATATAGAACTTTGGTTTTGTGTTATCTATTTCTGTTTTATAAACTTGGGCATCATTCCACCGCTGCTGCCACTTCTTTTCAACTTCGTTAAAATTATAATCCATAATGAAAAAATATAGTGTAAATAACCGCTTGCAAAAGTAATAAAAAAAGGGCACTTTTGAGTGCCCTTTTTACTTTTATGTCATGAAAATTTTAGAACTCCCACAAATCGTGTTCGAAAGTCCTAATCCTCTCTGTAATCTTCTCTGATTCAATACGTTGATCACGAGAGTTTTTAATGTACTCTTGGATTTGTCTATCGCTATAAGTATTTTGTTCTGCATAAATGAAACTTGCAAAATTTCTTTTCCAAGTAAGAACATCATCTAACGAAAGTCTTTGAGCATTATTTTTTACATTAAACATCTCTTGCTTTGCCAAATAAGGTCTTAATTCATCATACAAAATATAACCTACACGTTTTTTCGTTCTTGGTTGATCTTCACTATCGCCAGTATCTTCCTCTGAATATGCAGTGTTAACAGTTTTAACATACTCAATCATTGGTTCAATCTCAAGGATTCTCACCTCCATAACTGAACGTTTTTTATCAAAGAACCAAACTTCTTTAATATTGTAGTACATTACTTGACTTGCTGAATATTCAATAGGAATCTCTTCTGTACCAATCTCCTCATACGTTTCGGGGTCGTAAAGTGGTTGAGTTTGAATTTCAACCAATGCATCACGAACACTTTCACGAGGTTTAGGCATATTACAGAACTCATCCTCATAAACGGGAAGTGCGTTTTCGTTTTCTAGATTGTTATAATCCATGGCATCAAAAATCGTTTGTGCCAAACTACGCCAAGTTCCACGTGTCTCTATTGGGAAATAGAGAGGGTGATTTCTTTTTTCACGCAAATCAATAGTTCTCCAAATTGTAACATAATACATTACATCACTTTGAAGTTGTTGCACGTATGGAACAGGTTCTGAGAATGAGCCAATATCAAATTGTTCCCACGGTGTTTCTACTGGGGGGCGAACAGGCTGTTCCATTGTACTACCTTCATCTTCCTCTTGAGCATAAACGAAAGGAGCAACGAAAAGTAGCGCTAGTAATAATAAACTGAACTTTTTCATGACAATATATTTTTAATTAGTTTAGACGGATTGAAATATCCTTCAAAGTACGTTGACCTGCTGGAGATGACGCTTTAATATCAGTGATATAAACAGCAGTACCCTTAGGAGACTTTTTGATTTTATCCAAAATATTATTGGTGAATTTGTTGCCTTGAACTGCAATTGGAGCATCTTCAATACCTTTTGTTACGAAAGTAACACGGAAAGAGTTAACAGCCCATTTCAAATCATAAGCAAAACTCTCATCCATTTTAGCTGCAACGAAACCATTGCCTGCGGAGATTCTACTTTTTGGAATTTTACCACCTCTAATCGTACCACCGATAGAAACATCAGGATCTGGAACGGTTCTTACACGGAACACTGTGCTTCCCATTTGTTTTGGACCTCCACCTAAGTCAGCAGAAACATTAACGGTAACAGTTTTACCTCTTAATGCAGCAGGAACTGTAACATTATAGGTTCCAGGACCTGTTTTGGTGATAGTACCACCACCTGTCATAGTAACATTAATTTTATCAGGAGCACAAGGAGCGTTCACTGATACTGGGTTTTCAATGCCAGCATAGAACATATTCATTTTTTCAGCAGCTACTGTAGCTGATGGAGGAAGTACTGTATATTTGTCAGCAAATCCATATTCTTTTTGAGTTCCATCTGGGCCGACGATTCTAATGATACCTGCAAATTTAAAATCGCCTGCTCCACCAGTAGGAATTTTCAACTTAGCAATACCATTTTCACCTTCCAATTTTTCTGCACCTTCAATACTTGTTAAAGTATCAACATTCATTTTGTAATAAACTTCAGGTGCTTGTTTTTCATCAAATGCAGCAACGATAATATCTGCTTCGTAAGCATCACCAGAGAATACCATTTGTGATTTAGGTATTGCACGACCTTCAACTTTACTAAACTTAA
This sequence comes from Bacteroidota bacterium, assembly GCA_023413895.1. Lineage (GTDB taxonomy): Bacteria > Bacteroidota > Bacteroidia > Bacteroidales > WCHB1-69 > JAEZOU01. The sequence goes on along the minus strand of JAEZOU010000005.1, from coordinate 36,251 downwards.
AGTCTTCTGCATTAATACCAGCGATAGCATCTTTAATAAGAAGTGACTCAGCATTACGTACTTCACCTACTAACTTATTAAGCAAAGTAACGCTAGCAGCCATAATAGTTCCATTGAAGCAGTGATCTTCCCATGTTTCTTTTGCTCCTTCAGCATTATGATAATCAGCATCAACTTGAAGACCAATTGCTGTATTAAGTTGCTCTCTTGTACCATCATTTGCTAAGTCAAGCATTGCTTTACGATATTTCAACAAAGCATCTTTTAGCTTTTTTGCACGACCTTCGTTAATTAAAAAGTTGGTTGGTCCACTGGTATCATCTTTAGAATTAATTTCGCCTACTGTTTTTAATTCTCCTTTTGAATTTTTCTCAGTCCCATCTACAGCTATTAATAAGCCCTTACGAATCTCTTCAATTTCTTTTACCATTTTATCAGACAATGTCTTGATTTCCGCAACTTTTTTAATAGCACCTTCGACCTTTGCTTTTCCTAAAAGTGCTTCTTGTTTAGACAAAAAACTATCATCAGAAGAGATTGTTCTTTCAGTAATATTTGTAGAACTTGCTAAAGATTCATCGATAATAGAAAAGGCATTCAAAATGTCTTTGGATACATTTAACGCCAACATAGCGGTAAGTACCAAATACATCATACCTATCATCTTCTGCCGGGGGGTTTCCGGACAATTTGATGCACCCATATTGTATTATTTTTTTAGTTAGTAATTAGATGAATAAGTAGAAAATATTATTTACCGCTCATTGCAGCCAACATATTTCCGTAAATACTGCTGATTTTTTGTACGCTTTGAGTCAATTTATTAACTTCTTCTTGATACTTCATAGTATTTTGAAGAGATGCGTTCAATGATTCAGCATAAGCTTTTACAGTTTGCTCCATTTGTTTAGTGCTAGATGCAATAACATCTGAAGTTTGTTGTTGGCTCATCAATGCATTAGTTGTCTTTTCATATTGAACAGAAAGATCTTTTGCCTTTTCGCCAGCTTTAGTAAGATTAGCGATATAACCATCTGTTGCAGCTGCAGCATCAGCAGTACCAGAGATTTTTTTGGCATTTTCACTAAGGTTTCTCATTCCTGTAGCTAAACTTTCGATTAATTCAGGTCCAATTTTAGCTTCCTCAAGCATCTTGTCTAGTTGTTGTGTAACAGTTCCTGTAGGAGCTTCTTTTTTTGCTTTTTTAGTAACTGGTTTTAATTCTTCTTCATTACCAATTGCCAATTCTGGATAAACTAATGCCCAATTGTACTCAACGTGAAGTGGTTCAAAAGCTGAAAAAACGAAGATAATAGCTTCTGTACCCATACCTGCGATAAGCATTGCGTTTGCACCTGGAAGGTGAAGAATCTTAAATAATGCACCCAAGATAACGACTGCAGCTCCAATTCCGTAAAGCTTAGCCATAAAGTTTTTGTAACCTTTAGATCTTACTAAATTGTAAAGTCCCATAATTAATTTTTTTTAGTTAATGATTTGTTTGTTTATAGATTTAATTATTGATTTCTAGTATAGGTGAGATGCTTGCTTTTGAGAATCACCACGTTGACGGCCCATATAGCTTTGAACGCATCTGAAGCCTACGTATGAGTTACAAGTATCTTGATATTCGAAAGTTTTTGCATATACAGTGTTGTAGTAGCTAATATCTTTCCAAGATCCACCACGAATTACTTTTCTTTTCTTTTCACGAGAATCTGTCTTGCTTGCATAATAGTTGTAAGCAGGATTCAAATCGTGCGTGAAGTTAACTGATGATTTATCAAATGCATCACTACACCATTCTGCAACATTTCCAGCCATATCAAATAGGTTGAAATCATTAGGATGGTAATGCGCTACAATAGCAGGATATACGTTATCGTCAGCAATATAATTTCCTCTTTGAGGTTTAAAATTAGCGAGGAAACAACCATTAGCATTTTGAGTATAATAAGCGCCCCAAGGATAAGGGTTAGCATCCATATCACCACGTGCAGCCCATTCCCATTCAGCTTCAGTAGGTAGTCTAAACTCTTGTTCATTAGCAAACTCTTTCTCTGTAAGATAAGCATGTCTTAAGTGTGTTCTCCAATAACAGAATGCTTTAGCTTGACGCCAACTTACACCAACTACGGGATAGTGGTCAAATTGTGGATGAGAGAAATAGTTTAAAGTCATCGGATCATTCATAGAGTATGTAAAATCATGATTCCAGCACAATGTATCAGGGTAAATATTTACGACATCTCTACGGAAGAATCTTTCGTAACCATTATTAAAGTGGCTTGGACGATTAGCATAAAGACCACCTAAATCGCTACCTTCGCTCTCTTTTACAGCAGCACCGTAATTATCTGGATCTTTTGGATCTTTAAAATTACTTAAATCGTAAGTCCAATACTCATAATTGAGCATACCTACATTTAATGCATTAGGACGATAGTGGTAGAAACGTGTATTTGTTTGATTGAAAAGAGGACTTAAGGCTGCCACCACTTCCTCATTTTGGGAATCCCAAGGAATCTCTTCTTTCCAATTAATTAATTTAGGTTCAATTACTTCGCCTTCATATTCTGAATTTTTATCATATTTTAGGTAGTGACCATATTTTTCCTCATCTGTAATTTCGGCATCACCTAATAAACAATGGGCAATAGAATCACGCACCCAATAAACAAATTGGCGATATTCATTGTTAGTAATTTCTGTTTCGTCCATCCAAAGCGCTACAACTGTAACGTTTTTAGATTGGTGGGTCAAAGCGTATGGTACATCTTGGTCACCAGCACCCATCAAGTAGTGTCCAGCAGGGATATAAACCATACCAAAAGGATTAAGGTCCAAAAATTCTGGGCGCTCTTTAACACCTACCAATTGACCATCGCCAGTATTTGCACAAGATGCAACGACTAAAGCGATCCATAAGAATAATGCAAATCTTTTCATGTTTTTCAGTTTATTTTATTGAAGAACGATAATTTTCAGAATATATTTTAATATTGATTCTTATAAATATTTCTTGTTGAACCATAACCTGTAAATACTTCAGGTTTGTATATATCGAAGCAGTAACGTACTACCAATTCAATATCTCCAAAACTTCTATGTTTCTTATATCCTAATTTACTGGTTGTAAAGCTATATGACAATCCCATATCTAAACCTTTCATATACACATTAGAGCTATTATAAAATGGGCGAGCACCAAATAAAATAGAAGCAGCATCATCTAAACGATAGGATAAACCGCCCCATAAGATTCCATTGTAACGAGCTAAAAGCATCAAATCGAACTGTGCAGTTGCGAAATTTGTTTTCACCATTGCCTGAGGTTCAATACTCCATGCTGGATCCCAAGGAATAGTCCAAATATAACCACCATGAATATACATGTTTCTTGATGGATTCAATACCGTATTATCGCCTGATAACCTGATAGATGTAGCCAATTGGGTAGCAGAAAGTCCCACATAGAAAGTAGGAGCTTTATAATATAGACCAACATTAAAGTCAAGATTCATAAATGACTCATTATTTTTCAGTAATTCAATAATTGGGTCACCTGGCTGCAATGGTCTATACACCTCTTTATCAATAGATTGGTTTAAAAATCCAACTTGAAAACCGATACCTAATCGACCGACAGGAAGATTTACTTTGTAAGAGTAACCTAGGCGAACACCGATGTTATCGAAGATACCATTTTTATCCTTAACAACAGAAAGTCCGATACCACCATGAAGTTTACGTAAATAGGTTTCAATATTGAGCATCAACTGTTGTCCTCCTGTATTTAAAGTTTGCAAACCTTCGGGAGTAGTAGCATCAGTAACTTGATCTGGAACCCAAACATCCTTATAGCCTAAGTATTGTTGGCGGAACATAGCAGTAAAGCACAAAGTATTGTGCTGTTCACCTGCAGAACCAGGGTTATAATACAACTGTGCCCAAGGAAATAACGTAAATTGAGCATCTTCTTGCGCATTTACACTCAAGAAGCTAAATGTGAAAAGGAGTAAAACTGCTAATACTTTTCTCATTCTCTTATATTTTTTTCAACTTTATTTTTATCTTCTACATTACTGACAATCAACAATTTATAACTATTGAAAAAAGTCTTTATTCCCTATCTTTTTCCTTATACTGATTTTCTTTTCAAATGTTACAAACCGCAAAAAATTGCCAAAAAAATTTAGCCTCAAAAATATGATAAATTTTCCTAACAATAATTTGTTATCATTTTTTTGTTCGTTTTTCCATTTTTTTTTTGTCAGTTAGAAACAAAATTAAAAATCCAAACAACTAAAATACAATTATTTAAACATATAATTTAGACTAATTTTAAATTTATTAGAAGTGAGCTTTTACTTGCAACATTCCCAAATGAATAATTTTTGAATGCTGAGAAACTCTTCCTTCATATTTAAGTTCTAACTGCAAAAATTCCGACAAATTAGTTTGCATATTTATACCCCAAGAGAGGTTATGTCCCTTTTGAAAACCTTCTAGCATTTGATAAGCTACATTCATATTTTCATCTCCTAAAAAATTCAAATTGAGATATTGGAGTCGGACCCCAACAACACCTTTTCTTGCCAAACGATAATTCAAATCAAACCTTACAGAATTTTTTAGATTTTTTTCCTCACCTACCAAATTTTTTTGCCAAGAGAATAGATATTGTACAGACCAATCTACAGGTTTAGAATGATTAACGAGCATTGAGATCACTGCCGTATGGGATACAATAGTAAAATTTTGGATTTGAAAGGTTGAGGAGAGTCTTTTAGAGCAATCGTAAATGTAATTAAATTTCAACAAAAGGGGATTAATCGGTTTTACTCGGCAGAGAAGGTCATGATAAATTGTAGAACTTGCCTCTGAACCATAAAAATTCAACACCTTATTGTGGAGGATTTTATATGTATAATCGCCCCCCCAGATAGAGGAATTTTGGTTAAAAGAAAGTGTATTTATAAAGTTCAAATTACTGCTTACTACGTTAGAATCTTCTATATCAAAATTAAATGGATTTAATGCTTTAAGGAGGGTAGGAATTATATTCTTTTGGGCAATTCTAAGAGAAGCAACATCTGAGAAACGGGAGAGGAACTTTAGAAATCCTTTTTTATGTCTCCACAAATTAGCGGGTCTAAATTGGATTTTTTGAGTAAATTGAGTATTATATGTATTAATAAAATCATTAGAGGCAATCCATACTTTTACATAATTAGCCAGATCTTGAAATGCAGCAATTTCAAACTCATTAATTTCTTCAACACCATTATTATTGTAGTCGTTCCAAACGTGTGTTCCTTGTCCATCTAAGACCTTAATGAAGGAGAATTGTTTTTTCTGTTCCATTCCACTTCCTGCCTCATAATATGTAGAAAGAATCAAAGCATTTTTCAGATATCTTCCAGAATAGTCTAAACTTCCGGTAAAATAATTTTCAGGATTCATCACACCCAAAGAATCCTGGATTTGTGAATTTCGATAAGTTACGATTCCTTTAAATCGACTATTCATCACCTTAAAAATATCAAATTGCAGTTGTGCTTGATGAGAAGACTCATTCTTTGCAAGATGTAGATTTTCAGGTCTTTTCCGTAAGATATGTGTATATCCCAAGTAAAATTGATTTTTTATTGAATCTGCATTTTTAATAAAAAGAGAAGCTTCATTGTATAGAAAACTATTAGACATTAAAGTATCAGAATGAGCATTTATGTACCGATTCAATTCAAAACGTTCATACGCACCCAACTGTAGACTTGCAAACTGTTGAGATAAATTGTTGACAGAACGAATATAAGTAGTATTATAGAGTGAATCAGCCGTATTTAGGAGAGAAGTTTTTGTTGAGAATAGAAAACCATTCACATGAGTAGAGGAGTTGAGTTCATTTTTCAATGCACGATAGAGTCCCAAACGTGAATAATAATTGGCTTTATATTCTGTTTTCCCCACTTTATCATTCTGAAATCCTGCCAAATAATTAATTAGTAATTCATGGTGAGATGCTGCAAAATCTGAATTAAGATTATAATCCTTATAAAACTCAACACTTCGAAAACTTTCAAAGTGAGAAAAATTTTTATTAAGGAACTCTCCTTGTAACTGAGTATGAAACCACCAAACCTGTTTTTCAAATCTTTTTTTTAGTGGGTTTTTGTGATAGAAATTAAATTTCAGTGCATACCCAATTTGACGATTTTCTTTCGAATGAGAAAAGGTATTGGCATTATGTCCTGATAACGCTGCTTCTAGGGCGAGTCCGCTATATTTTGCGAAATCATACTGCATTCCCACCACACCCATTTGAGATGAGATGGGTTTATTTAAAAGCATTACAGGATTATAACTTCCTTGTGGAATTCCGTTTGAGGGTGCTACCCAAACGAAAACACGTCCATTAGCAGATGAATTTACCAATTGGTAATCGCCTTTATTTTCCCCGACATATAGGAAACCCACGCGGAACAATTGGGCAGAATGCTGAGTTGAGTATTGATAAATTGAATATGTAAGTCCATTTATCGTAGTATCTATTAACTCGTATAGGATTTCATTTGCGGAATAGGGAACAGAATCCACATTAGGAAAAAGTGGTAGCTCATTAGGGGTTAGTTGCGAAAGGAAAAGTTTCATCTCATTAGAGAGCTCTGGGAAAAAAGATTGATTTTTCAAATCTTGTTCTCTGAAATAGTTTGCATACAATTTCAGTTTAGGATTTTCAATGGAAGACCACTCATTGAAGGAAAATAGGGAATAACGTGCGTATGCATTATCAGAATACTCATACTCCACATTAAATTCTTTCTCATTTGTAACTAGAACGTTGGGAGTAAAAGTAATTTCTCCTGTGTTATAATCAATAACATAATCTGCATCGGCACCTCGTGTCAATAGTTTATTATCCACATATACTTTTTCAGAACCTGACAAGATGATAAGAGACGCACTCGTATAGGGACCTGTTAAGCGATACGGGCCTTGAATACCATTAACTACCGTTAACCTTTGACGAAAAAACTTTCCTTTAGAGATTCCGCCTCCTACCCTATTTTTTAAATTAAACTTATTATTAACCTTTTGATTAGAGGAGAAAGAGAAGCCCAATATCTTTTTATTCATTTTCAGAAAATAGTTTTCGGGATTATGTAAAACAACATCTCCAGCATCTAAAATCAATTGATCTTTGTAATTAAGATTAATAAATACGCGATCAAAATCTTGTATTGTACGCGTATTTCCTTCTGGTTGGATTGGCACATTTTTATCTGTAATATTAGCAGTAATTTTCAAATCTGGGGCAAGCAATCCCGACAATTGCAGATTTAGAGAAGATGAGAGTCCGAAATCCACATTATTTCCAACTGAAAAGCCACGCGAAATAGAACCGGAAGTGATAACAGAGGACCCTGTTTCTGTATCTATAAAGGGAGAAATCTCTACAAATTTAGGTTTATAGACAGCTGAATAAGCATGAATAGTATTTATTGACTTATGGCTATTAAATATTTTTAGCTTAGGATTAAAAATTCGATAACGGCAAGATAAAGATTGATGAAGGAGGGAAGAATCCTTCAAAGTAAGGATTGCAGTTATACAATCAAAATCGTATAAAGAATCATTAAGATTATCTATTGCAAAACTATTCTCCAACACTACCAAAGAATCTACCTTAATCATCATCTCTTCGGCAACAATCTTCTTTTTTCTTAATGTAGAAAATGATTGGGAGAAAGTTGGAACCAATCCCAGAAGAAAGATTAATAAGAATAGGAATCTTAAATAGTATTTCATTTTACAAAAAGAGATGCAAAATTACATATATTCCCTAATGGAGTTCTATAATTGGCTTAATAACTATATTTTTTCATGTTTATTTTATCATAAAAGCAAAAATAGTATATTTGCAAACTTAAAACAAGAAGGAGAAACATAATAATATATACAATATACAATATCATGAGAATAGGCGGACTATTTTACACATTTTCACTTTTAACAATTTCATTATTTGTCAAGCTCAATGCACAAGTTGTGAATAATTCATACACACAATTAATGAACGATTCGTGTGTATCTCGCTTTAAAATTGAGCAAAACGACAATGGGGATTTATTAGCATCAGGCACCATTATCTCTTACAAATTTTCTCATTATCAAACTCAAAATGGGACAAGGATTCCTTGCCTGATAAAAAGTAAAACTATAGCATCAGAATGGTTGCATCACGTCTCACACGACAAAAGCTATCAAGTAACGCTCACTATTTTTCCAGATTACGATCAAGCATCAGCATTTAGTTATTCAAAAGCGACTCAAATTTTTGAGCTGAAGGAAAACTACTTAATTGCTGCGAATTATGGTTGCTGCGACAATCCCACTTACTATGAACTTTCAACCTTTCCTAGTAACGAAACCTTCTTAATTTGCAACAAGCGTTATCATAAGATTGTCATTCCTAGCACGATGAAAGTTATATTCTTGGGTTATCAGATCAATCAGGACTCAGCGACACTTGCCGAAGGCTTATTAGGGCATATCAACTACTCTATCAACCAGCAAGATATGCGATCTATAGCTATTTACAATAGTGACCCTGAAATAAAATGTTTACAAATGCCTGAAATCAAATTATATTCTCAATATGAAAATGACATTATTAACGACAGTGATAGTGATTACGATTTAATGTATGCTATTTCGCAACAAGGAGAGGTTGCTGCAAGATTATGGAAAGGAATTGGCATTTCTGCCACATTCTACGAGAGCAAACGTGGGAACAAGCGGAAAGAGGCACACGTTGTATTAGAATTCAAAGATGGCAACTTAGGAGAAGGCCCTATTAAATTACAATTTCAAAAAACCACTAAATAAAATTCACTTCAGGCTCAATTTGTACGCCAAACTTATCGAGCACCGTTTGTTGAATTTGTCGGCATAAATTGAGAATATCTTCTGGGGTTGCATTTCCATAATTAACCAAGACAAGCGCTTGTTTAGGGTAAACGCCAGCATCACCTTGGCGAATTCCTTTCCAACCGCACATATCAATCAACTGACCAGCAGCTAATTTCACTTGTTTTGAGGCATAGGGATAAGCAATTAAATTAGGAAATTTCACTAACAATTGTTCATATTGAGATTGAGAAACTATAGGATTTTTAAAAAAACTTCCAGCCGACCCCACCTCATCAACATTAGGCAATTTAGAATCTCTAATTTTGATTACTAACTCATACAAATTCGACAATGTCAATTCTATATTTTCCTTTTCTACGGCATCTTTTAGAGCAGAATATGAAAGATTGAAATTTGGAACTTTCGACAATTTAAAAACCACCTCTACTATAATTGCCTTTGACTTCAGTTCTTTTTTAAAGATTGAATCTCGATAGCCAAAGTTACATTCTTCATTAGCAATTGATTTAAAAGTTTTTGAATCCACATCGAAGTAATAAACCTTCTCGATAACTGACTTAACTTCAGAACCGTATGCACCGATATTTTGTACAGGACTACTTCCTACTTTCCCTGGAATTCCTGCTAAATTTTCCAATCCATAATAAAGATTATCAACGCAATATTTTACAAAATTTCTCCAATCCTCACCGGCTGCCACACTCAGAGTAACAGAATTATCATCTTCCATCATTTTTTTAATTCCCTTATTCTCCATCAGGACAATATAGCCAGAAAAATCTCTTGTAAAAAGCACATTTGCACCTCCACCAAGTACAAGAAATTCATTGTTAAACACTTGCATTGCGGCCAAATCAGGAAGATCAGAAACTTTCTCCACTACATACATATCGGCGCATTTCACATCGACCGAGAAAGTATTATAATTCTTCAAAGAAATATTATTCAACAACCTCATAACAAATAGATTACATTAAGTAAATAGCACCACTGCAACTACATTTTCTTGCACCAGTAACCTCCTTTAGTACATTATTTTTATTTTGTATTCTCAATAACCCTAAAAAAGCAAAAATAATCGCTTCTTTATAAGAAATTGTATATTCATCAGGAATTATCACATTATTTTTTGTATAATTTTTGAGCAGATCTATTAAGAAAATATTTTTCGCACCTCCGCCCGTTACCAATATTGACTGAGTATTTTTAGGTATTACCTTTGCAATTTGTTGAGCAATATGTTCCGTAACCGTTCTCATCAAATCTGGGATTGGTAGAGAAGATTCATCTAAAATAGGTTTAAAATTACTTTCAAACCACTCTCTTCCTAAAGACTTTGGATAGGGTTGATTAAAATAGGAGAAACTGTTCATTTTGAGCAATAGTTCCTCATTTAAGCCCCCAGACCTTGCCATTTCACCATCTTTATCGTAAGGGAGTTGACAATGATTTGCCAAATAATTGAGTGCAATATTACAGAGAGAAATATCAAAAGCCACTCGATCATCATCGAGATTGAATGAAATATTAGAAATTCCGCCCAAATTAAGGCAAGCATCATAATTAGCAAATAGTAATTTATCACCGATAGGGACCAAGGGTGCGCCTTGTCCGCCCAAAGCCACATCAGTAGTACGGAAATCGGCAACGGTAGTAATTCCAGTATGAGCAGCGATTACGGCACCAGAGCCCATTTGTACCGTAAGAGCCTCTTCGGGTTGATGAAAAACAGTGTGTCCGTGTGATGCGATAAGTATTGGTTTTTCCTTCTCATTGATTAGAAAATGGTTTATTTGCGATCCAACCCAAGTAGAGAAATCGCGTTGAGCGTAAAAATAATCCAATGCTGAAAGTTCTGGTAAAGAGACTAACAAGTTCTTCATTTCATTATTATAAGGAATTGTGTCTGCTTTTACTATTTGATAGTTCCAAGTTTCCTTTTGCGAGTAGAAGAAACGGCACAATACCAAATCGAGTCCGTCCAATGAAGTTCCAGACATCATGCCCAAGGTTAAGAAATTGTTATTCAAGCTCATCACACAATAAATTAAAACGGTAAGGCAAAAGCGCATCTTCCCCTGCATAATCCACACCAATTCGAGGGGAAGCGGTTATCATCTCTTGCGCAATAATTAACTTTCTATCTTCAATCCAAATACGATTATTATCCAAAGGAATGCCATTATGTTCCATAGTAATGCCCAAAGCTTTTGTAACTTTTCCTGGGCCATCGGTTATACAGGAAGATGCCTGAGTTTTTCCTGTTCTTTTCAACATCAATTCGCAACCATGAGTTGGATAAATAGCACGAATTAGAACTGCATCTGGGATATTTTCTTGATTTGTAACAAAATTGAGAAGGTGATGCATTCCATAACATAGGTAAACGTACGCAACTCCACCTTCGTGATACATAACAGCATTTCGTTTTGTTTTTCGCCCTCCAAAGGCATGAGAAGCGCGATCATTAGTTCCTTTATATGCTTCTGTTTCTGTAATAATCCCTCCAGTTATCTGTCCATCCATATCGGTAAACAGATAAGTTCCCAATAGATTTTGTGCAACTTTTAACACATCCTCTTGCAGAAAAAACTCCTTAGACAAGCAGTTCATAACCTCAAAAAATATATTTTTGCAAAAATAAAAATTTTGCGCAACATTTTCCGCAAAAAGTTGTCTTTTCCTACAAAATTATCTTGATGACAGAAGTAGAAATCATACAAGGGTGTCAGAAAGGGAAATCGAAACACCAAAAAGCGTTGTACGACCAATATGCAGGTCTTGTAATGCACCTTTGTATGCGTTACTCCAACAATCGTGAAGATGCCGAAGACCTATTTCAAGAATGTTTTATCAGGATATTTACGTACATTAAAAATTTTCAGGAGAATAACTCTTTCAATGGATGGCTACATAAGGTTTGCATCAACGTTATCATCAACAAATACCGAAGTAGTATCGTTTCCAAGCGAAATGGTCAGAACGTTGAATTAGAAGATGAGATTATAGAGCACTCTATCAATGTAGATTTTCCATCTATTCCTTCAGAAGTTCTGTATCAATTTATTCAAGAGCTTTCACCAGGATATAGAACTATTTTTAGCCTGTTTGAGATTGAAGGTTATTCACACGACGAGATAGCAGAGATGTTGGGATGTTCTTCAAACAACTCACGGTCACAGCTATCTAGAGCAAAAAGAATTTTACAAGAAAAGATAGAGAAATTTCTATCAAATGAGGAAATGCGATTACATAAACAAAAGATAAAGGAAGAGGAATAATGGAAATTGGGCAATACATAAAAAAAGAGTTAGGACAAAATCACACGCCACCTGCAGATGGTTGGGCAAAAATAGCCTCTGATCGTCGGTTAATAAAATTCAATCGTTGGCAAAAAATAAAAGTCTATCTTATTGGAACGGCTATAGCTGTTGTTATTACTGCAACTACACTTATCTCTCTACTTAATACCAACAAGACCATAAAAGATGGCGATACATTAATTGTTCAACAAAACACAACTAAAAACGTAGTTTCTTCTGCCCCAACATCAAACTTTTCAAGCGATTCTTCTGAAAGCACCCCCATTTCCCTATCAAAAGAGAAAGAAACCCGAATCGAGGTTGCTATTGAAAATAGAGAGACTCAATCTTCCGTATCATCTTCAACTAATTTAGTTTCCCAAAAGGATATTGAATCTCCAATTACAGAGCCCAAAGTTGTACAAAAACGTATAGTAGAAACAGAACCAGTAAAGATAGCTTCAGCACAACCTACCCAACAACCAGTAAAGCGTAAAATAGAAACCGTTGTGGTCGAACCTACACAACAGAATACCGAAGAGGAGTATGTACAACCAGAGGAGGAACCACTTTTTGAAGAGATTCCAGAAGAGAGAAAGGTGCTCTTCATTCCGAATGCATTCACACCCGATGGAGATGGCTTAAACGACATATTTTTAGCTCAAAGTTTAGAAGAGATTATAGATTTTGAAATGATAATTTCAGACAGGAGGGGTTCTATCTTATTCCGAAGCAAAGATATTCAGATAGGATGGAATGGTGAATATCGAGGAAACATCATGCCGCAAGGCACATACATATATGTTATAATATACCGGACTACAGATGGCGAACGTCAGATGAAAAAGGGCTCCATCAATCTTATCAAATAAAAGTATTTTCATATTGCATATATCAAAAAAAATATTATTTTTGCATTACTTTTGATAAAGTTATAATGGATATTTAGCATAATGATTAATAGAAAAGAAGCCCCAAAATCAACTCCCATAACTCAGGTTTCACTTCCTACCCCCCAAGTCATCTCTCTTCACGGAGATAGTTCATTATACATATTCAGAGACAAGCACTTAGACTTGCTTCATATCACCATTGAAGTAGCTGGAGGCAGAATTTATGAGTCTACGAAATATGTTGCACAAGCCCTATTTTCTTTTCTGAAAGAATCCTCTTCACAATATCCCAAAGAGAAGATGGATCAACTTTTGGACTACTATGGTTCTTCGTGGAATACAAGCATAAACATACAAAATGCAACGATAGAGCTCATCATTCCCAAAAGAAACTTCAACAAGGTCTATCCTATCATTATTGAAACCATTGCAAATCCCACATTTAGTAGCGAGAACTTTGAAGATTTCAAAAAAAGTAAGATTAAAAACTTAGAATATAACATTCGAAAAAACAGTTATATTGCCTCCCAATTAATGTTGAAAAACATCTATCAACCAGGCACCCCTCTTGGAACACCATTAAAAAGAGAACACATTGAAAATCTTTCTATTGATAACTTAAAAGAGTATCATCAACAAGTATTCCAAGCTAACCGAATAAATATTTTTGCAGCAGGAAACATTGAAGATGAGGAGACACACACCATTGTACAAACCTTTCAACAACTTTCCAAGAACGACACTCCAATTATTTCCACCACAACACTTCGAACTCAGTGTGAACAGTTCATCTACGAACCTAGGGAAAACTCCTTGCAATCTACTATTTTACTTTACAAAAAACTATTTGATTACAATCACACAGATAGAAGGGAATTCAACATACTAAACACACTATTAGGAGGATATTTCGGTTCAAGACTAATGCAGAAAGTACGAGAAGAATGTGGCTACACCTATAGTATTTATAGTGAAAACTCATATATTTGCGACCATTCAATATTCTTCATTGAAAGCGACATTATAGAAGGGAAAGCAGACGAATCAATTGAAGCTTGTTTCGAAGAGATAAGGCGCCTGCAAACAGAAGAAATTTGCGATGAAGAACTATCAACATTAAAAACGTATTTATCTGGTGCCTACCTCCGTTCTGTAGATGGTATCACATCATATATGAGAACTTATATAAGATGGCATAAATTTGGGTTGAACGAAGAGGAGATGGGACAACTTTTTGATACAATAAAAAAGATTTCCCCTCAAACAATCATATCTCTTGCGAATCGTTATTTGCAGAGAGAAACCATATTCACCATTATCGTTGGCAAACATTAACATCTCATGAAACAATCATTCCTTATTACCATCATCATATTTTTCACCTTCTATCTATTTGCACAAAGTACGCAAACTCCACAATTACGCTGTGTACATGTAAAAGAAGATGGCAATGGTGTTTCCCTCTATTTTGTTCCTATTGCTGATTCATCAAACTTCATTCGCTACGAAGTTTACTATGCAGATCAAGTTGCTGGTCCCTATCAAGTAATTAATAACAATATGACCACAGCCAACACCGACTGCTTTGATGGAGTTGACCCTATCATTCACAAATACTATTTTATCAAAGCTATTTTTCAGGGCAATAGTTACAATTCTGACACGTTACAAACCATTTTTAGCAACATTACCAACCCTGGCGATGGCACAGCTATCATCAATTGGAATGCTCCAGCTACAGAATTACTTCCAACTACAAGTAATGTTTTTAGAGTAATGAGGAAACACCCTAACGACATTGAATTTCGTTCTGTTGGAAGCATCACATATCCTGGAAACCTTAGTTTTAGGGACACTATTGAAATTTGTGATGCAGATGTTCGTTATCGAATACATCTTTCCGATCAATTTTTCGCGCCGCAGGGCGGAAACGTTTGTCAAAACGCATCGACCATCTCGACGGAGCATTTTCAGAACCTTATTGCTCCACATATTCCTACCCTTCACCAAGTTACCGTTGATTATACAAGCGATATGATTACGCTTTCGTGGGAGGAGTCGGAGGACAATGACGTAAATTCATACGTCATATTCCATCAAGAAACAGAAAATGCCCCTTGGGTAGCTATAGATACCGTATATGGAATTTCTACCACTACTTGGACTGACTCGCTACATAGTTCAGACATTGTAAATCATTACAGAATTTCGGCGCGAGACAGCTGTGGCAATGCTAGTGGAATGATATTTGACCCTCAGCAAAACATACTATTACACTGTACCACTGATGGTTGCACAAGAAAAGCATCATTATCGTGGACACACTATATTAACATGACTGATGGGTTAGAAAAATATGAAATTTACTTTTCTGAAGATGGAGGTGCCTTACAATACTCGGGAGAAGTTTCTGCTAATACAACTACCTATACACATTCCAACTTAGTTCCAGACAGGGACTACACCTTTATCGTGCGAGCTGTCAGCAACAATGGACTATTTACAGCAGACTCACGCAAGGTTAACTTTACCTTTACTGCTGAAGAAAACCATGATTACGCCTATATTAGTTCTGTTTCTGTAGAAGATAATCGACAAATTCGAATTCAAGCTCTTACAAGCGGTGGAGAAACACCTTTTTCACATATTGACTTATATAGAAGTTGCGATAATGGCCAAAACCTTCAATTCATTACCACAATAGCTTACAATGGAGGTTCCCAATATACTTATATTGACAACGACGTTGACGTGAATAACCACAGTTACTACTATCAGATGAAACTTCACAACGAATGTTCACCAGCACCGACTATTTCCAACATTGCACACTCCATACTACTGCGCGGATTTGGTGATGCAGCACACGTTAACACCTTACAATGGATGGACTATGACGATGGTGTTGACTCAATATCGGCGGCAAGCTATGCCATTCATCGCAAAACGGAAACAGATGTAAGTTTTGTCGAAATATCAAACAACCATTCTCCAGAAGGTTACAATAACTTTACAGATGATGTAACTGAATTATACCTAAATGGGGCTAATTTCACATACAAAGTATCTACAGAAAGTTTTACATGTGAATTAGGAGAATGCCCAGAAAGTTTTTCCAATGAGATTGTATTAACCCAACATCCAACCACCTACATACCGAATGCATTTATGGGTGTAGGGAATAGTAACAGAGTTTTTCTGCCCACCAATTCATTTGTTTCAACAAGTGGATATATTTTTGAGATATACACTCGTTGGGGCGTAAAAATTTTCAGCACAACAAATCCATACTCAGGGTGGGACGGGACCATTAATGGTGAGTTGGCACCAGGTGGTGTATATGTTTACCGGATAGAATATTTGCTCCACGATGGGACCCCGTTTAAGCGGAATGGAACAGTAACATTAGTTCGGTAAAAAAATATTTTCACAAAAGGTTTTTGTATAGAAAAATAGTATATATTTGCCAAACTTTTTGGAGTGAAATAAAAATAGGAAAGCGCACTTAAAACGCACTCGTAACTACCTCATTTCACGGATCATAGCATACTGGGTTGAATTTAAGAAAGAGAATTGTTTATGGTAAAAAATGTGAAAATAGTTGCGATTTTTAGGGAAAAATAGCTACTATTTTTTATTTTATAGACGAAAAAAACTATAGTAAAAAACAAATAAAAACAAATCGAAGGGATGAAAAAGATTAAAATTACACAAGTGAAAAGTTCGATTGACAAACCCGAACGTCAAAAAAGATCGCTTCAAGCGTTAGGTTTAAGAAAAATGCATCAAACTGTAGAACACACTCCCACACCACAAATTTTGGGGATTGTTGAAAAAGTTAAGCATTTAGTATCAGTAGAAGAAATTTAAAGAAGTATTAATCATATTTGAAAATTAGAACGATGAACTTACACAATTTAAAACCTGCAGAAGGAGCAACTAAACTTTCAAAAAGAATTGGTAGAGGACAAGGATCAGGCAAAGGTGGTACATCAACAAGAGGACACAAAGGTGCTCAATCCAGATCAGGATATAGCCGCAAGATTGGTTTTGAAGGCGGACAAATGCCTATCTACAGAATTTTACCTAAAAGAGGCTTCAAAAACATCAATCGTATTGAATATAGTCCAATTAATATCAGCACTCTTCAAATGTTGGTAGAGAAGACACAAAGTTCTGAAATCACATTAGAGACATTAAGAGCCAATGGTTTGTTAGCAAAGAATGATTTAGTTAAGATATTGGGACAAGGCAAGTTAACAAGCAAAATTAATGTTACTGCACACGCTATTTCACAAAGTGCAAAAGCTGCTATCGAAGAATTAGGTGGAACCGTAACATTGGTTGGTGCACCAAGCGCAGAGTAATCAGCTCGGAATAGTTAACGAAAAAGAAGTTTTCCAATAATAACTAGAAAATGAAAAGATTTTTTAACACAATAAAAAACATTTTTAGCATAGAGGATTTGCGCAAGCGTATTCTTTATACTTTGTTTATCATTTTGATATACAGATTAGGAGCACACATTGTGCTTCCGGGAATCAATCCTGCAGATTTAGCTGCATTTTCACAATCTGCGCAAGAAGGTTTGTTAGGAATGTTAGATTTATTCTCTGGTGGTGCATTTTCTAATGCTTCAATTTTTGCATTAGGTATTATGCCTTACATCTCAGCATCAATCGTTATCCAATTAATGACCTTGGCAGTTCCATACTTCCAACGTTTACAAAAAGAAGGCGAAAGCGGACGTAAAAAGATCAATCAGATTACCCGTTATTTAACTATTGCTGTTGTAGGTATCCAAGCTCCTCCATACATTGCTAATATCGTAAATCAATTTGGTGGTGCTGTAAATCCAGCAATGTTAGAACCTACATTTCTTTTCGGTATTTCAACCTTTGCAATCACAGCATTTATTCTATTGATTGCTGGTACATTATTCATTATGTGGTTAGGTGAAAGAATTACCGATAATGGACTTGGAAATGGTATCTCAATCATCATTATGGTTGGTATCATTGCAAGATTGCCACATGCGTTATACGCAGAATTTGTTTCAAAAGTAGCTGATATGAATGGTGGTCCTATTGTTTTTATCGTTGAGATCGTAATTATGATGGTGATTATTTCATTATGTGTGCTTTTGGTACAAGGAACACGTCGTATCCCTGTTCAATACGCAAAAAGAATTGAAGGAAACAAACAATATGGTGGTGTTAGAAATTACCTTCCATTGAAAGTAAATGCTGCAGGAGTAATGCCTATCATTTTTGCACAAGCACTTATGTTTTTACCATTAACCTTTATGAACTATTCTGCAGAACCAAGTAAATTTTGGATGAGCTTTATAGACTATAATGGTTTAGGATATAACATAGTATTCTTCTTATTAATCATTGCATTTACATATTTCTATACTGCAATTACCATTAACCCACAACAAATTGCAGAAGATTTGAAGAAGAACAATGGTTTTATTCCAGGTACCAAGCCAGGCAAACAAACAGCACAATTAATTGACGAGATTATGTCACGCATTACCCTTCCTGGTTCTATATTCTTGGGTATTGTAGCAATTCTACCTGCTGTAGTTAGAATTTTTGATGTAAACCAACAATTTGCACAATTCTTTGGTGGTACATCATTATTAATTATGGTAGGTGTTGTATTAGATATGTTACAACAAATTGAAAGTCACTTGTTGATGCGTCATTATGACGGCTTAACAAAATCTGGAAGAATCAAAGGACGCACTAACGGAATGTACTAATAGATAATATGGTATTTAGCAAGCGAAAATATTATTCATCAGAAGAGATTGAGACTATTAGAGAGAGTGCTTTGATAGTTGGTAAAACCTTAGGAGAGGTTGCCAAACATATCAAGCCAGGCATTCCTTTGATTATGCTTGATCGCATAGCTGAGGAATATATACGCAGTCAAGGTGCAATTCCATCTTTCAAAGGATATCAAGGTTTTCCAGCATCATTGTGTATATCAGTAAATGATGTCGTTGTACATGGAATTCCGAACAATAACATATTAAAGGAAGGTGATATTGTATCAATAGATTGCGGAGCTTGCAAAAACGGCTACCACGGAGATTATGCATATACATTTGCCGTAGGTCAAATTTCAGAAGAGAAACGCCTTTTATTAGAGCGCACCAAAGAATCTTTGTTATTAGGAATTGCCGAAGTAAAAATAGGTAATACGACAGGTGATATTGGTGCTGCAGTACAATCGTACACAGAAAACTTTGGATACGGCGTAGTTCGAGAACTTTGTGGACACGGAATCGGCAAAAACATGCACGAAATGCCAGATGTACCCAACTATGGAGTAAAAGGACACGGGACTCGTCTAGTTCAAGGAATGGTAATCTGTATTGAGCCCATGATTACAATGGGAAAAAGAAACATCACAATGGATCAAGATGGATGGACCATTCGTACCAGAGATGGACTTCCAGCGGCGCATTTTGAACATCAGGTAGCCCTTACCGCTAATGGTACAGAGTTATTATCCACCTACGAATACATAGAAGAATCATTAAATAGTAACAAATAAAAACAGAAACGTATGGCAAAACAACTATCCATAGAACAAGATGGCATCGTCATCGAATCATTAGGAAACGCAATGTTTCGGGTTCAATTGGAAAATGGGCATATCATCATTGCACACATTTCAGGAAAAATGAGATTGAATTACATTAAGATCTTACCGGGAGATAAAGTACAGGTAGAGATGTCGCCATACGACCTAACCAAAGGTAGAATAATATTTAGACATAAATCATAAAAAGAAGAAGAACAATGAAAGTAAAAGCATCCGTAAAAAAGAGAACAGAAGATTGCATCGTTGTCAAGAGAAAAGGTGTAGTTTATGTGATTAACAAGAAAAACCCAAAATACAAACAACGTCAAGGATAATAATAATTAACAGTTAAAATAGAGAAAGAATATGGCAAGAATTGCAGGTATTGATTTACCCAAGAACAAAAGAGGTGAAATCGGTTTAACTTACATCTACGGAATTGGAAGAAGTACCGCACAAAAGATTCTGAATCAAGCAGGCATCAGCTACGATAAAAAAGTTAGCGAATGGAATGACGACGAATTAGCAACTCTCCGTGGAATAATTAATGAAATAAAAGTAGAAGGTGCGTTGCGTTCTGAAGTTCAAATGAACATCAAACGTTTAATGGATATCGGCTGTTACAGAGGTATTCGTCATCGTATCGGATTACCACTACGTGGACAAAGTACTAAAAACAACGCTCGTACGAGAAAAGGGCGTAAGAAAACAGTTGCTAACAAGAAAAAAGCAACTAAGTAATTCTAGTTTTGTTATAACAACAAATCATAGTCAAGAAACAAATTTAGTCAGAAGAAGGAATAATTATTATGGCAAAAAGCACAAAAACAATAAAGAAAAAAGTGGTAAGAATCGATGCAATGGGCAAAGCGTTCATTTCCGCATCATTCAACAATGTTATTGTAACCCTTACCAACAGCGACGGACAGGTTATTTCTTGGTCTTCAGCTGGAAAAATGGGCTTCAGAGGTTCAAAGAAGAACACTCCGTATGCTGCACAGATGGCTGCACAAGATTGCGCAAAAGTTGCTTATGATCTTGGTTTAAGAAAAGTAAAAGTATTTGTAAAAGGACCTGGTAGCGGTAGAGAATCAGCAATCCGTACAATTCACGCAACAGGAATTATGGTTGAAGAGATTACCGATATTACTCCACTTCCACACAATGGTTGTCGTCCTCCAAAACGCAGAAGAGTATAATAATAGTTGAGAGAGAAGTTGAAATTATACGATTCAATTAGAAACAAGAACAATTAAAATTAAGAAACATGGCAAGATATACTGGACCAAGAACAAGAATTGCAAGAAAATTCAAAGAACCCATTTATGGTTCTGATAAATATTATGAAAGAAAAAATTATCCTCCTGGACAACATGGATTAAACAGAAAACGTGCTAAATTATCAGAGTACGGCATTCAATTACAAGAGAAACAAAAAGCGAAATATGCTTATGGTATTTTGGAAAGACAATTTAGAAAATTGTTCCGAATAGCTGCAAGAAAGAAAGGTATCACTGGTCAAAACTTGATGAAACTTATCGAATCTCGCTTAGACAACGTAGTATTCCGTTTGGGTATTGCTCCAACAAGAGCAGCTGCTCGTCAATTGGTAACCCATAGACATATTACATTAAATGGTAAAATTTGTAACATTCCATCAACATTATTAGTTCCTGGTGACATCGTAGCAGTACGCGAACGTTCACAATCATTGGAAGTAATTACCAACTCATTGAATGGAAAGAATAATCAATTCTCTTGGTTAGAATGGGATGGCAATTTATTTACCGGAAAATTCATGAATTACCCTGAAAGAGAAGAAATTCCAGAAACTATTAATGAACAAGCTATTGTCGAACTATATTCTAAATAATAAATAGACAATTATAGCTCATTAATTCAACAAGGTATCAAACAAGTAAAACAAATAAATATGGCAATATTAACCTTTCAAAAACCTGATAAAGTTATAATGAACGAAGCTGACGAATTTCATGGTATCTTTGAATTTCGTCCATTGCAACAAGGTTATGGTATGACCATTGGTAATGCATTGCGTCGTGTATTATTATCATCATTAGAAGGTTTTGCTATCACTTCAGTGAAGATTGAAGGTGTAGCTCAAGAATTTTCTTCTATCTCGGGAGTTATGGAAGATGTTACAGACATCGTCCTCAACCTTAAACAGATTCGTTTCAAAAATAAGGTTGAAAACACCAACTCGGAGAAAGCAGTGATTACTATTTGCGGTCAAAATGAATTTAAGGCTGGTGATATGAATCACTTTCTGAACTTTTTCCAAGTACTTAATCCCGAATTGCTAATTTGTCGTATGGAACCTTCAGTAAAATTAGTTATTGAAATTACCATCGATAAAGGTAGAGGTTATGTGCCTGCAGAAGAAAACAAATCACTCCACGAAGGAATTGATGTAATCGCAATTGATTCAATCCATACTCCGATTAAGAATGTTAAATATTCTATCGAGAACTATCGTGTAGAACAAAGAACAGACTTTGAAAAATTGGTGTTTGACATCATCACTGATGGCTCAATTCACCCCAAAGAAGCTTTGAAAGAAGCTGCTAAGATTTTGATTCAACACTTTGCGTTGTTCTCAGATGAAAAGATCTCTTTAGATTCTCAAGCAGATTCAGGATCTTCAAATGAAGAGATGGATGAATCCTCACTACTTATCAGACAAGTATTAAAATCAAAACTTATTGATATGGATTTGTCTGTACGTGCCCTTAACTGCCTAAAGTCTGCAGAACTTGAAACATTAGGAGATTTGGTAGCTATACAAAAGAGCGACTTGCTCAAATTCCGTAACTTCGGTAAAAAATCACTTTCTGAATTGGAAGATTTAGTCAAATCTAAAGGTTTAGAATTTGGAATGAATGTATCAAAATATAAATTAGATAAGGATTAAGAACAATGAGACACGCGAAAAGAATTAATCATTTAGGAAGAACAAGCGCACATAGAAAAGCGATGTTAGCTAATATGGCTTGCTCTTTAATAAAGCACAAAAGAATTTCTACGACTCTCGCCAAAGCAAAAGAATTGAGAAAATATGTTGAACCATTGGTAACTCGTAGCAAAAACGATACCACACATTCAAGACGTATGGTTTTCTCTTATCTTCATGATAAATTTGCTGTGACAGAACTTTTTAGAGAAATTTCTCAAAAGGTTGCAACTCGTCCAGGTGGATATACCAGAATTTTAAAAACTGGTTTCCGTCAAGGTGATAACGCAGAAATGTGTATTATTGAATTCGTTGATTATAACGAAACATACACTGTATTTGAAGAAAAGAAAGCTACTAAAACTCGTCGTAGCAGAAAAAGCTCTAAAAAAGCAGAAGAAACAACTGCACAAGTTGAAGCTCCAGCTACAGAAGAGCCAGCTGCACAAGACGCTGAATAGTAATTCTTCATACAAGATAAAAAACGGCTTGAATTGCTTTGCATTTCAAGCCGTTTTTATTTTCTAGAAATCTAAATTACTTATAGGAAATAAATTAAAATAAATAGTCAAAAGTCTGAATGGGCGATTGCTAAAGGATACTGTCCCCAAAAGTGTGTAAAGATTGTTTGTGCAAAGATATATTTTTTTTGACATTTGCGATTGATTTTATAATTTTTTATGCTTTGAAGTGTGTTTCCACTTCGGCCAGCCTCCGTTTCATTACACTTCAAGGCTAATCCCACCGAAAGTGTTGTTGCTCGTGAACGAAAGCAATAATCAGGTAGTTGTAGCAACTCATTTCTGTGGCGACACCACATAAGGCACCAGTTCCACTTCTACATTGGGCAAAGTACCGCGAACTCTCAGGATCTTCTTAAACGTCTTGTTTATCCGTTCAATTCAGTAGAGCGTGTAAATCATGGATCTGATGTTGTAGTTGTAGTTTAGATAGGCGAAATGAATTGCTAAACACTCGTTTGGGAGTTTGCTTGACAGCCAAGGGTGTTTTTTTCCACTTGTTGCAAAAGTCGCTGAACTTACGCAGCCCGTCACTGACAGAATCTGTTGGGTCACTTTGAAAAAACATTTTCAGATCTTTACAGATGGTTGATTTCTCTTTTGCTCGTACAGATTTTGACAAATTCTGTTGAAAATGGATTGCGCATTTCGATTTCATTAAAACTCCATACTTTGTACTTTTGCAATTTCCTTTTTAAAGTTTTGATTTTTTTGTAAACATATCATTTTGCTGGAAAATTACACACTTTATGGATACTACCCGCATTCTTGATTTACTTAGTGTTTATACGGTAACGAGTGCGCGAAGTGCGCGTGAGGGATAGAAGCGGTTATGAGCGCCGAGTTTAGAAGTTAGAAGTTAGAATATGAATGTAGAATATGAATTTTGAGAAATTAAGCAGGAGAAAGAGGCGCGAAATTTGAGCGGATAGCCCGACGGCGTGCGCAGGGATGTGCGATAGAAAAGCCGGCACGCCCAAATAAAAAAAAATATATTTTTGCAAATTCAATTTTGAGACATTTGTAGGTCTCTTAATACCCAGAACATAGAAACACACAAAATTTTATCAATGCGATACAAACTCACTTTTCTACTTCTTCTGATACTTCCATACATGGCTTACTCACAATTGAGTGCACATAAAAAAGAAGTACCTAATAGTTATAATTTTTGGTTATATTTGCCTGATAACTATTATACACAGAAAGAGAGCACTCCCCTATTAATTTTTCTGCATGGGCATAGTTTATGCGGCAACGACCTAAACCGTGTAAAAAGATATGGAACCATTGATGCTATTGAACGCGGATTAAAAATTGACGCTGTCGTGTTAGCGCCACAAAATCCGGGGGGTGCTTGGCAACCTGACAAAATCAACAATCTTTTAGAGTGGGCACTGCGGAACTATCCTATTGATACAAATCGGATATATGTTTTCGGAATGAGTTTGGGTGGATATGGTACATTAGACTACACAGGCACCTATCCTGACAAAATTGCAGCAGCCATTGCCTTATGCGGCGGAGCCAACCTGAAATCATACTGTGGTTTAGGGACCTTTCCACTTTGGATTGCACATGGGACAGCCGACAGAAGTGTACCCGTAAGCCAATCGCAAAAAGTTGTCAATGCTATTAAGGCGTGCGGCCCCTCAGAACTGCTTCGCTTTTCCAAGTTAGCAGGTGTTGACCATTCCTATCTAGCCAGAGCTTTTTATATACCAGAGCCATACGAATGGCTATTTTGCCACACGCGCGCCGACAGCATTCCATACGTGAACACGAGCATTCCCCTTACAAAACAAACAATGGCGAACGCATACACGCAACGCGCAAAAGTAACCATAACCGTTGACAGCACAATGGCTCGTTATCGTAATAGAAGCAATGAAGTGAAAGAAGTTAATGAAATCATAGATGAACCTAAAATTGTCAATCCAGAACCTCAACAGGCTACGGAAATAATAATGCAATCAACAACAAATTCTGAAGACACTTTGCAGAAAAAAGAGGATAAAAACTCCGAAAAATATCACATCATAAAAAAGGGGGACACCCTATATGCTATAGCGAAGAAATATGGAACTACAATTAGCAATTTATGTAAAATCAACAACATAAAAGAAAATTCCATACTTCAAATAGGACAAAAGATTAGATATAAATAACTTATTTTCCGCATCTTAACATTTGTTAATAACTTTGATAGAATCGTTATTTTTCTAAATAGAACACTATACACTTTTTTATATCTTTGCCACGAATTTAGGTTCTGCAAGAATAATAGGGAATCCTGTGAAAATCGGGAGCTGTTCCCGCAGCTGTAAACTCCCCAAAGAGTTGCGACACAAAAGACACTGAGATTATCGGGAAGTCATCGCAATGGAGAAGCCAGAAGACCTGCCTAATTTCAGTTCGTAACTTTCGGGAAAAGAGCGAAGAGCGTAGCATAGGGCTTTTATCTTATCCTCAAGTTGCATTGTATCAAACAACAAGCAACCCAAATCTTTATCGTATGATTGAAGAAATATTTATTATTAAAAGAAACGGGAAAAGAGTTCCTTTTTCCATCGATAAAATTAAAAATGCAATTTTAAAAGCTTTTGCATCAACACAAGAGGTTGTTACAGAAGAGACTATTAATAAGATTCTTGTTCGAATCAATATTTTCGATGGCATTACAGTAGAAGAGATTCAGAATCAAGTAGAAGCCCTATTAGTGCAAGAAAATTACTACGAAGTTGCCAAAGCATACATTCTTTATAGACAGAAACATTACGAAGATAGAGAGATTTCAGAAAAGATGAAATTCCTCATTGACTATTGTAACGCACAAAACGCAGCTACAGGCAGTAAATTTGATGCAAATGCTAATGTTGAAAAAAAGAACATTGCCACACTAATAGGCGAGCTACCGAAATCGAACTTTATCAGATTAAATCGTCGAATGCTCTGTGATAAGATTAAAGACTTATATAGCAAAGAGTTATCTGATAGATATTTACACTTACTAAACAATCACTTTATTTACAAAAACGATGAAACGAGTATGGCCAATTATTGTGCAAGTATTACGATGTACCCTTGGCTTTTGAACGGAACTCGCAGCATTGGCGGGAACGCTTCTCGTCCTACCAATCTAAAATCGTTCTGTGGCGGATTCATCAATATGGTATTTATGGTATCAAGTATGCTGAGCGGAGCTTGTGCTACTCCTGAATTTTTGATGTATATGAACTATTTCATTGCATTGGAATATGGTGAAGACTACATTGAAAGAGTTGATGAAGTAGTGGATCTTTCCACAAGAAAACGAACTTTAGACAAAGTGATTACAGATTGTTTCCAACAAGTTGTATATTCTATCAACCAACCGACTGGTGCGCGCAATTTCCAATCTGTATTTTGGAATATATCTTACTACGATAAATATTATTTCCAAAGTTTGTTTGGCGAGTTTTGTTTTCCAGATGGTTCTCGTCCCGATTGGAAATCACTAGATTGGCTACAACGCCGCTTTATGCGTTGGTTTAACGAAGAGCGCACTAAAGCCGTTCTCACGTTCCCTGTGGAAACGATGGCTCTACTCTCAAAAGACGGAGATATTTTAGACAAAGAATATGGAGATTTTACTGCTGAAATGTATGCGGCAGGGCACTCTTTCTTCACTTACGTTAGTGACAATGCTGACTCGTTGAGTAGCTGTTGTCGCTTACGAAACGAAATTCAGGACAATGGTTTTAGTTACACATTAGGAGCAGGCGGAGTTTCTACAGGTTCTAAAAGTGTGCTAACGTTAAACCTAAATCGCTGCATTCAATATGAGAAAAGAAATGGGATTCCTCATCTGCAATTTGTTGAAGAGGTTGTGGACCTAATGCATAAAGTTCAAATTGCTTATAATGAAAATCTTAAATATCTCCAAGTTAAGGGAATGCTTCCTCTTTTCGACTCAGGATACATTGCACTTTCACGCCAATACTTGACTATCGGCATAAACGGAATTGTAGAAGCTGCTGAATTTTTGAATATTCCTATCAACGATAATCCAGAGTACCGTACTTTTGTTCAAGAAGTTTTAGGATTGATTGAAAATTACAACAAATCCTATCGAAAGAAAGATTTGCTGTTTAATTGCGAGATGATTCCTGCGGAAAACGTTGGTGTAAAACATGCAAAATGGGATAGAGAAGATGGTTATAGCGTGCCACGCGATTGTTATAATAGTTACTTTTTTGTAGTTGAAGATGACTCATTGAACGTACTTGACAAATTCAAACTTCACGGCAAACATTACATAGAACATCTGACAGGAGGCTCTGCATTGCACCTCAATTTGGAAGAACATCTTTCACAAAAGCAGTACAGACAACTTCTCCGAACAGCAGCTATTGAAGGATGCAACTACTTCACTTTCAATATTCCTAATACAGTTTGTAACGATTGTGGCCATATCGACAAACGCTATCTAAAGAGTTGTCCACATTGCCAAAGCACTAATATAGACTACCTCACACGCGTTATCGGTTACATGAAAAGAGTAAGTAACTTCTCAGAAGCCAGACAGAAAGAAGCGAGTAAACGACACTATATGCACATCAATGCTTAGATATTACAACTTCGACATCGTCTTTCAGGAGATTCCTGATGAAGTAACATTAGCCATAAACCTAACGTGCTGTCCCAATCGCTGCGAGGGCTGCCATAGTCCTCACCTTCGTGAAAATATTGGTCCTGAACTTACAACCATTGAGTTAGACTCAATAATTTCTCGATATAAAGATAGTATTACTTGTGTTTGTTTTATGGGTGGAGACAACGACGTTGAGGCTATTGAGAAGTTAGCGCACTATATTCTTTCTACCTACCCCTTAAAAACAGCTTGGTACTCAGGGCGTAATAGTTTTCCAAACCATACTGAATTTTTCTCCTTTATCAAATTGGGAGAATACCAGCCAGAACGAGGTAGTTTAAAGAGCCGATTGACCAATCAGCGATTGTACAAAATTGAAGCTAGTGAAAAAATTGATATAACAAATCAATTTTGGAAATAAAAATCCCATTAATTCAATTTAAAAACAATAGGTATTTGATAAAAAGAACGAATAGGCTTACCATTTTGTAAGGCGGGAGTCCACTTTGGCATCAAACTCACTACTCGTTTTGCTTCTTTGTCGCACTCAGGAGTAAGAGATTGTGCAATACTAACATTAGAAATTGTACCATCAACATCAACCTGAAACATTACCACTACCCTACCCGATATTTTATTTTGTTTTGCACTTTCAGGATATTTAATATTCTTTGACAAAAAAACTGCTAACTCCTTATTCCCTCCGGGAAATTGTGGGCGAACATTTTGCTGTTGTACCTCTTTATTCAACTTAGCATCCTGATTAATACAATTTTGCGAAACGCTTATCATAGTACAGCAAAATAACAAAAATGCGAGTGTAGCAACTTTTCTCATAAGTTAAACATTGATTGTCAAAGATAAAAAAAAAGCCAACGTAACGTTGACTTTTTATTTTGGGCGACTGGTGGGATTCGAACCCACGACCTTCGGAACCACAATCCGGCACTCTAACCAACTGAGCTACAATCGCCGTGTTTTTGTGGGTGCAAAAATACAATTTTTTTCAATAGCTCAGTCACTTTTTCAAAAAAAATTTTTCTTTAAAAAAATAGCCATAAAAAGGTACAATATTAAAACTATTTTTATATTTTTGTAGCTACTCATGCATATTATTATCTTGCTAATAATCAATAAAATATGGAATCTATAAACAAATCAACAAATGAAAAAGAGGTATATCAAGAACCTCAAAACAGTTCTCAAGAAACTGAGGAAATCAAAATGCCAGACAACGCATACTCTGAATTAAAGCCAGGAGAAAAGTATCGTCCGATACTCAGAGGTGACAAAAAATATCCAGAAATTAACGGTTGGACTATTCTTTGGGGTTTAGTAATGGCAGTACTTTTTTCTGCTGCTACAGCTTACTCTGGACTTCGTTTTGGCCAAGTTTTTGAAGCAGCTATTCCAATTGCCATTATTGCAGTAGGAGCATCAACATTAGCTAAACGTAAAAGTCCACTTTCAGAAAACGTAATTATCCAATCTATTGGAGCAAGTTCAGGAGTTATTGTTGCGGGAGCAATTTTTACACTTCCTGCTATTTACATTATTAAAGAGAGCAATCCTGCCATTGGAGCTGAGATTCAAGTCAACTTTATGCAGATTTTCTTGGCATCGCTTTTAGGAGGATTTTTAGGCATTCTCTTTTTAATTCCATTCCGCAAATATTTTGTTTCGGAAATGCATGGTAAATATCCATTCCCAGAAGCTACCGCAACTACAGAGATTTTGGTATCGGGAGCGAAAGGCGGAGCGCAAGCCAAATTACTGGTAATCAGCAGTCTTATTGGTGGAATGTATGATTTTCTTATGACTACATTCCGATTCTGGTCTGAAAACATCAGCACCCGAATGTTTGCTTGGGGCGAGCAATTGGCAACCAATCATAAATTTGTCTTCAAAATGAATGCTAGTTCAATCCTACTAGGAACAGGCTACCTTATTGGATTAAAATATGCCACAATTATTTGTGCAGGTTCATTTCTTTCTTGGTGGTTTATCGTCCCCCTTTTAGGCAGTTACGGACTTACCCCCGACGGCATTGCAATGTCCACGCTTAGTGCTGAAACCATCTTTGCGGACTATGTAAGATACATCGGCATTGGGGGTATCGCTATGGCAGGAATCTTAGGCGTTATTAAATCTGCTGGCGTAATTAAGAAGTCAATGGGTGTTGCATTCTCTTCTCGTAAGAGCACCCAAACTCAAACTCAAGAACTTCGTACAGAGCGAGATCTTTCCATGAAGATTATCCTTTTCGGATTCTTAGCTGTTGCCATTCTTACCGTAATTTTCTTCCTATTTGGTGGATTAAAGATGAATTTAGTACAGATTTTAGTCAGTCTATTAGTAATTTTCCTATTCGCATTTCTTTTCACCACTGTTGCTGCAACAGCAATTGCAACTGTAGGTAACAATCCTGTATCAGGAATGACCATGATGACCTTGATTTTAGCTTCATTTATTCTTTCCGCTATCGGTTTACAAGGAGGTTCTGGAATTGTAATTGCCCTTGTGGTAGGTGGTATTGTATGCTCTGCTTTAGCTATGGCTGGTGGTTTTATTACCGATTTAAAGATTGGATATTGGATTGGAACATCTCCATACAAACAACAGATGTTTAAATTCTTAGGAACAGCAGTTTCAGCGCTTACAGTAGGTGCTGTTATTATGCTTCTTTCCGAAACATACGGATATTCTGGCGATGATGCACTTGTAGCACCACAAGCAAACGCAATGGCTGCCATCATTCAACCCTTAATGTTCGGAGGACAAACTCCATGGTTACTATACATCGTTGGTGCAATTTTAGCACTTCTTCTTGACCGCATTGGCATTCCTGCTTTAGCATTCTCATTAGGCATGTTTATTCCATTACAACTCAATGTTCCACTTCTCATTGGTGGTGCGTTAGCTTGGTATGTAGGCTCACGAAGCAAAGATGAAGCCATCAACAAACAACGCAAAGAAAAAGGAACCTTGTTAGCATCAGGATTGCTTGCAGGTGGCGCAATTATGGGCGTAGTAAGTGCTATTCTTAAAAACTTAGGTATTGATGTAGCAACTACCGAAGCATACGCAAACTCAGCAGCTTTTAACTATCTGGCTATCGCTGCATTTGCTGCACTTTGCATCTATTTAGTAATGCACTCAATTTCCGATAAAAAACAAGTACAAAATCAATAATCGACATAAAATTATACAATTATGCATATTGCAATTGCTGGTAATATAGGCTCTGGAAAAACAACCCTCACCGGAATGTTAGCCAAACATTATAATTGGGAACCAATGTATGAAAGCGTAGAACACAATCCTTATTTGGCAAGTTTCTACGAAGATATGCAACGTTGGTCCTTCAACCTTCAAGTCTATTTCCTTAATAACAGATTTAGACAAGTAATTGACATCAGAAATAGAAAGAAAAATATTGTTCAAGATCGTACAATTTATGAAGATGCGTACATTTTTGCACCCAATCTTCACGAAATGAACTTAATGGCAACTCGCGACTTTGAAAATTACGCTTCACTATTCGAGTTGATGTCTCAATTTTTGCAAGCCCCTGATTTATTGATATATCTCAAGGCTGATGTCTCCACTTTGGTTTCTCAAATTGCCAAAAGAGGTAGAGATTATGAAAACTCAATCAACATCTCTTATCTCCAAAATCTGAATAATCGTTACGATACTTGGATTGAGAAATATAAGGAATCAAAACAGGGAAAACTTCTAATTATTGATGTAAATACTATTAAATTTGCAGAAGTTCCTGAAGATTTTGGTGCTGTTATCGAAAAAATAGATGCTGAAATTCACGGACTTTTTGACCAACAAGTAAAATAGAAATGAAAATTGGTATTATTCCTGCACGATATGCTTCTACACGTTTTCCAGGCAAACCTTTGGCTTTGATTTATGGGAAACCGATGATTCAACACGTATATGAACGAGCAAGCAAAGCATCGCTAGATAAGGTAGTTGTTGCGACTGATGACATACGCATTCATGATGCTGTAATCAGCTTCGGTGGCGAGGTTGTACTCACAAAACCGACACACCCATCAGGTACCGACCGTTGCGGCGAAGTGGCTGCTAAATTGCAACTTTCTGACGAAGATATCATCGTTAACATACAAGGCGATGAACCCTTTATCCGAAAAGAGGAGATTAATACGCTAATTTCCCTTTTTGAAAACCCAGAAGTTGAAATAGCCACTCTTATCAAACCTATTACTCAAACTGAAGAGACTGAAAACCCGAATAAAGTTAAAGTAGTGATTTCCAAGCAGAAACGTGCACTTTACTTCTCCCGTTTTCCCATTCCCTATCGCAGAGGAGACGCCGAAACTTCCTATTTCAAACATATTGGCATCTATGCATATCGTCAGAAAACACTACAAAAAATTGTTCAACTTCCTACCTCTACTTTAGAAAATTGTGAAAAATTGGAACAATTACGATGGTTAGAAAACGATATATCTATCTATACTGCAGAATGTTATCACGAAAGTATTGCTATTGACACTCCTGAAGATTTGCAACAGATTCCAAATATCAAAGAATAAAACTATGATTATCAAAAATATTATCAGAGCATTACAGACGGAAGAATCCGTTTATCTTAGTAGTTTGGGTATATTTCGTTGTGTACGCAAGGAGGCTTCTATAAATGATAACAAAATTACACCACCGCAAGTTATTATCCAATTTCAGGAGGACAAAGAGGCAAACGGATTTGCTTTTGCAACAAAACTTTCTCAATGGGAGCAAATAACTATTGTTGATGCTTACGAAATGTGCAATCGTTGGATTGATGAATTGAAAGCGGCCATCAATAATAATCAAAGTATTACATACGACAACTTCGGGACTTTCCGTCGTGGCAAAAAAGAGGAAATAATATTTGAATCGTCATATATTCAAGAACTTAACCTCGAATTTGAAGGAATGAATCCTTTAGTGATAACGCCAACAGGAATCATTTCAGAAGAGACTACTGAAGTTGTGGAAGACCAAGAAACTCCTCAAGCGGAAACCACACCTCCACAGGTGATTTTGGAACCAGAAGTATTGGAAACGTTGCCTACTGAAAATGATTCTAACGCACCTATTGAGGAAAAAGATAGGCAAGAAGGTGAAATTGCAGAAGTGGAAGCAGAACCAGAAAGTGCAGAAACTATGCCTCTGGAAACCTCCACAACTATTGAAACCGAAAATCAACTTGAAAATAATGATTGCCAACCTGAGATTGAAGAGTCTAAAACCGAAGAAGTTCCGGAAAGTGAGGATACACAAGAAATAGAGGAAGAGGAAGAGGACGATGATGACAATAAAGGGAAAAGAAAAAGAAGATGGGAGGTTTGGCTTTTCATCCTTATCATATTGGCAAGTATTGGCGTACTAGCAGCGCTTTTTGACGATGAGTTAGTTCATCTTTATCAGAAAATCATTGATAAAAAGGAAACGAATACTGAACTTACAACGCCATCTGATACAACAGATAATGAAGAGATTCCGAGTCTAGAAACAACGTCTAACGAGGAGTTGGAAGAAGAAGTTGAAGAAGTTGAAGAAGTAATCGAACCTACTATGGAAGAAACTATTGTTCAAGAAGTTAAACCTGCTCCTAAGCCTACTGCAACTTATGAAAATATTCCAATCATTGAATTTGAAAGTGGAAAATTCTATGTTATTGCGGGCAGTTTTATAAAGCAATCGGATGCAGAATTACATATCAAACAAAAAAGTTTACAAAGATACAATGCAAAAATTGTAAAACAGAACGGCAACAATCGTTTGCGTGTTTGCATCGGCATTTTCGACACTGAAAATGAGGCGATTAATTTTGCTGCAAAAATTGATAAAAATTATTGGGTACTAAAATAATAATAAAAATGGATATATCAGTAATTGTACCTCTATTTAACGAAGAGGAATCGTTGCCAGAGTTGGCAGCATGGATTGACCGAGTAATGAAAGAAAACAACTTCAGTTACGAAGTTCTATTTATTGATGATGGAAGTAAAGACAAATCCTGGCAAGTGATTCAGCAACTGATGAGCGAGAATAGCGCATTCAAAGGGGTAAAATTCAGAAGAAACTATGGAAAATCTGCCGCACTTAACACAGGATTTCAACGTGCTGAAGGCGATGTAGTTATCACTATGGATGCTGACTTACAAGACAGCCCTGACGAAATACCAGAACTATACAAAATGATTAAAGAGGATGGGTTTGATATGGTTTCTGGCTGGAAAAAGGTACGCTACGACTCT
Organism: Bacteroidota bacterium; assembly: GCA_023413895.1. Classification (GTDB taxonomy): domain Bacteria; phylum Bacteroidota; class Bacteroidia; order Bacteroidales; family WCHB1-69; genus JAEZOU01. The sequence goes on along the minus strand of JAEZOU010000005.1, from coordinate 2,110 downwards.
AAATTAGCAAAAAATATTCCTTCCAAATTCTTCAATTGGACTACTCGAAAAATCTCTGGCATCAAGTTACACGATTTTAACTGCGGACTCAAAGCATATCGCAACGAAGTGGTAAAAACCATTGAAGTTTATGGCGAGATGCACCGCTACATTCCTGTTATTGCGAAATGGAGCGGATTTGACAAGATTGGCGAGAAAGTAGTAATTCACCGCAAACGCAAATATGGAGTTACCAAATTTGGCTGGGACCGTTTTGTCAATGGATTTTTAGATCTGATTTCCATCTCTTTCACTACAAGATTTGGGAAAAGACCGATGCATTTCTTCGGACTTGGCGGATCCATTCTTTTCCTGATTGGCGGCTTAATAACGGTCTTTATCATTGCCAAGAAACTCATTTTACAAGGACAAGGAATGGTTCCCCGCGCGGTAACTGACCAGCCGCTCTTCTATCTTGCTCTTTTAGCAATGGTTTTGGGAACACTATTCTTCATGTCTGGCTTTTTAGGAGATATGATTTATAGAAACTCCTCCGACCGCAACAACTACATCATTGAAAAAGATTGCAAGAAAGAGGAATAAAAAGGATGCTGATATAAATTGGATAGTTTACAAAGTAATTTAAAAGATAAAGAATATAAAACGATGCCTCCGAAAGTTTTGATAAATTTTCGGAGGCATTTTGCATTTCCGATTTTTATTGTTTTACCAATTTTAAGTAGTGGATTTGGTTGTCGGCGGTTCTTACTCGAACAATGTAGGTGGCGTTCGCTAATCTTCCTATTTCAAATCTATGCGTAAGAGTGTGGGTAGCAACTACTTCTCCTTTCATAGTTAGAACTGCGATTTCTACTACCTTTTCGGAAGAAATACCCATTACCGTCACTTCGTTGTGGGCGGGATTGGGTGCAAGGTAAGGTTTGTCTGCAGCAGGCAGTGATAGCGGTTCGGCAGTAGGCTCGAAGAGAGTCTCGTCAAGAGAACCATTATCTGCAAGCTGCCGAAATTCACTTGGAATAACATCGAAAAACTGTTCCGCTGGTATGCAGAGAGAATCGTAACAAAGGTGTTCTCCATCTACACAAGATACCATATAGAGGCAAAACTCTTGTCCGTTTGACCTCATTTGTGTTAGTAAGCCGTAGTCTAACATCAGCAGTCCTTCAACATCGCTTCCATTATATACAAAATCTATCACTTGCGACGGCCTGCTCCACATCGAAAGAACCTCAATTGCATTCTCGATATGAGCATAAAATTGGAAGTAGGAACTTTGATGTGCTGTACTCAACTCTGGGTTAAAGTCGAATAAAAAGTCCGCAATATCACAGTCGGAATCGACGCAAGTATGCCAATTCAGATTTTCTACAAAGCTGATCTCACAATTTTGCTTTCTATCTCTCAAAATAAACTCGAACATAGTGGTGGTAAAGTCGGTGAGACTAATGCTGAACTCCAACGTCTGGCAGTCACCTGCAGGGAGGTCAACCGGAAGATTGTCGCTTAGAAGTTCTCCACCGACAGGAAGTTGAAGGTCAAAGAAATCTAAATTATGGGATCCTATATTGCAGATTGTATATCGAATGGTGTATATAAGTTTACACCCCTCAACACTACAAGTTATGTTTTCGGGTTTGAATTGAATGCTATCGCAGGTACAATAGAAAGTATTTTCAAGGATAAATTCGGGTGATTCGCTGACACAATGGTTGCCGTAATCATCGTAATATTCGGTTTGTAGATGGTAAGTTCCGTAATTGGGAAGCGGTAAAACTGGACTCAGGTCTGTTCCTTGCGTAAGGAGCATAGAGTCTCGGAACCAGAACCATTGAAATTGCGATGCATGATAGGGATAGAAACCATACACAGGAAGCTGATGTGTTAATGAATCGGAACATATTTCGTAGCAGCCTGTCAGTAGCGCGTCATAGTTGGGGGCTGGCTCTATAAAGGCGTATGCTTTTTCTGAAGGACAGCCTGTGGTAGGGTCTATATAGTAAGCAGAGAGATAACCATCGTTGTAGTAGTATGCTTCTGTACCTCGAAAACCATTGCTCCATAGTAGCGTTTCGCCTGATACGGATATGGCCTCTACGGGTGGCTCGTGGAT
>JAEZOU010000004.1 GCA_023413895.1 Bacteroidota bacterium | reverse complement strand
ACCTACCCACATCCATTGATAAGGAGTACCATTAGATTCTGGGAAAGCAGCTGCAGTAACAGTTACAGAACCATTACATAAATACCAAATAGGTTCAACATCCACAACGGCTTTTGGAAGCACATCCAAACGATGAGGATGAGAAGTTGCAAGAGCGCATCCAGGACGAGAAACTTCTACAACGTAATCTCCTGAATTATCTTCTGTAGCTACAAAAGCATAAGTAGCCTGATTTGCTCCAGGGATATAATTACCATCTTTTTTCCATTGGAAAGAGAAAGCGGTAAGATTGTTAGGTTCAACATTACCCAACTCAGCAGTAAGAGTAACATTATCGCCCAAACAAGCTGTATTAGCACCGAGGACAGAAACCGTATAATTTTCCAAAACTGTAACTTCAATTACTGAAGTTTGTTGCACGTCGCTACCATCGATAACTTCTGCATAAACTTCGTAATTTCCAGCTACTTGGAAATTAGGTTTAAATGAGCTCGGGGAGCTAAAAGAGTTACTACTTCCGTAAACACTGCCATTTACATACCACTGAATGGTTGCAGCATTTGACACATTTCCAGAAGCAACAGATACGGTAAATTTCAAGGTCGTATCTGATACGATAGAATAAGTGTGGCTATTGGGTGCAATTTGCAGAGAAAAAGCATCAACCGCAGGCACCTTTGGAGCCGATTTTTCCGCGTTCACAAGGCTAAAGCCCAGAATTAGAAACGCGGTCAAGAAAAAAATGATAAATTTTTTCATTGTAGTGGTTTTAATTATTAATATTGTTTTGTTTTATTTTCTGTCTTTTTTCTTTTTTATCTTTCGTTATTTCAAATAGTTATACAATAATTTTGTCTTTTAACTTGTTTTAATTCACAAAAATATACGTTATTTAGCATACTATACAAATCGACTTGCAAAAATACGAAAAAAGAAACATAAAACAGACAAAAAAATGACTTTTTGTGATAAATATTAAAAAAAAGCTCTATAATGCTGATAATCAGGAAAGTAAATTATCAAACATGCTATATTTAGTTAATTTAAGAAGAGAAAATTCGGCAAGAAAAATAAAAAGCGACGGAGATGGAATCAGATTTTGGAAGGAATAAGGAAATTATGTATATATATAAATAAGCATGAAAATAAATAAAAAGTGGAAGGCGATAGAACCTAGAGGAACCAATAAGATTTTTTAGTGTGAAAATAATTTGCAAAATGATAAATTTGCCACAAAAAAAATAGAATTAAACGTATAATATTTGTTTTTATTAAAATGTTTTTTGGTATTTTTTAATCTTTATTGTTATCAAAAAAGGAGTATTGGAAACAAAATATAAAAATACAGAATCAATTTTAATTTAGTTATAGATATTTTTATATTTAAACATAACTATTATCATAAAGTAAAAAAAGAAGATATTGTATTATGGAGATCATGATACCATAATTTAATCTTTATTATATACTATTATTTCATATTATTTATTGTATTTATAATTGTTTATAGCCATAAATATTAAGATTTTCTATTATATTATTGTATTTCTATGATGATTTATCTAATTTTATTACAATAATGATTTTTAGATTAGTATATTTTCATATTAAATTCGTATAAATCATAAAAAAGTAGATTTGACTGAGATGATACAAAATAAGAAGTAAAAATTAGAACAACAACGATAGAATTAATATAACAAACTCAATCTCTGTACTAAAAAAATATAAAATACTGATAGTCAATATCTTAAGCATAGAGATAAAAATATTTGATTTGACAGACGTAAAATTAAAATTTGAAGTTTTACACATAAATAAAACGAACGTGTCGTAAATCTAATATAAACAAAACAACAGCTGATTATCAATGTATTACATACAAATTCACTTAAGTATTAAAGAAGGAGTAAAAATAAGGAAATGCGAAGATAGTTTAAGTAGTGAAATAAAATCCGCCAGAAAGAGATGAGAATATGAATAATATTTGTATATTTGCGAAAAATATAAACATAGTAAAAATAATATAAAAGGACTGATTATGAAAGTATTAGTATTGAATTGTGGTAGTTCATCTATCAAGTATCAACTTATAGATATGGCAAACAATGCTGCTTTAATGGCAAAAGGCCTTATTGAACGTATTGGAGCAGAGGTCGGAGAATTTACGCACAAAGCTACAGGTAAAGATAAATATTACGTACAAACTCCTGTAAAAGACCACGAAGTTGGTATTTCATTGGTTCTCAATACATTAATTGATGAAAAACTAGGTGTAATTAAGGATTTAAATGAAATTAATGCTGTAGGACATAGAGTAGCACATGGTGGGGAATACTTCAAAGAAAGTACAATATTGGGAGAAAGGGAGATTAAGGAGATTGAAAAACTTTGCAGTTTGGCACCCTTACACAATCCAGCAAGTTTATTAGGCATTAATGTAATGATGAAAATATTACCCAACATCAAGCAAGTTGGTATTTTTGACACATCATTCCACCAGACTATGCCACAAGAAGCATACTTATATGCTCTTCCATACAAATATTATAGAGAAGACAAAATTCGTAGATATGGATTTCACGGAACAAGTCATAAATACGTTGGTCCCAAAGGAGCAGAACTTCTAGGCAAAAAATTTGAAGATCTTAAGATTATTGTATGTCACTTAGGCAATGGTGCATCAATTTGTGCTATCAATAAAGGGAAATCTGTAGACACATCAATGGGATTTACACCTGTAGAGGGTTTGATTATGGGAACACGTACAGGGGACTTAGACCTTGGAGCATTGCTATATATTGGAGAAAAAGAGGGTTTAGATTTCAAGGGGATGAATACGCTAATCAACAAGAAATCAGGGCTTTTCGGTATTACAGAAGGAACAACGGATATGCGAGATATCATTGCTGGCAAATTAGCTGGTGACGAGGTAAAATCAAGAGCGTTCAATAGTTTTGTATATAGAGTAAAGAAATATATTGGGGCTTACACTGCAGCAATGGACGGAGTTGATTTGATTGTAATGACTGGTGGCATTGGAGAAAACGCATTTGTAGTAAGAGAAGCAATATTGAAAGACCTCAAATTCTTCGGAGTTGAACTTGATGTTGATGCAAATAAAGAAGCTGTTGGTATAGATAAACTTATCACAACAAAAGATAGTAGAACAGCAGTTATGGTAGTTCCAACTAACGAAGAATTAGTAATGGCAACAGAAACCTATAATCTTGTAAAATAGGGATTAAACTCCATCAAGAATAGAGAAAATCGCGTCGCACTTTCCGGAGTGGGCGCGATTTCTATAATTACTAAGGAAGATAATAATCATCTGATCTTCAGGGCGGTACAGAAATATATGAGTAAATCCTCTCCACAAACCTCCGTGATAAATTTGGTAGCCAAAGTCAGGAGAGTTTTCTAAGCGATAGCCATAACCATATAGTTGCGACGGCATACCTGAGTAACATCTATTTCGTGGGGAAGTTGCCAAATCTACCCACACTTTAGGTAGGACTTTATAATCAATAAAGTAAGCCAACGCCCAACGATAAAGGTCTAAAGCCGTAGAATATACACCTTTATCACCTAATGCTCTATTCATAAAGTGAAAGGGAACCTCTGACTGAGAAATTAGATGGCCATACGCATAATTTGAATATTTATGATTATCTAAATCAAGGTAAGTACAAGTAGATTGCATATTGAGTGGTTGGAAAAAATTTTTCCTTAGATAATCCGAGAAAGAGATACCAGAAACCATTTCGACGATAGCCGCTAAGATTGCATAATTAGAATTACAATACTCAAAACGGGTTAGGGGATTTGCAACAATTTTTGGACACTTATTAGAGAAATAATTTAGTAGCTCTTCATTAGAAAAATTTGTTTGAACAGGAAATGTTTGCTCCTTAAAATCAATATAATCGGGCAAGCCCGAAGTATGTGTAAGTAATTGTTTTACAGTTATTTTTGAATAAGGGAACGATGGAAAAAATTTGGTAACAAAATCATTTGTATCCAATCTACCTTGTGAAGCCAACATAAGCACTGCAGCGGCAGTAAACTGTTTAGAAACGGAAGCTAACTCAAGCATTGTAGAATCTGACAATTGATTATTTTGAGAGAACTTCGCCACATTTCGCTGCTTAAGGTTTGGGATATTTTTATATAGTTTTTTGAACCCAACGCTATTTTGATAAATAATACGGTGACCTTGAGCGACAAGCACTTGACCATTAAGTTTTTCACAAGTTTCATCAAGTAGAGAGATTACCTCCTTCTCCTTAATATTGTGATTAGCATCATTCATTAACATAATGAGCTCTCCAGAAGAGATTTGAGAGAGGGATTTTTCTGGTACATTGGATGGTGAAGCAGAAAAAAAGAGAGAGATTTGTAAAAATATCTGTAAAAAATTCATAACTATAGACTCAAGGGACGATGATTTTTCTGTTTCAAAATTTTTTCAGATTGTTGAAGAAACAAAGTAGTTTCAGGAGCACACATAGAATCACACAATAGTTGTTGAATATAGGAAACTGCATTAGGAGCAATGTGACAAAGATCATCAGTATAGAAACGATAGTCTCTCAAATCATCCATAACAATTTCATAGGCAGGGAAATAGAAAACCGACTCATTATCAACAAGTTGATTTACAGAAAGATGAAGAACAGACTTACTTAATTGATTTTGATGAAATCCATCACCAAGGTGACGGATTGGACTAATTGTGAAAACGATCTTAAGATTTGGGAGAGTTGATTTTAGGGAATGAAGGATTGGAGAAAGTGAATCGATTACATCATTAACTTGCAACATTGTTTTAGAAAACTGAGTATTTGGAATTTTGTGGCAATTAGTAACAACCAGATTTCGCGGAATAAAATTATACACAAAAGCTGTTCCGAGAGTAATAAAAATAAAATCCGTTTGCAAAAGGAAAGAGGAAGAAAGTTGGAGTTGTTTTTGGATATTATTCAAAAATATTGATTTATCATTGTGCGAAAACTTAGTTGAATGTGCAAAGCTAATCCAATGATTATTAAAGTTATAAATATATTTATCAGAATAGTCATCAGGATTTATTAGAAGATTAAGGGCTAGAGCTACGGAGGCAGGATTGTAAAGGGAACCGAATGGATTAACACAGGCATTTAGATCACGTTCAACAAAAAAGTTTCCGATATTATCAGCAAAGCAGGATCCCAAGAAAAGCATCTTGCTATCGGGAAAAATTTGGAAAGGATACTTTGGAATTTTAATCTCAGTTCTAAATTTCAGCATACTAATTTGGGATTATTAACTTAGCAAATTTCAGAAGTAAAGTTTTTGTACCTACAGTTTCGAAGGCGACGGTAGCTTTTTTATCTACACCCACGCCATCAGTAGATAGAACCTTTCCGAAGCCAAATTTATCGTGATAAATGCGAATACTAGGAATAATTTGCTCAGGGCTTGCTGGAGTTCCTACTGTTTGTATTTTTCTATCTTCTAAAACTTTAGCATTAGAAATCCGACGTTTAATCACATTAGAAGATGGAGATGGTTTTGAATTTTCATTTCTACCATTCACAAGATTTCCGAAAACACCTGGTTTTGAAGAAGCTTTCTGCGGAATATTAAGAAAATGTGGAGGGATTTCATCAAGGAAACGGCTTGGTTCGCAGAATTGTTGAGCTCCGTAGCGATAACGTGTTTGTGCAAAAGAAAGATACAGGACTTGTCGCGCGCGTGTCATTGCGACGTAGAATAATCTTCTTTCCTCCTCAAGCTCTGCTCGAGAATTTACGGACAATGCAGAGGGAAAGAGATTTTCCTCCATTCCAGTTACGAAGACGTAATCAAATTCAAGGCCTTTAGCTGCGTGAATTGTCATTAATTTCACCTTATCTTGATTCTCTTTATCATCTGATTCATCATCTGTTAAGAGAGAAACTGTTTCCAAGAAATGGTCGAGGGAAGGGAAATAGCTATCTATAATCTCTCCTGTTTCATCATTAAAAGATGTTTCAGGATCCTTATCAGTAAACTCTTTCATTGCATCGAGAAGTTCCTCCACATTTTGAACGCGGTCAGCATCAGAGGGATCATTTCCAAGATCTTTTAGGATACCTGTTGTTGAGACGATATATTTTCCTAATTGGTAAGCATCTTGTTTTGTCAGCAAGGAAGAAAAGCTAGATATCAAAGTTGCGAACTCCTTTAATTTTGTTTTAGTAGGAGCATTCACCTCCAAATTATAGAGTTCGGGATTTTGGACGACATTCCAGATATTTGTATTAAAATTTTTAGCGCAAACTAAAACTTTATCGAGGGTTGTAGCACCGATTCCTCTCATTGGGTAATTGATGACACGACGGAGAGACTCCTCATCGTAGTGATTGATAGTGAGGCGAAAATATGCCATTACATCCTTGATTTCCTTCCGTTTATAGAAAGAGAGTCCGCCAAAAATTGCATAGGGGATATTTCTTCTAATCAGAGCTTCTTCGATAGATCGAGATTGAGCATTTGTACGATATAGAATTGCGAAGCACTTATTATCGATATGAAAATTTTGTTTATTTTCAAAGATAGCATTTGCTATTAGGTGAGCTTCATCGGCATCGGAATTAGCTTTAAGCAGTTCTATTTTTGCGCCCAATTGATTATCCGTCCAAACCTCTTTAAAAATCTGATCTTTATTATTTTTAATCACAGCATTAGCGGCATTGACAATATTTTGGGTAGAGCGGTAATTTTGTTCCAACTTCACCACCTTAACAGAAGGATAATCTCGTTTAAAATTGAGGATATTTTGGATATTTGCGCCACGAAAAGAGTAGATACTTTGCGCATCGTCGCCAACGATACAAATATTTTGGTGACTAGAGGAGAGCTTTTTCACGATCAGATATTGGGCGAAATTTGTATCCTGATACTCATCTACGAGAATATACTGATAACGATTTTGGTATTTATGCAACATTTCTGGGAAATCGCGGAGCAATACATTCATATAATAGAGCAGGTCGTCGAAATCCATTGCATTAGCGTTACGCAGACGCGCATTATAGCGCTTAAAAATTTCTGCAATATAAGGTTTTCCTGATTGAGAATCAGCACTTTGAATTTCAGGATTATTTTCATATTCTACAGCAGAAATCAAGGCAGATTTTGCAGAAGAAATTCTATTAAGTACGTGATTAGCGGTATAAACTTTAGGGTCGAGGTTAAGTTCTTTAACAATCGTTTTCAGAACATTTTTAGCATCGTCGGTATCATAGATAACTAAATTTTTTCCGAAGCCTAACTTTTCAGCTTCCACGCGAAGGATTTTGTAGAATACGGAGTGAAAAGTTCCCATTGTCACTGATTTTGCGGAGGGTTCCCCCACAATTTCGCGGATACGGTTTTTCATCTCGTTCGCTGCTTTGTTTGTAAAAGTTAGAGCAAGAATACTGAACGGGTTGATTCCTCGTTGCAGCATATAGGCAATTCTGTAAGTAAGTACACGAGTTTTTCCGGAGCCTGCGCCCGCTATAACCATAAGTGGACCTTGAATAGTTTTAACTGCATCTCGTTGAGGCTCATTAAGTTGTGCTAAAATTTCATCAGGAGTATTCATTTTCAAAGTATTATCATGCAAAGGTACTATTTTTTACCTTTTACATGAAAAATCTATAAATAATATTTCCATACTATTATGTGGATAGAGTATGTTATTACAATTTGATTATCATATAGTTATAAAAAACTCCCCCAAAAGCGAAAAGGAAGGAGGAGTTCTGCTATGATTATTGATTATCTTTTATTGCATTGATCAACTCTTCGGTTGAAATATTTAGAAGTTTTAAAGTTTTTGCAAGATTAGGAATCTCTGTTTGGAAGAAACGTTCTTTTCGGAGAGTAACCACTCGATTGACAGCATCGGAAGTAACAAAATAGCCGATTCCTCTTTTATTAATAACTATCTGATTTGTTTGCAGATAATCATACGAACGCAGCACTGTATTAGGATTAACCTGAAGGGCGACTCCTAATTCGCGCACAGAAGGAATTCGAGACTCTGTTTTCCATTTTTGTAAGACAATTTGCTCACAAACATACTCTACAATTTGCAGATAGATAGGTGTTGTTTCCGAGAAATTCATACTAAACCTCCGTTTCTTTTAATCTCAAATAGGTCATTCCCCAGAAGAAACAGATCAGCAATAACTGAACGACACTACTTACAATTGGGTAAGAAACAAAGAAGTCATAAACAGGCTCCGCTACCGCTGATAAATCTGCTGAAAAAATATTATTATCAGCAAAAATATGGCAGAAAAGCCCTGTATAAATCAGAATAAAAGGAACCATTACTACTCCCCAAAGACACACATTCCAGAACGAATGTTTTTTATAATAGACAGAAGCAAAACTAAAGATTGCGAGTAACAAAAAGAATCCAAGAGAAACACCAATATCTTGCGGCATGGTATATGGATAATCTTGAAAAAATTTAAAAAATAGTACATCAACTCCTAAGGCGATAAGAGAAAATAGTGCACAAACAAGTGGGTAGATTACACTAACCAACAAGAAATTTGCCATTGTTTTTTCTGCTGGACTTGCGGGCATCATCATATAAGCGATTGCGGATTGTGAATTCTGCAGATTTTTAAAAATCCGAGCGGCGAAAAGTATTGATAAAAAAGTGTAAACAAACACTATAGTATCAAAATCTGACAATACAGGAACCACCACTGCGATAACGATTAATGGGGTGAATTCCTTTTTAAATTTTTCCACTATAAAACAGCGGATTAGATTAAAAACATTTTTAAAATCCATATCAATACAATTAAAATTTCAGACTTATTGAATTAACATTCTCATTTAAAGAATCTTGTTGAAAACAATCGGACTCTGGAACGGACTCCTCCTCCCAAATAGTTGGAGTATTTTCAATTTGTGGCAATTGATTATATTTATGCACAAAAATTGCCAATTCTACTGTATAGAAAACAAAGAAAATTCCCAAAACTGAGAATAATATTATATTTGTCTTTTTTTTCATCTTACAAAAATTTAGATTTTACATAAATAGTTCCTTGAATTTATCCTTATTACAAATTATGGCATTAAAGAGAAGTTCCAAGTCGATTCGGGAACCTATTCCTGTCTTATTTTCACGTACAGCCACAAGGCCTTGTACTGTTTCTTCTGCATAAATCACATCTTCATCAGCAGTTTGCACCACATCGAAAGATATTTTTTCTGCAATATTATAGGTTGATTGGTTCAGCAAAATCTCTCCATTATTTAGCACAACAACTGCATCAATAAGATTACTCAAATCACGCACTTGGTGTGTAGATATGAGCACCAATTTATCCTCAGTTGCTGCAGAAGCCATAATTCTACGAAATTCTGTTTTAGATGGAATATCCAATCCATTAGTAGGTTCATCCATAAAAAGCACCGAGGTATTTGTTGCCAAAGCGAAGCAGATCATCACCTTCTTTTTCTGTCCATGAGAAAGTTTATCCACATAATCATCATAGTGTGAAATTTCAAACTTATTCAAATACTCATAAAATTGCTCTTGACTAAAATAGGGATAGAAAGGAGCATATATAGATTGTAACCTATTGATTGTCAAATGCGGAACATACAACTCTTCTGGAAGAAAAAATAGATTTTGCAGCATCTCCTTTTTGCGGAGGCAAGCGGGTAAGTTAAGTGTTGTAGCCGTACCTGACTGAGGGAATAGCAAACCCGCCATCACTTTCAGCAGTGTTGACTTTCCTGCGCCATTTTTACCGAGTAAGCCATAAATATGCCCTGGCTCCAAATCCAGAGAAAGATTTTTGAAGAGAGCTCTTCCTTTGGAATACCTGAAATTAACATTTTCTACATTAATCATAATTGTTTCGGTTTAGAATTTTCGTATTTATCAATCATAGTGTATTAGTGAATTAATACACTGCAAAAGTAAAACAAAAAATTCAATTTTCAACAAATCAAACAAAAAATATCTTATTAAAAATCAGCAATTTACAACTATAAGGATTAAAAAATAGAAAAAGTAACGGAAAAATAAGGGAGAAAAAGCGCGATTAGGAGTTCAAATTTTGTAAATTTGCAGCCTCAAATTTTGGTTTGATATTTACGAATTTTACGTTAACTAATTGAAAGATTAAGGACGATTATGCGAATCAGTGACATTTTAAAAAAGAAGAAAACCTTTTCCTTTGAAGTATTTCCTCCCAATCCGGAGCAGAGTAAAATCAGTGACATTTATGGCACGATAGACTCATTACAGCAATACAATCCAGACTTTATTAGTGTAACCTTCAAATCTTCAGGGAATTATAGTCAAAACACCATAGATTTAGCAAGTTACATTCAGAGCAACAGCAATGCGGAGCCATTAGTACATTTAACCTGCGGAGCATTAGACAACCACGATGTTGATCAATTGATAACTACTTTACAGCAAGCCAAATTAGAGAATATTTTAGCATTACGAGGTGATCGTCCCACAGACTTTGATGGCAGCTATTTACAATATTTTAAGCACGCATCCGAGTTGATGGAATATTTATGTGAGCGGGGTGATTTTTGTTTAGCGGGAGCATGTTATGCGGAAGGGCACATTGAATGTAGTAGTTTATATGAAGACCTTATCAATTTGAAAATCAAGCAAGAGAAGGGTGCTTCATTTTTTATTTCACAACTTTTCTACGATAACAACTATTACTACCGATTAGTTCGTGCAGCCAAGAAGATGGGAATTACCATACCCATTATTCCTGGCATTATGCCTTTGACGAGCAGTAAGATGTTCAACAAGATTATGCATATGGCTGGAGCAAGCATACCTTTTGAACTCAGGGTATTGTTTGATCGTTTTCAAGATGACAAGCGTGCGATGTATGAGATTGGAATAGCATATAGTGTGAACCAGATTTTAGAACTTTTAGCGAACGATGCTGATGGCATTCACATATACACGATGAACAATGCGAAAGTTGCTGGTGATATATACGAGCGTATTAAGAGCGTGATTGAAAGGGAACTACGATAAAACTTAGCAATGAAATCTACCATTCTGCGATATTTAGGTTACCCTTTGAGCAACAAGGTTGATACGCATACACTCCAACTTATTCAGAGGGCAGAAGTAGAGATTGACAAGATTTCAGAATTTCGATACACACACCAAGAATTTGATACACCTCTACCCTTTTTAAGTGAGAATAGCTCCTATTTACAATATCTCCATAATCGTCCATATTTACTAATTTCCACTACCTTAGGAATTAATATTGACCGATATATTCAACGATTACAAATATTAGATATGACATACGCTACCGTTTTTGATGCAGTTGCAAGTGCCTATTTAGAGTGGCGTGCAGACAATTATGAACGCCAATTGGGATATACAAGTTTAGACTTCCGGTTTTGTCCTGGCTATGGTGGCACAGAGATAGCGGACAACAAACGGATTGGTGAAAAAATCAATGCAGAGCGTATAGGAATTAATTTTTTAGATTCAGGGATAATGTTGCCATCTAAATCGATGGTAGGGATTATTGCCATAGGTTTGCGTCAGCGAAAAAGCTGTGCCGAATGTGTAGCCTTTGCGGAATGCATATTTCGGAAACGAGGCGAACGATGTTATGGAGAGTAAATCCCAATATACAAGCGAAAACATCTATCATTGTTATCATACATCAAAAATATGAAAAGAATTTTTTTTGCACCGGGTCGTGTCAACCTTATTGGAGACCACACTGATTATAATGGCGGCATGGTTTTTCCTGCTGCGCTAAATATGGGAACCTATCTAACTATTACGGAACTATCGAATAGTCAGGAATGCATATTTTCTTCAGAAAATGATTCGCGTAGTTACAGATTATCAGCTAAAGAATTAGGCCAGAAGCAGAATAGTTGGGTTGATTATCCATTAGGGGTATTAAAAGAATTTCGGGATCGAGGAATCGACATTTTGGGATTTGACTTTCATTACAAAGGCAACCTTCCCATTGGTGCGGCATTATCTTCCTCTGCCTCCATTGAAGTAGTTACAGCATACGCAGTAAACGAAATTGCAGGGAAACCCTTTTCATTGATAGAATTGGTACAGATGGCGCAAAAAGCGGAAAATAACTTTGTAGGAATGAACTGCGGCATAATGGATCAATTTGCTTCTGGGTTTGGGAAAGAAAACTGCGCTATTGCACTAGATTGCAACACATTATATTTTCAGTGGGTTCCATTGGATATGCAAGGTTTAAAATTTGTGATTACGAATACGAACAAAAAACGCGGATTAGTAGATTCAGCTTATAATCAACGGAGGGAAGAGTGCAACCAAGCGCTATTAACACTCAGCAAACAACTAAAAATAAGCAACTTATGTCAAGTTTCTCCTCAAGAATTTGACCAATATTCATCTACATTAGGAGGAACAGTATTTCGTCGTGCACGTCACGCTATCAGTGAGCATGCGCGAGTAGTTGCAGCCATTGAAGCTTTAAAACAAAAAGAGATGCACACCTTTGGGCAACTGATGAATAACTCTCACACATCGTTATGTAAAGATTATGAAGTAACGTGTCAAGAATTGGATTTTATTGTTGATTTTGCTCAAAAATTTGATGGAGTTTTAGGAAGTCGTATGACAGGAGCAGGATTTGGTGGTTGTACCGTAACATTGATTGAAGAGGGAGAAGTTCCCGCCTTTATACAGCAATTGCAAAGTGCATACGAACAAAAATTTGCGTTACAAGCTGACTGTTACATTGCTGATATTGGTAGTGGAGCAAGAGAGTTTTAACAATCACATCTGCACTTGTTTTTTAGGATAACTATTTGTATTTTTGCCGCAAATATAAAGTATATTATTATGAATCCGGCATTTCATTTTATTGACGTTATTGTTGTTGTTACTTACCTTTTCATTATCATTGCTTTAGGATTATGGGTATCTCGGAAGAAAAATGGGAAAGAGAAAACCACTGAAGATTATTTTTTAGCGGGAAAATCGTTACCTTGGTGGGCAATTGGTGCCTCATTAATTGCGGCAAACATTTCAGCAGAGCAGTTTATTGGAATGTCTGGTTCTGGATTTGCTGGCGGATTTGCTGTTGCTTCCTACGAATTAATGGCTGCTTTAACACTGATAATTGTAGCAAAATTCTTTCTACCTATATTTATCAAACAAGGCATTTACACCATTCCAGAATTTATAGAAAAGAGATATTCCACGCAATTAAAGACAATTTTGGCTGTATTTTGGTTATCGCTTTTCATTTTTGTTAATCTCACCTCAGTTTTGTTTCTTGGTAGCAAGGCGATTGACACCATTATCGGCGTTGGTGATGGTAGTTTTATCATTCCTGCCATTATCATTTTAGCTACTATAGCAGCTTGTTATTCATTATATGGCGGTTTATCAGCCGTAGCATGGACAGATGTTTTACAAGTGGTCTTATTAGTCATTGGAGGTATTATCACCACCATTATTGCTTTACAAGCTGTTAGTCCTGACGGAACAATTTTACAAGGTGTTCAGCATGTAAGCGAATGTGCAGGTGATCGTTTTGATCTCATATTATCCAAAGATAATCCTGAATATCAAAATCTACCTGGAATTATGATGTTAATAGGAGGACTTTGGGTTGCGAATCTCTACTATTGGGGATTTAATCAATATATTATTCAACGTGCCTTTGCGGCAAAATCGCTACCCGAAGCGCAAAAGGGATTAATCTTTGCAGGATTTCTTAAGATGCTCATTCCGTTCATTGTTGTCATTCCTGGTATCATTGCTTACGTTATGTATACAGACGGGACACACGGAGCAGTTGCTGCATTTACATTGGCTGATGGCACTCTTAACAATGATAACGCATATCCATGGCTTATCAGCACCTTTATTCCCATTGGTCTTAAAGGTTTGGTATTAGCAGCATTAGCAGCTGCTATTATCTCCTCATTGGCATCAATGCTCAATTCTGCATCTACAATTTTCACTATGGATATATTCAAACCCTATTGGGCTCCCAAATGGGAAAAGAAGCACAATAAGCCTATAAATCTTGTAAACGTAGGAAGAATTTCTGCAGCAGTAGCTTTAGTAATTGCTTGTATTATTGCGCCTGCATTAGGCAATATTGGACAAATGTTCCAATACATTCAAGAATACACGGGCTTAGTAAGTCCAGGTATTTTAGCACTTTTTTTATTAGGACTTTTCTGGAGAAAAACTACCAATCGGGGAGCCATTATTGGAGTAATTCTTTCTATTCCTATTGCATTAGCGCTCAAATTTTTACCGATTAGCATGCCCTTTATAGATCAGATGTTCTACACTTGCATTATGACGATGGTAATTATCATTCTAGTAAGTTTATCCACATGTGCTACAGAAGAAGACTCTAAAGGTATTCCATTAACTTCTGATCTCTTTAAAACGGATAAAATTTTCAATTATGGTGCATATGCTATCTGCATACTATTGGTAATTATATATGCAATATTTTGGTAATCAAAACTTTGATAGTTTTTCTATACTACTGATTTGAATCTAAATTTTGCTTACGTTCGAGAAGTTTAATTTTCAGATCTTTTAATCCTTTGGCACCAACGATAATGAGTCCGCCATATTGTGCAACTTTTGCCAATCCGAAGAAAAGAACAAAAAGGATACTTTTCCATAGTGGTGAAATAGGAAGTTTCATTTGAGCAAAAGAGAGAATATAAAGTGGAACGCAAGAAAGGAGAATAAAGATTCCTGTTCGTAATGAGAACTTTGCAAAAAACACTTTCAATCTCATTATAAATCTGTTAGAATCTTTTTCCATATTTATCTATCAATATTTACAGCTTAAAAACAACTAAAAGATAAAATATAACGAATAAAGTTTAAAAATGTTTGATAGAGGGAAAAAATTCGTTACATTTAGAAAAGTGATTCAATTTGTGGCACAAACCGATCGATATCGCCAGCACCGATTGTAAGTAGTAATTCTGGTTTCATTTTCAGGAGAAATGGTAGCAAATCCTCTTTGGTGAGTAGTATCTTATTATTTCCAGGTACAAGGTCCAATAGGAAAGAAGATGTAATACCAGGAATTGGTTCCTCGCGTGCGGGATAGATTTCGAGCAGGATTAAGAAATCAAGCATTGATAGGGCTTCTGCGAACTCGCGCGCAAAATCTCGCGTACGAGAATAGAGATGAGGTTGAAAAATGCCCACTGCTTTTTTCTGTGGAAAAATCCGTTTGATAGCAGTAAGAAAGCTCTTAATCTCTTCTGGATGATGCGCATAATCATCAATATAGATAAAATCATCACGTTCGACGCGAATATCAAATCTTCTTGCCACGCCTTTAAAGTTGGGCATTTTTGAAATAACATCACTAAAATTGCAATCTATTTTCTCTGTTTTTGTATTGAGAGAGATTCTTTCGAAAACTGCTGCCAAAGCGGCCACTGCATTTAGCACGTTGTGCATTCCAGAAATTCCAAGTATCAATGAATCATAAATCAATTTGCCATGATAATATAGGTCAAAGATTGCCTTATTATGGAAAAGATGAATATTTCTTGCCTGATAATCAGCAGAATCACTCACTCCGTAAACTATCTTTTTGGGGTGTAAAATTTTATCGGCAATTTTCTCGTGAATAATCAGCGCACCACTATCATCTACCTGATTTGCAAAAAGTTGAAAAGTTCGAAGAAGTTCTGAAGCATCTCCATAAATATCCAAATGATCCGCATCAATAGAAGTAATGACCGCAATGTTCGGGTAAAGTGTTAGGAAAGAGCGGTCAAACTCGTCGGCTTCTACTACAGCCGTATTAGGATTAGAATCAACAACGAAATTATTTTTGAAATTGTTAGCGATTCCACCGATAAAAGAGATAATCTGATTTTCAGGATGGAGAAGATGCGTAATTAGTGCCGTAGTTGTTGTTTTACCGTGTGTACCTGCGACGGCTATTGTAGGGAAATTACTACAAATCATTCCCAGCACTTGAGAGCGTTTATAAAGCGGTACTTTATTTTCTATAAAATATTGGTATTCTATATGTTTCTTAGGAATTGCAGGAGTAAAAATTACTAAATCGACATTCTTAGGAATTGCATCAACATTCTCATCGAAATGGATTTTAGCTCCTTCAGCAGTTAAAGCGTCTGTAATTCGAGATGAAACGTTATCATATCCAAAAACTTGACATTTGTTTCTCAAGAAAAAATGTGCAATGGCGCTCATACCGATACCACCAATTCCCAAAAAATAGACAACTTTTACCTCATTCAGATTCATCATCTTATTGATTTATAGATTAATAAATCGTAATTTCATCGATAAAAATCCACGCTTTGGATCCTGCACCGAGGTGCCAATCGGGAATAATTCCGAAATTTTTAGCGTAAATTTTCACATAACGTGTACGCACATTCTTTTGAATGGTGAAATTATCAATTTCTGTTTCCTCATTCATAACAGAGTGAGGATTTTTGAAAATTCCGTAATTGCTCCAACTTTTACCATCTTCAGAAATTTGCACAATCATTTCAGAGGGATACCAAATCCAAGAGCGGATTTCTTGTAAGAAACCAGCTTTTACGGTAGAAATTTCGCACACCTTTTCTAAATCTACAATTGCCTCAAAATCATCTGTGTAACCTTGCCAACCACCTAATTTATAGTTTACAGTTCCGCGGATTCCGTCAATCAATCCCAAATCACCACCTGCGGGATATTGTGGATTATAAGGTGTAATCAACTGAATTTGTTTATCCCTTTGAAACTGAACATAATCTGCAGTTACCACATTACTAAAACCAGTTTCTGGATTCCATGCTACCGCCTTGATTGTTACATCTTTTGTAATAGAGATTGGTTTTGTATAGAGTTGAGATGACAAGGTAGGTTCTGAACCATCAAGTGTATAGTAAATTTTATCGGTTTGGGCTGGATATTTTGTTTTAGGATCATCCATTTCAGCAGGTTGATAACCAAACAATTCAACTTTCATACTATCTTTAAAGGAGCGTTGTTCTGTAGAAAAACGAGGAGTCATTGTCATCGTTACATTCACGCGACTTAACGGACAATTTTCTGTTTTGGTACCCCATTTTTCAGGTTTTGGACTCATCACAAACTGGATTAACCCACCATCTTTAATATCGTCGAAAGTAAGATAATTCCGAGAATATTTTTTACCATTCAAAATACAAGATTTGATATATCTATTTGTTGCAGATTGATTTTCACATTCCACCACAAAATCCATTCCATTTTCGAGATGAATAGTAACTTTATCGAAGATTGGCGAACCGATAGCATAAATATTATCTCCTGGGCAAACGGGATAGAAACCCATTGCGCTCATCACATACCAAGCGGACATCTGACCACAATCTTCGTTACCACACAATCCATCGGGTTTTGAAGTATAAAGCTCACTCATAATCTTTCTGACCAATTCTTGAGTTTTGTAAGGTTTTGCCAAATAGTTATACAAATAAGCAGCGTGGTGGCTTGGTTCATTTCCGTGCGCATATTGTCCGATAAGTCCAGTAACATCGACTTGATCACGGCCCGACAATTTTGCTTTAGTTTGGAATAGAGAATCTAAGAATTTTTCTGCTACTTTTTCACCACCTATCAGATAGATATAGTTATAGAAATCATGAGGTACGTAGGTTGAATATTGCCAAGAATTAGCTTCCGTAAAATGATTATTCACTTCGGTAGGGTCGAAAGGATAGAGCATAGCACCATTTCCGCGTGCGTGCATAAAACCTTGAGGATCCATAATATTTTTATAGTATTGGCTTCTTCTAATAAACTCCTCATAGATTTCGTTATTACCCAAATCTTTAGCCATTTGAGCAATACACCAATCATCGTAAGCATACTCTAATGTCTTGGAAACCGACTCATGTTCTTTATCGGCTGGCACGTAGCCGAACTTTTCATACGGGCGGCGACCCAACTTATCTAATTTGGCACTTTCTACCATTGCTTTCAACATCATCTCTGGATTTTCGATAGGAATTCCCTTTCTGAAAGCATCGAGGATTACAGGAATTGAGTGGTAGCCAATCATACACCATGTTTCGTGGGCAGACAACTCCCACATTGGCAACATATCTCCTTGTTCATAGTGTTTTGCAAAAGTGTAGATAAAATCTGCGGTACGTTCACGGTCGATGAGTGCCAACAAAGGATGTAGGGCGCGATAGGTATCCCATAACGAAAACACAGTATAAACATCATGGCCTTTTGCTTGATGCACTTTTCCATCCATTCCTCTATACCTTCCTAGCACATCAGTAAAGAGATATGGAGATGTAAAACAGTGATACAAAGCCGTATAAAAAACTCTTTTTTGTTCTTCATCATTAGTTTCCACCTCAATTTTTCCCAACTCACCATTCCAAACTTCATCTGCATTAGCTTTTACTTTATCGAAATTAAAATCAGGTATCTCTTTATGATTCACGTGAGCCTCGTCCATTCCTAAAGCTACGCCAGAGATAGCCACCTTCAGCACAATCTCCTTCACATCTGGGTAGAAATAGATTATTGCCTTACAATTTTTCCCTTCTATTCCTGAAACAGAATCCACAAGTTTATTATCTTGGTAATATTCAATTTTTTCGATTGCATCAGAGAATAGGATTGAGAAATCTAAGCGTTGGTCAGGGTTCCAAGCTTTAGAATCACGATTTCCAAGAAGTGCTTTTTTCTCTGAATCATAGCGGAGAGCCGAACGTAGCACCATATCTCTATGTTGCAAATCTACGATAACCCCCTTAGGCTGATTATTATTAGGGAAAGTATAACGATGCATAGCCACACGCAACGATGTGGTAAGTTCCACCTTTACATCATATTTGTCCAACAAAACAGAATAGTAGCCTGGTGAAGCACTTTCGTTTTTATGAGAAAATGTCGATGCATATTCCGTATTTATCACCGATGGTTTGCCTGTAAAAGGCATCAACAAAACATCTCCGTAGTCGGAGCAACCTGTCCCGCTCAAGTGCGTATGGGAGAATCCGTACACGACACTATCGGAATAGTGATAAGCCGAACAACCTTGCCAACCATCTAAACGGGTATCCGGACTTGCCTGAACAGCACCAAATGGCAACAGCGCACCAGGATAAGTATGTCCTGTAAAATCTGTACCTACAAACGGATTAACATATTGAGTAAAAGAGTTTTGAGAAAATAAAATATTCTGGATTAACAGAAATAGAATTACAAAAAAGTTGCGTTTCATACCATTTAAATTTGGTGGCAAAGGTACATTTTTTTAAGACACAGACACCTATCAAAATTACAATGATAAGATTTCAGAAATTGATAGAATATTTTAGAATTGATTCCTATGCAGTGCTTCTATTTTTATCAAAGTGCAATAAAATTTTGCAAGAGATTTTAAATTGACGGCCACATCATTGCACCTTTATTGTATCTTTGCCGGCAAAATAGAAAGTATGAAAACGATCAGTGCGATGATTTTTGCAGCGGGTTTAGGCACACGACTTTTCCCACTCACGGCAGATAAACCCAAAGCTTTAGTGGAAATCAAAGGGAAGACCCTTTTAGAACGCGCCATTCTAAAAATTGAATCTGCTGGTATAGAACACATTGTAATTAACATACACCATTTTGGCGAAAAGATTATTGAATTTCTGAAACAACAAAAATTCTCAGCTAAAATCGAAATATCTGACGAGCGTAACTTTCTTTTAGATACGGCAGGTGGACTTAAATTCGCAGAACCTCTTCTCCGAAATTCCGAACACATACTACTATATAATGTAGATATTATCTCCGACATCAATCTCGAAAATTTATATAATTTTCATCTCCAATCGGGGGCATCTGCAACGTTGGCAGTTCGAAATCGGAATAGTTCACGACATCTACTTTTTGACGATCAAATGACACTTTGTGGTTGGCGGAACCACAAAAGTGGCGAAGAGATTTGGTCGCACAACAACGATAATGCCAAAGAATTTGCTTTTAGTGGAATCCATATCATTCGGCGGGAACTACTATCAGAAATTCCTGAAAACACCAAACTTCCCATCATTCCATTTTATTTAGAGAGTGCGAAAACTCATATTATCAAAGGAGTTCTACACGACGAAAATTTTTGGATGGATTGTGGAAAGATTGAGGATATCCACACCATTGAGTGTTCAGAAATATTATAGATTTTGATTTGGGCGTATCGGCTCTTTCCTATCGCACGGTGCAGACGCGCTCGCCGTCGGGCTTTCCGCTCAAATTTCGCGCCTCAATCTTTCGCTTCAAAATCTTCTAAACTTCAAACTCTAAACTATAAGTTCTTAATTCTAAGCTCTTCACCCAGCGCTCATAACCGCTGCAATCCCTTACGCAGTTCATTGCCGGAGCATTGACACAACGGCGAAAGCACATTTCCACCTCAGCATACACCTTACTGCGCCGTTTTCAAAGGCGTACAGATTGCAACATTCCATCATTCAGTTTATTAACTTTTATCTGTGCAAAAAAAAATCCATTTCCTTCCATATTTTCCATTTTTTTCCACAAAATTCCAAAAATCATCCATTTCCTTCCATAATTTATCAAGACATTAATTTCAAAAGAAATCTACTTTTACATATAGTATTGATTATCAATATATTAAAATTAATCATTAAAAGAAAAAACAACTACTGAAAAATCAATAATTTAGCAAAAAATCGAAATAAAAACGATAAAAAATCCATTTTGTTCCACGCTCATTTTCAATTAATTAAATACAAAAATTGACATATCAGGAAAAAATTTTTCCATATTATGGAGTTAATTAAAAATATTATGTATTTTTGCGAATTGAAATAGTAAGAAATGGGTATTTTAAACTTAGCGACATTTGAGGTTACGATGGAGAAGAACGGAAGGCTAAAACTTCCGTCACTTCTTTTGAAGCAGTTTCCAGAGGAGGAGCGGCAGAACTTCTACATTACGCATGGTTTGAACCACAACATTATCTTATGGACAGAATCGGCATTAACGGAACGGATTGATAAGGTAAATCAATTAGACGAAGAGAAGATGTTGGTACAAAATTACAAAAAAGTAGCATTTAGGCGGATTGTTCCTGTAGAAACCGATTCACAAAATCGCATTATCATCCCGAAACTATTCATTGAGAAGTATCAATTCCAGAAAGATTTAGTACTTTGGTTGGAGAATGGCAAAGTTGAAATTTGGGATGCACAACTATTTGATTCTAAGTTTGACATGTCGCCTGAGGAGGTAGGTTTAATGAATCAGGAAGTATTTACGAACCATTTGAAACAGATTTAGCAAAATGTACCACAATCCCGTACTTCTTGTTCCTTCCGTTTCTGCATTAGTTACTTCACCTCAAGGAATATACGTTGATGTAACTTTTGGCGGTGGCGGTCACTCGCGCGAGATTCTCAGTAGATTAGCTCCAGAGGGTCGTCTTTTGGCATTTGATCAAGATCCTGATGCGGCTAAAAATGTAATTCAAGACTCACGCTTCCAGTTTATACCCTACAACTTTGAGCATTTGAAGAAATTTCTTCAATTCTACAAAGCCTATCCTGTTGATGGTATTTTGGCAGATTTAGGTGTTTCATCGCATCAATTCGACACACCAGAAAGAGGTTTCTCACATCGTTTCAACGACAATCTTGATATGCGAATGAATCGCAACAAAGGGATTTCGGCTGCAGAACTTTTAGCTTCCTATCCTCCCCAGCAACTTACAAAAATATTAGGGGACTATGGAGAGGTACAACAACCACAACGTATTGTAAATCTTATCATAAAATATCGCGAAGAGAAAGAGATCATCACCACTGGCGACCTTGTAGAAGCTGTAAAACCAGCACTTCCACATGGAAAGGAAAACAAGATTTTGTCTCAAATTTTTCAAGCCATACGGATTGAGGTGAATCACGAAATTGACGTACTAAAAGAGTTTCTCAGTCAAACAACCGAAGCCTTAAAACCTGGCGGAATTCTTTCTATAATCTCTTACCACTCATTAGAGGATCGATTAGTAAAGAACTTTATGAAAACTGGAAATTTTGAAGGTGAGTTAGAGAAAGATTTTTATGGTAATCCGATCACACCCTTTACCACCATAACTCGAAAAGCGATTATTCCTAATGATGAAGAGATTGCCACAAATTCCCGTTCTCGCAGCGCAAAATTAAGAATTGCTCAAAAAAAGTAGAAAGATGAAAACGACAAGTCAGAAAAAACAGGAACAAAATAGTTCCCACGCTTGGCAAGATTTCATCAGTGGGGACATTCTTCTCAACACCAAAGTAAAAGCTTGGTATCCCTACATTTTATTCCTATTTTTTTTAGCATTCATCTTAATTTGGAACGATAGAATTTTAGAAAACAAACAAAAAGAGTTACAAGCTAAAGAGAAAGAGTATCAATCTGCAGTTGAAGACATTAAACTTCATAATAACTATATCAATTTTGGATATAAAACTGAAATTAGAAACAAAGCCTTAGAAGAGGGTTACATCAAGAACATAAACGCGAAATACAAATTAGTGATTCAACAAGAGGAGGAGGAATGAAAGAGGAGGAAAAAGTAATTCGCGGTCAATTTAAGAAAAGATTACAGATAATATATTCTGTTATCTTTCTCATTGGTATTGCTTGCGTGATTAGCATTTTAAATTTAGGAATTAGGAAAAGAGCATTATACAACGGAAGCACTAAATATTGTTACGACCAAACTCTTCCTGATTCACTCATTGCGCTGCAACCCCATTTTAACGATTCCACCTGCAAAAATGTAATCTTTAACGACACACTCAAACCCGTTCGCGGAGAGATTTACGACTGCAAAGGAAGAATTTTAGCGGGCAATAGTTATGCTTACGAATTAAAAGTTTTTGGGTCAAGACTAAGAAACACTCAATTTTCTGAAAATAAAAAAAGGGGAAAGTCTGACAATTACGTGCCATCGATGAACGATTCTATCCGAGTCAACAATAAAACTTGCTTACATCGAAGTGACACTACCGCAATTAAGAAAGAAATTCACAAATTAGCGGTTCAGATTCACAAACAGTTGAGCAACCGCTTTAAAGGAGACATAAAAAGCTACGAAGATAGACTTACTCGTGCTATTTTAAAGCATCAAGACGTAATCATTAAAAGTTCGCTTAAACAAAATGAACGTTACATTACCAAAGAGGATATTGCGTTTTTCGATAGCTTGAATATTATTGGTTACAAACAAGGACGGGGCAACAAGAAAATTGTGGGTTATCCAGCGATGAAAATACGTATTTATCCATACGGAGAGATGGCGAAACGTTTAGTTGGAAACTGTCCACAAGATCGCCATATTGAAGGAAGTCGCCGTCCGTATGGTTTAGAATATTATTTCGATAGTACGCTTACAGGCAATACTGGTGTAAATAAAATATTAAAAACCAGCAATATAAATTTACCATTAGGAAAGGTTACTGAGCCTCGAGATGGACTTAACGTTTACACCACCATCGACTTAGATATACAAGACATTGTACATGAAAGTTTGATGGACAAGATGAAAGAGTTGGGAGCAGAATGGGGATGTGCAGTAGTAATGGAGTGTGCCACAGGAGAGATTCGAGGCATTTCCAACCTAGGACGCGAAAAAATAAATGAAGAACAATTTGAATACACCGAACAACTAAACTACGCATTACGCAAAAGTGAGCCAGGTTCCACCTTTAAATTGGCAGCACTACTCACCTACTTAGATAGAGTTGCTGAAGACACTGCAAAAAGCTATTACACTTGTGGTTGTGAACTTCGGAAGTATAATATTCATGCTCGTTTTAAAGAGTGCAACAAAGCTGGCAATAATGGAGCGTGCAGTAAATCAAATGCAGTAACAATTTTTGAGAAATCGAGCAATGAGGGTATCAGTGCTATGGTTTTTGACTGCTTCGGTTTTGTTCCTGGCAAATATAAAAAGGCTGAAGAAAACTATATTGCTGCTTTGGATTCAATGTATATTATTCAGCCATTAGATGCTCAACTTGAGCTACTTACTCCTATCATCAATCGAAATCCGAAGGAGTTCAATCCTACACAATTTTATACATATTGCTTCGGAGGTGGTATCGATTTAGCTCCCATTCAAACCCTAACATACTACAATGCCATTGCCAATAACGGAAAGATGGTAGCACCTCTTTTTGTAAAAGAAATTAAAGAGGAAACAAAAACCATTAAAACCTTTAGTAGTAAGGTTATAAAGGAGATGATTTGCAAAACAAGTTCAGTAAAAAAGGCGCAAAATTATCTACGCCAAGTAGTAATTGGAGAGCATGGAACAGCACGTAGATTTCGGAATAATCCCATAACATTTGCTGGAAAAACAGGAACTCGTGACGCACGCGATGAGGAAACGCACTCCTATATTTCAAGTAGTAACAATATCTCGTTTTGCGGATATTTTCCATACGAAAATCCTAAATATAGTTGTATTATTTACATTGGCAATGCGGGATTAGTACCTAGTTCTCAAGCCACAGAAGTTTTTGTCAACATTTGCAACGGAATTTCCGACTTAGAATCGATCTCTTCTGCACGTGCGCTTGACTCTACTTGGATTCATACAGGCGTAAATGCACACACTACACACATCTCTGATGTGAAAGATATTCTTGAAAATTGGGGAGAAACCGCTCCACTAAAAAAGATTAAAAATTCGCAATATGACTACGTAAGAATCACATCATCTGGAGAGTGGAAAGTTGTGAAAATTACGGAGGAAAACATCTTAAAACAAGTTGTTGGTATGACGCCCTCGGATGCGATTTATGAATTATCGAAATTAGGATATGAAACTATTATACAAGGCTATGGCTATGTCAGCGAAGCAATTCTCAAAGATGAGAAAGTACTATTGATACTCAAATCGGATTGATAGCCACTTTCACTCTGTTGTTCACCATTACCATTTGACGCTCTACTCAAACCAACCATTAACTTTATTAAAACATCGTGAAATTATTAAAATCTTTATTGGGACTTTGTCGTGTATTTCAAATTGTTGGTAATGAAAATATTACAATTTCATCTATCACTTTTGACACTCGAAAAATTGAAACCAGCTCTAACGGAGAGACGCTCTACATTGCACAGAAAGGGGTGCAGACCGATGGTCATTTATATATTGACCAAGCGATTGAGAAAGGTGCGCGCGCTATTGTGTGCGAGACAATACCTGAAAACATTGTAGAGGATGTTTGTTACGTACAAGTTGCTGATGCATCGATAGCATTAGGTAGAATTGCTTCAGCATTTTATAACCATCCATCGAGAAAATTGAAACTTGTTGGAATAACAGGAACCAATGGAAAAACCACAACCGTAACATTGCTGCATAGGTTGTTTATGAGTTTAGGTTATCCTACGGGACTTCTTTCTACCATTGTCAACAAAATCAATGAAACCGAAATTCCAGCTACGCACACCACTCCTGACGCTATTGAGTTGAACAGACTTCTCAATGCGATGGTAGAAGCGGGATGCAGTCATTGCTTTATGGAAGTAAGTTCACATGCCATAGTGCAACACCGCATAGAGGGTCTGCAATTTACTGGCGGAATTTTCAGCAATATCACCCACGACCACTTAGATTTTCACAAAACATTCCTTAACTATATCCAAGCCAAGAAAAGTTTCTTTAACTATCTTTCTAAAGATGCTTTTGCACTTACCAATCTTGACGACAAGAATGGAGAAACTATGGTTGACAACTCGCCAGCACGAAAATTCACATATAGCATCAATTCGGGAGCTGACTTCAAGGCTAAAATCCAAAATAATAGTTTCGACGGACTGCATCTAGTAATTGATGGCACGGAAGTTTACTTTAAAATATGCGGGAAATTCAACACCTACAATCTACTTGCCATTTATGGAACGGCTATTTTATTAGGAGAAAATAAGGAAGATGTTTTAGTAAAAATGAGTAATTTGGAAGAGCCTAATGGACGTTTTCAAATAATAAAAGGGAATCATGGAAAGTGTGCTGTTATAGATTATGCACACACACCAGATGCATTGAAAAATGTGCTTTCGACTATCAAGGAGATTACAGAAAATAGCGTAAAAGTAATTACCGTTGTAGGCTGTGGTGGCAATCGGGATGCACTTAAACGCCCTATAATGGCAGAAGTTGCATGTCAATACAGCGATAAAGTAATTCTTACATCAGACAACCCTCGCAATGAAGATCCTCGTGCCATAATTAGTGATATGGAAGCAGGTGTTCCCGCAGAATTCAAAAATCACGTTGTAGTAATTGAAAACCGAGAGGATGCCATCAAAACGGCTTGCATGATTATGGAGGGAAACGATGTTCTCTTGATTGCAGGAAAAGGTCACGAAACATATCAAGAAATTAAAAATGTAAAACACCACTTCGACGATTCAGAAGTAGTGGCAAAATATATCAATTAGCAGAAAGGAGCAATTATGTTATATTATCTATTTGATTGGTTAAACGAATCTTACAATCTTCCAGGTGCGGGATTGATACATTATATCTCTTTTCGTGCTGCCGCTGCATTTATCATTTCTCTAATTGTATCGATGGTATTTGGTAAAAGATTTATCCAATTTATCAAAAAGAAACAGATTGGTGAAGAGATTAGAGATTTAGGTTTGGCAGGACAAAAGGAGAAAGCAGGAACTCCGACTATGGGGGGAATTATCATCATTGCCTCCATATTAATTCCAGTCATTTTGCTTACAAAATTAGACAATATCTACATTTTACTTATGATATTTACCACTTTGTGGCTGGGTGGGCTAGGCTTCATTGACGATTATATCAAAGTATTCAAGAAAAACAAAGAGGGACTATCACCCAAAAAGAAATTGGCAGGTCAAGTAATTTTAGGACTAGTAGTAGGAAGTGTTATCTGTTTCAGCCCTGATGTTGTGGTGAAAGAAAATACTGGAATGAAATTCAAAGAGAATATCGAAACAAACACCATTTTCACACTTGACAACGAAGTTCAGGATAGTCATTTATCACAAAAATCCGAACCTCAACACTCTACCAAAACCACCATTCCATTTGTAAAGAACAACGAATTTGACTACGGTTGGCTTACACGCTGGTTAGGAGATGATGATGGGAAATGGGTATTTTTGATTTTAATTCCGATATTCACCTTTATCATTGCAGGAGTTTCAAATGGTGCCAACCTCACCGATGGACTTGATGGCTTAGCAACAGGAACCTCAGCAATAATAGCGGTTGGCATTGCGCTATTGTCATACGTTTCGGGCAATGCAGTATTCTCATCCTACCTTAACATTATGTACATACCCAACATCAGCGAGGTCGTAGTTTTCTCTGCCGCCCTTATCGGAGCTTGTATTGGTTTCTATTGGTGGAACTGCTTTCCTGCGCTCATTTTTATGGGAGATACAGGAAGTCTTACCTTAGGTGGAATTATTGCCGTACTATGCATTATCATTCGCAAGGAGTTACTTATTCCTCTATTGTGTGGAATATTCTTTGTACAATCGTTATCATCACTTCTTCAAACTTCCTACTTTAAATACACCAAAAAGAGATATGGAGAAGGAAGAAGAATCTTCTTGATGGCACCATTACACCATCATTATCAGAAAAAAGGCATTCCTGAAACTCGTATAGTTCAACGCTTTATCATCGTTGGAATGCTCCTATTAGTTTTAACATTAGCAACCCTCAAAATTAGATAAAAATGGTATCAAAACAAAATAAAGGCATCTATCAAATTGTAAACAATCTTCAAAACAATGATGATATGGCATCATCAATGAAGAATATGTTGTTGAAAATGAGAAATAAAGGTCTTCAAGAATCACTTTCTGACTTTGAAGGTTCAGAGCATAAATTGGAGATGGTAACCACTATTAAGGAGATAGATTTTATTAACGATTCAAGTTCCACAACACTCAATGGAGTTTGGTTTGCTTTGAGTTCAATGACACGTAACACTACATGGATTACCTCTGCCAACGATTTAAATGGAATAGTTAGCCGTTTACATTCACAAATTGAAGAAAAAGTAAAAGTAGTAGTTTTATTGGGCGTTTACGACACTTCTATACACGATTATTTCCTAAAAATGGGAAAAGAGGTCATCACCTCAATGAATATGGAAGAGGCTGTACGAGCTGCTTTTTACAAATCAAAGCCTAACGATGTCATTCTTTTCTCACCAGGTGTAGTAAGTGGAGGCAACTATAAAACCTATCGTGAAAGAGGGAAAGCTTTTAAAAATGCTGTTGCACAACTTTAAAAGGAGAGATAACAATGGCTACTCCTACCGAAAAATTAACACAAGGAACTGATAGTGGCATCTGGTTGATAGCTGGATTTTTAGCTATTATCTCCCTACTAACAAGTATATCCACTCAGGTTTGGGCAGGTCATCTTCCCTTTCTTATTGCAGCTGGTGTATTGATGTGGATATTTTCAAAAATCAATTATCAGAAACTTTCAATATTCTCTAATATCGGACTTTTATTAGCTTTTGCACTTCTCCTATTTACACGCATTACGGGCGGATTTGATGCTCGCTCCATTGAAATTGGTTCACATCAAATCCAAACTATGTACTTTATCGGATTTTTACTAACCTTCTACTTATCAAAGTATTTAGCTGTAAAAGTTAACAATCAGGTTAAGACAGGCGAAAAGATTACGCTCCGAGAAATCATTACACAATGCATAATCATTTCAATTATTTGTGCTGGTATTTTCACCTCGAAACAATCTACAGGCATTATCCTCTTTATAATATGCACCATTCTACTACTATTGGGTGGAGTTAAGTTTAAATATATTACATCATTCATAGGAATCTGCTTGATTTTAGTACTCATCATTGTCAATTTAGGACTTTTCCGTTCCTCAACGCTTGAAAACCGTATCAGTTATTGGTGGACAGGCGAGTTAACGATGGAAAAAATTACTGATGGTGAAGAGTTGACGCCTACCGAACTAAAGGAGCGTGAAAAATATTACAAGGCTTACGGCGAGCAGATGGTCTATTCTCAAGCGATGATTGCGCGGGCAAGCTGGTTTCCCACCAAAGTTGGCCAAGCATACTTAAAAGATGAGATTCCTGCGGGTAAAAACGACTATGTTTTTGCCGTTATTGTAGAAGAATTTGGGATTTTAGTCGGAATTTTTGTTTTATCCCTCTATCTCTTTTTGCTATTTCGGGCTATACGAATTGCGCAACGTTCGGAAGGCATTTTTGCTAAACTGCTTGCTACCAGCATTGGGCTCTGGATTAGTCTTTTAGCCATAGTTCACATCGCAGTAAACAGTGGAATGATGCCTGCCACAGGTGAAACTCTTCCCCTTATTAGTAATGGAGGTATGGGAATTGTTTTTACGGGAATTCTATTAGGTATTTTACTGAATATTAGCAAATATAGCGAAAAAAAGCCAATAAAACACGTTCCAAATCTTTAAAAATGGGGAAAAACCTTCTCAGAATTTTTTTCTGTATATTCTGCATTATTGGAGTAACACAGTCCGCTAAAGCACAAAAATTTGTCTATGACTTAGACTTTCTTTTCTATTTTGACAATCGAGAATATCACACACCATACAACGACGCACAAACCCTTTTAGGAGCAAGGCTCTCACCTGAAATTGGGGTCTCCATTGATGACAACACACAAGGTTTGCATCGACTAATGGCAGGTGTACAATATTGTCAGCCTTTAAACAAAAACTTTTTAGATGCCAAATTGATGCCCACACTTTACTATCAATATAAAAAGATGGGATATAACCTTCATTTTGGCGCCATTCCATACAAAAAATTGATGCGCACACTACCTGAATTTTACCTTTCGGATTCGATAAGTTACGCGCATCCCAATCTTTATGGTGCTTTGGTTCAAATTACGGGAACACGGGGGTTTTTGGAATTATACTGCGATTGGTATGGATTACAAAGTCGTACCACACGCGAAGCGTTTCAATTGATGGTTGATGGCGAATTTCGCGCAAAAGTTTTCTACGCAGGCGGCTACCTCAGTCTGACGCATTTAGCGAACAAGGCAGCACCAGAGCCTCGATTAGGAGTGTGCGAAAAATTCTCCGTAAACCCTCTTGTTGGTATTAACCTCTCCTCTATCACTCCGCTTGATTCTTTCACCGTGCAAGCTGGCTACATATTCGGTTACAACCGAGAGAGAGAAACAACTACACAACATATATCACATGGCGTACATGCCGATATTTACCTACAATGGCGGTTTTTAGCTTTTAGAAACAACTTCTTCTACGGCAATAACTTTATGCCATTTTATAGCGAATTAGGCGCAGAATTTCACCGTGGAAATCCCTTTTTCCAAAGCAAAATATATAATCGCACTGATCTAATTGTATATCTTTTTAGAAAGGATTTTGCAGAATGTCGTTTTGCTTGGAATATCCATTATACCCTAGGAGATAAAATCGGACATCAACAGCAAATTATCCTACAATTTAACTTAGGAAAAGCGTTACCCCGGAGATAGGTGCAAAATCGGACAATAAAAACTTGTTATTTCCGCTTTAGAGTTAGCACTGTAATTTCTGGTTTAGCACCAATTCTCGGACGAAGTACGGTTTCACCCAAACCAATATTAACATAAAGATTCTGTTTCCCTTGCGTATATAACCCTCTATATTCCTTATACATAAAAGAAGAAGGCGACCAGCCATTAATAGAAAACTGCATAGAATGTGTGTGACCCGATAGCGTCAAATCAATATCAGTTTGAGACACAACCTCTTTACGCCAATGGGTTGGGTCATGCGAGAGTAAAATTTTATAATCGCCATCAGCACCTTGCATCGCTTGAGTAAGATTTCCGTAGGATTTAAAATGCGAATGTATTGAAATATTTTCAACACCTATCAACGAAATTTTTCCATCATCGTGTGATAAAGAGAAGTTTTCATCCAGCAACAGATGCCACCCCATCTCTTTTTGACGTATTTTTAATTGCTCAACATTCTCTTTTTGCGCACTTTGCGACAGATCTGTATAAACACTATAATCGTGATTTCCTAATACAGAAAAAACTCCTTCCCGAGACTTTATCTTCATTAAAATCGTATCTAAGCCATTTAACTCTTCGGGACCGAAAGAGACCAAATCGCCCGTAAAAGCAACAATATCAGCATTCTGTTTATTAATCTCATTTACAAGTTTCTGCAAAAATTCTCCTCTTTTCTTAAACGAAATTAGATGTAAATCTGAAATGTGAACAATAGTAAAATTATGAAATGACTCTGGAAGAGTTTCACTTTCAATATCTACTTTATTAATTCTAAATTGGTTACGTTCTATTAGAGTTCCATATCCCCATAACAAAGGGACAATCCATAAACACCATAAGCCTTTTAGAAAAAAGAGACGGAAAGATGCGCCAAAAGCAGCCGCAACGCCCGCAACAGACAAAACAACTACCCCTAATAACAACATACCTATAATAATAAATAAGATGTTGGCAAGGATTTCCATTTCAGCTACGTTATGCATAATTTCTATTTAATTCTTACATTTCAATAGTGATTCATTTTCAAAATGATAAAAATTATTTTTTCTTTGGGTAGATTTTTATCACAAAAGGAATCGCATACTAAATTTGCAAAAGTACATATTTATTTCATATCTCCAACAATAATTTTTCCATCGAAAATAGAGCAAGATATTTACTTAAAAACTATTTTTGCACAAAAAAAAAGATGCACGAACTTATACAACTTACTCTATTTTCCACATGCGATGAGAAAGCAATTACGACATTACTTAATGCACCACACCGGCGCAGCATATATAAAAAAGGTGAAACTATAGTTCACCAAGGCGACCCTTGTCGTTCGCTGATTGCCTTAACGGAAGGAGTTTTAGAAACTCAAATGATTGGTTTGGAGGGCCGTGAGGTAACAATTGAACGGATTGAAGCACCTAACATTTTAGCACCTGCATTCCTTTTCGGTAGTAACAATTATTTCCCTGTTGACATTGTTACAACAACGTCGTGTATAGTTTGGCATATAGACAAGGAGGGATTTTTCAATTTTATGCAGCAAAACCCTGGTGTCCTGCGCACATTTCTGCAACTGATTTCGAATCGTAGTCAATTTCTCAGTCAGCAGGTAAGAATGTTTGCTGTGGAGAGCCTTCGCACACGTGTCATCTGCTATATCACTGAAAATAAATATCTTAAAAATATCCAGAAAAGTGCATTAATTTTGGGAGTTGCGCGGCCATCATTATCAAGAATAATTTCAGAAATGGTTGAAGAAGGGATTCTAGAAAAAAGCGAGCATGGATTTTGTTTAAAATAATTTTTTTTGGTAACAAATGTTACACATTATTGGTTAGAATGACATTATTTTTGCCAAAAAAAAGAAAAATTATGAAAATCAAAAGAAACATAATCAACATTGACGAAATATTGTGCAATGGTTGTGGACTATGCACACAAGGATGTCACGAAGGTGCATTGCAACTCATTGATGGGAAAGCAAAACTTATAAGCGAACTATACTGCGATGGTTTAGGAGCGTGTATTGGAGAATGTCCTGTAGGAGCTATCAGTATTGTAGAAAAAGAGGTTGAGCCTTACAACGAAATTGCTGTAATGGATAGAATTGCTCCACAAGGCGCCAAGGTGATTGAGGCTCACCTACGACATTTAAAGAAACACGGAGAAAATCAACTATTTCAACAAGCAATTGAATATCTCAGAGAACATAAAATAGCATACAATCCGATGGCTATTATAGAACATAGTTGCCCAGGAACGGCGCAAAAAGTATTTTCTAAAACGCAAAATCATGCAACAAGGAATTCTGAAGAAATAAACTCTGAACTCACACATTGGCCGATACAATTGCACCTCATCAATCCACAAAGTGAACATTTCCGTGGAGAAGACTTACTACTGGCGGCCGATTGTACTGCTTTTTCATTAGGGGGATTTCATAGCAAACTACTAAGAAACAAAAAATTGGCAATTGCCTGCCCTAAACTTGACAATGGAAAAGAATCTTATATTGACAAACTTACGCAACTGATTGAAGATGCACAAATCAACACACTTACCATTGCGGTTATGGAAGTTCCTTGTTGCAATGGATTGCTACAATTAGCAAAAATCGCTTTAGAAAAAGCATCACGGAAAATTCCTATTAAGAAAATTGTCATCTCCATTCAGGGTAAAGTTATAGAAGAAACTTGGATATAATAGAAAAAAAAGGAGACGCTCAAAAACGTCTCCTTTTGATTATTGACACGAACTATTGTTTTACAAATCGCTTTGTAACAACGCCTTCTGAACTATTTACTCGTATAAAATAGATTCCGTTTGCCCACTGAGAAATATCGATTTGAGATGTTTCTTTTACAATTTTTTCAACGGTGATTAGTTTTCCATACACATCGAAAAATTTCATTTCAGCACCGAGAAAACGGCTATCTTCTATCCTAATTTGAATTTGAGAATTGGCTGGATTTGGATATAGAAGAAGTGCTGTTTCAAGATTGAATTCTGTAATATCCGTTTCATCCACAAATTCGACCTCGATAGTATGATTTGCAACTACATTAGAGAAGGTATAACTATTATCGGAAGGAATCCCAACTTCCGCATTATCAACTAATAACTTATCAACAATTGCACCCATATTAGCAACAAAAGTAAAAGTCACATTTTCGCCTGCATTCACGGTAATTTCCCCGCTCGGCATAATCGTTCCTGGACCAGATGCGGATGCGATGATAGTATATGTGTTTTCAGATTCTGTCAAAGTAGTGAATGGCACTTCTGCAGACCAAGGGCTTTCGTTATTGCTTCCGCATACAGATTTTACGCGCACAACATAATCAGTATTGGGTTGCAAATTAGAAATTGTATAATTTGTTATATTCAATAGTGCAGAAGTAGTCCAATTATTAGTATTTGCCGCCTTATATTCCACTACCCAAGCTTCTTCGGGGCTACTCCACGAAACGGTTGCTGAAGTAGCAGCAGGCGCTACCTGAACATTTGTAGGTATTGCACACGCAGTAGGAATTTCCGAAACTACAACATCATCAATATTACAAGAGTAATATAATTCACCTATATAGCTCCATTGGAAAGCAATTCTGCCATTTGCAGCAGTAACAGTTTCAAAACTAATTGTATCATTAGTAATTGTTGTTGAAGAATTTATTGTTGCTACTTCTACAAAAGAGTTTGCCAGAGCATTATCATCTGTTATATAACCCACTTTCAAAACGCCCTTAGTAACATCCTCCATTGCATACGCAAAGCTGATTTGGAGTGTATTCAAAGATGGAGAGAATGATGGAAGTATAGCAAAAGCTTGAGTTGATGGTGCGCCTCCGACAAACGACAATGCATTAGGTTGTGAGGTTGGCCAATGGTAACTTCCACTACCAATAATATGGGGTGCTGGGCGCGTTGTGTTATCGGTAAAGGCTTCCCAACAAAGTGGAACAACACCTGCATCTGAATGCGTTGTACCTGGGTAAGCATCGAAATTTTCGGTGTATGGAATAGGTTTAGGTGCACAATCTGTAATAAATGAAACTATATCAGACCAAGCGGAAACGTCCGTTGGACTACAAACAGATTGCACATAAACATCATATACTGTTGATGGTGACAATGCTGAAATAGAGCAAGGTTGTGAAACACCTTGCAACAATGTTCCTGTACCTGGAGTAAATCCTGCTGGACCATATTCCAAATTCCAAGACGTTGCGTTATTTCTTTCCGTCCAAGAAATGGTTGCTGAAGATACAGTAACATTAGAAGCCACAACATCTACGGGGCTGAAACAAGACGGAATTGTTGTCAATACAAAATTATCTAAATAAATAGAAGCATAAGAAGAACTTTCTAATAAGAATGCAACATATTGACCATTTCCAGAATAAGTATCAAAAAGAATTTCAAACTCTTCCCAATATCCAACAGCACTTGGCGATAAGGTATCAATAGGAACAAAAGTTGATTTATCATCTGGATTAGAGATAACTCCAACTACAATACTAAACTCTTCTACGGTTTTCATCAATTCAAACGATGCCATCAATGTATTGATTGGAATTAAGGAATCGACCTTTGGAGTTATTCCCATGGTAAAATGGTTTGGTGAAGTATAGAAATAGAGCGAATTATAAGCAGTAGAAGTAGTTGTGATATGAGGATAAGGTGCTGATGCTGTATTAGATGAATTTCTCAACCAACATTCTGGCATTGGAAAATCAACATTATCAGGATATGCATCAAAACTCTCTTCGTATGGCAATGTACTGATTACATCACAAAGTGTTGTAACCGTTAGTGCAGAGGACCAATCGGAATGCTCAAATAGATTACAATTGGCTTGTACATAAAAATCATACGCTGTGGAAGCGGTTAACCCTGTAATTGTATAAGGATTTGTAACATTATTGATTACAATACCTTCGCCTTGTACAAAACCTTCTGGACCATATTCAATATTCCAAGACATTGCATTTCCGAGTTCATCCCAACCTAATGTTATCTCAGAAACTTCAACATTTGTGGCGGTTAAATTAGCCACGGGCAAGCATGATGGCGCAATATCTATTGTTACATCATCAAGGTAACCTTGACTTGCAGCTTCAGTGCAGAGATTTAAAAATGCAATTCTATTTCCATCACCAATAAAATCAGAAAAATAGATTGTATATTCTGTCCAATTATTCACTAATCCACCAATTGTATCTACAGGAATAAATGTTGAATAATCGGATGGATCAGACATCACACCTACAATCAATTGGGCATTTTGATTTAGGGAACGGTACCAGAATTTTACTTGCAAACTATTTATAGGATATAACACATCATCAATTTCGGGCGTAATAGCCACATTGTAAGTGCCAACATTATTAGCAAGGAAATATAAAGCACCAGGGGCACTATTGTAAGTTGAATAGATGAAAGGATAACTTCCATTAGTTGTCAATTTTGACCAACAAGTAGGATATGATGATCCCAAACCTACACCATAACTATCGAAACTTTCAGCATAAGGCATCTCTATAATTACTCCGCAGGTAGTTTGGAAATAGTATGGTTCTGACCATTCTGAGAACTCCCCATTATCACAAACTGTTCTTATATAAACCTTATAAGCTGTATTTTGAGAAAGCCCTGATAAAGAAATAATTGTATCCGTAATTTGAATTGGAATTTGATTTATAACATTGTTATTTTCGGGACCAAAAACGTATTCCCAGGTTACATCAGACTCTTTTGCAGGCGTAAATTGAATATCTGCAGCAGTAGTAGTTAAACTATTGGCATTTAGGTTATAAGGTCTTCCACAAGTAACTCCTACTATTTGAATAGAATCGATACTTGCTGCTGGATTTATACCATTTGCATAATCATTTTTCCACAAGAAATACAATCTTTTAATGCTGTTTGCATATTGTGCGTTTAATATTACTGAATATCTATTTCCTGTCACTTCTTGGTTTAATTTTCCTGAAAGTGCCACAGCTGTTTCGGTTGGTTTAGGAGTGGAAGAGGCTGATACCATTGGCACAGCAGGGTCATCAATAAATAGTTGAATAAAATCGCAACAAGATTCACCATTCGCCTTCCAAACGAAAGAAAGCTCATACTCAGCAAAATTTCCAAATGCAATATCTCGACATGCCCAAACTGTAGAAGTTGCGGTATTTGTATAAGAATTAGTACTACCATTATCATTAGAAACATAAAGTTGCGGTACTGTAGCTCCATTCGGTTGTCCGATAAACCATTTATTAACGTATGTATCATTATAAATTACCCAATTTTCTACCTCTAAGCTATCAGCAAAGTTGCTCAAATAAGGAACTTGGGCTGGATAGGCAGAGGTCATAAAAGAGTGTAGATCTGACCAATTACTAAGTTCACTTCCACATTGGGATTGCACGCGAACATAGTAGGTTGTATTTGGAGTAAGAGACACAAAGTGGTAATTTGAAGATACTGAAGAGAACAGATTAGTACAAGTATCAGGAAGGAAATTGGGCTCAGTGCTAAGTGCTAACGTAAAAGCATTGGGAGCATCTCCAATTGTAGTCCAACGTATATCAGCTTCAGTAGCATTTACCCCTTCTGTAACAAAATCAAGAGCTCTACCACAGCCTGCAGGTGTTGTGCAAGTTGCCCACATTGAAAAGCCTTCGTAGGCATTTGTACCATCAGAATGGAAAAGAATTGTGATAGGACCACGTTCAGAGACAAAAGGACCGAAGGTAACTGTTTCTCCACTGATTCCACAAATTATACTACCCAAATGTCTTTCATCATTTACCTCATCTCCATCATAAATTCTCAAATAGTCATAGTTAGCCTCTCCAGCAAAAGTTCCAGATAAAGAAATAACATATCCTTCATCAGGATTTATCGTAAGTGTATAATGGCTATTGTGGGAATAATCTCCATTTAAACCACCATCATCTACAATATGAAGGGTACAACCCTCAACAATATTAGAACCCACTCTTTCCATAGCAATAGTAAATGGAGCTGTAGTTGCAGGCTCATGACACCAAGGACCCACATTGCCACCTTCGCAAATAGCACGCACATAAAAATCATAAATCACGCCAGGCATCAAGTTAGAAACACTACAATAAGTTTCTGTCAAGCCGCTGATAAGCATTGCAGTTTCTACATTTTCAGGGTCGAACCCTTGTGGCGCATATATCAAATCCCATTCGTGTGCTGTAGTATCTGTCCAAAAGAGAGTTACAAGATCTGTTTCTGAAGAAATTACGCTCAAATTTGTAGGTCTTGGACAAGTTGGTATCAGATCTACAAAAACATCATCGATGTAACAAGCACTTGTATTGGTGTGTAAACTTTTTAATGCTATATATCTTCCAACTCCGCTATAGGAAAGGAGCGGAACATCTTGTAAAGTCCACATATTAGTAGTAGTACAAACAATTGTATCAATAGGATCAAATGTTTCCATATCATTAGGATTTGACATTACTCCTACAACCATTTTAGCATTTAATTCATTCACACGCATCTTGAAAGTAACTTGCAAACTATTTGCATGATAATTTTCGCTCAAAGGAGGAAGAGAAATCAAACTGAAAGATGAATTTGTTCCATAGAAGTATAGGGATTTTTCACCGAATAGGTTTTGAATATATGGATAACCCTCTCCATAAGTTGAAATTTTATTCCAGCAATAAATTGGGGTAGATGTGCCAAGTTCCATATTGTTAAAATCCTCTATAAAAGGAAGATTATCTATATCGCTGCAGCCTGTTCTAAAAGTAGTGGAAGTCCACACACCAAAATCACCATTATCGCACACCATTCTCACTGCGAATTCATAAAGGGTATTAGGGATTAAATCAGAGAAAATTACCTCAGGTGTTCCGCTTATCATTTCTGGTACTAAACTTGTGTAATCAATAGTACCGGCTTCTCCTAATAGATATTCCCAACTATTTTCATTTCCACCAGGATACCAAGAAATTGTTGAGGAACTAGCTGTAATGTCATCAATTGTTATATCACCTACACGACCACAATAAGGCATTTCATGAATATCAACGTCATCAAGGAAGATAAGATTATAGATCCATTGTGGAGCTCTAAAAGCGATATATCTTCCTGTTCCACTATAATGATTCGTATTAATTTCACCCAACTCCCACGTCAAATTAGCAGTTGGAGAGAAAGAACCTATCACTTCAAAAGTGCTATAATCATTTGGATTGCTCATAATTCCTACCTCGATAAAACTACTATTTCCAGATTTTAGAGCATAGAAAGAGATTTGCAAATTGGTAATATCAATAGATTCGTCAACGCGAGGTGTCACTGCATAACTATATTCTGTATTAGAGCCTTTGAAATAAAGAGAATAGGAAGGAGAATGAGCATAAGATGCATTGGCAAATGGATAAGAAATTGTACCATTAGAACCTCTACTCCAACAATCTATAAAATACTCTGTACCTGACCCTTGTGCATTATCAAAGTTTTGAATATAGGGTAACGAAGAGATGAGGTCGCATTCAGTTACAGCCGTAACTGTTGTCCAAATACTTTGTTCACTACCACACTCAGAACGCATTCTGATTTCGTAGGTTGTTTCTGGAAGCAAATTATTGATAGTGTAAGGAGAAACGGTTACAGAACCCATATTGGTCCATGCAGAACCCGTTAATGCTCTATATTCTAATTCCCAAGAATTTTCCTGATAACCCGGTGCCCACTCAATAGTTATTGACTCAGAACCTACTTCTGTTACATAAACAGCGGGTTCAATACAAGTTGCGGATGTATCGCAAGGACTTACAAAAACCACATCGTTTCTATAAATAGTTTCGTATGCAGAACTGATGGTTGCTGGATTTATATCTAGATAATCGTAAGTATATAAAGATCTAACTGATGGATGTGACCTAAAATATGCAATTCCTGCTGTGCTATTAGAATTATCATCAATAGTAAGAACCAAATTATCTCCAGTATAGAAAAATGCGGAATCAAAAGTAATCTCGAGCCAACCACTAGAAGTTGTAGCCACTTGTCCAGAAAATACTTTAGAATGATTAGTTGTTTGAATATAAGTTCCTTGAGACAAATCGGTTTGTGATGTATTTCCTAAATAGATATCCCAATTACGAGGCTGTGAGTTAGGAGTTGAAACGAAGATCTTAATTCCACTAATATTTCTTGCACTAACCATTTCATTTTCAGTAAATAATTGTTGAGAAACGGCAAATTTAGAATTTGTTCTTGAGGGTAATTCTGATGAATTATTGGTACCATTACCTACAGAAATATCACCTCCCATCAAACATTGAGTAGTAAAAATTACGGTATCACTCATCTGCTCACCATTGGCACAATTAGAGGAAACGCGCGCCATATACTGAGTTTGTGGGGCTAACCCTGATAGAATGTAAGAGGTTCCGTAAACGAAAGACTCCACTTCAGTCCAGTTATCGCTACCCACTTCAGTATATTCTACTCTATAATCGTAAACGTTGTAAGGTGCTCTTTCCCAAGAGAGAAGTGCAGATGTTCCCAATACGTTGTTCACTATAAGGTTAGAAGGTGGAGTACAAAGTGGAAGAAAGTCCACAACTACAGAATCTATGCAAATATAACCTTGTTCTCCTTGAAGTGCCAAGAAAGCAATATGAATATTTTCTAAAGAAGCCACTAGCGGAACATCAAAGAGATCCCAAGCATAAGTATCAGAATAATCGTTAGGATAGATAGAACGCAAAAGAGTAAAAGTACGAAGATCCTCTGGATCGGTCATCACGCCAACGTCTAAACGTCCCGCATAACTCATCCCTTTTCGCGCCATGAAAGTTACGTGCATCGTTTGTGCATCGTAAGCCGATAAGTCGATAGATTGTGAAGTTGCCAAAGAATAATTAGTGGAAGATTGAGGCAAATAAAGCGAACCATCACCATTAAAGAAATAGGTTTGTGTAACATAAGGCTCGCTAGTTAATCCATTGCTATAGCCTCTCCAGCAAGTTGGAAATTGATCAGGTCCAGATTGATAAGTATCAAAATTTTCGGTATAAGGAATCACATCTGTAGCAGCACATTGGGTTTTAAAACTAACCACAGTTGACCAATCGCTCACGTCATCATTACTGCAAATCGATTTCACATACAAATCATATAAAGTATTTGCTGTAAGTCCTGTAATAAGACAAGGATTTTCGGTAACATATTCCATAATTCCCTCTTCTACATTAGCACCTGACGGAACAACTGCTACATACCATTCTGTTTCCTCGTTGCGTGCAGTCCACTCCACAACAACTGTTTGATCCGTAATTTGAGAAACTGTTACAGCAATTGGTTTTACACAAGTAGGTGAAGGGTAAATGCTCAAATCATCAATATAAGTGCTATTCCCTGAGGTGTAATTTTTATATAGTACTAAATAAGATCCATAACCTTCATAATCTACAAGGGGAATTTCAACATCATACCAAGTGTTTGCGGTTTCCCATTCAGAACCTGAAAAGTTTTGAATTAGGGTAAACGTGCTGAAATCGTTGGGGTCTATCATCGCTCCTAGCTGCAATGCACCTTCTCCCGATGTTGTAGAGGTTCTCTTAACTTTAAAACTGATTGTCAGGCTATTAAGAGGATAATTTGCTGTATCAATTTGTGGTAAAATTGCACCCGAATAGTTTTGGGAATAGGAATAAATAGAACTATACAATTGCAAACAACCTATACCCGAATTTGGAGCAGTTCCACTAATACGTGGATAAGAACCATTCTGCGGATATGAAATCCAACAAGTTGGGAAATATCCTGCACCCGTACCTCCGTATGTATCAAAATTTTCTGCATAAGGAATGTTCATATACGCAGGACATGCTGTTCGTACCCCTAAAACTTCTGACCAATCGCTATAGGTTCCACCACAAAGTGTACGTACATAGATGCGATAATAGGTGTCTGGC
The DNA here is from genome assembly GCA_023413895.1 of Bacteroidota bacterium. Lineage (GTDB taxonomy): Bacteria > Bacteroidota > Bacteroidia > Bacteroidales > WCHB1-69 > JAEZOU01. The sequence goes on along the minus strand of JAEZOU010000004.1, from coordinate 17,024 downwards.
GTAAGATTAGCAAAAAGGTGGTTTGTATCAGATAATGAAATCACTGAAGCTTCTTCTAATTGTTCGTTCGGCGCCAAAATTACCGCTTCCCAACTATTATCGGTTGCCAATGCTGGAGTAAAATGAAAGCCTATTGTTGTTTCTGTCAACAGGTCTGAATCCATTGTCAGATGATAAGGTCTTCCACAATCTAAACCTACAATTTCAATATCATCTACTGCTGCTGCAGGCAAAGAACCACTATAATCGTTGTTCCACCACAAGAAATAGAGTCTCTGATCTCCTGAAAATGAAGAATTTATATTAAAAGAGTAATCTGTCCATTCCAAACTATTTACAAAAGTTCCCAATAATACTGAACCCTCAAGATTAGCACCAGAAAGCGCTGCTGTAACAGGTGGTGTTACTCGTGGACCTAAATAAACTTTTAGGTTATCGTAATACTGAGATTCACCAGCTCCTTTAAATTTAAATGTAACAAAATATTCCCCGTAGGTACTATCCAAATAGAGATCTCGATATGCCCAAGCTGTTGAAGATGACGTTGTTGTATAGTTATTGGAAACTCCATTATCATTTGAAATATAGAGTGATGAAGCACCATCAGCAGTAGCATTTGTAGCATTTCCTATTGCCCAGCGATTGGTTTGCTCACCCGAAATAGTCCACTGAGAAGCTTCTGAAGGTTCTTCAAAATTACAAGAATATGGAAGCAGAGCCGGTAATTGAGGTGTTTGGAAAGCAATTGAACGCCAAAAGCTATACTCTCCTCCGCCACAATTAGCTCGTACAAAAACGTAATAATTGTCGGAAGCTGACAAACCTGTAAGCGTGTAATGAGTTGCGGTGGCCATATAAGTAGGCTGCGTTGCCATAGTAGGAACATCATTATCTTCTGTAGTTAAATAGATGTCCCAAGTTGTTTCATTAGCACCCGCATTCCAACTCAATTCTGCAGAGTGACTTGTTATATTATTGATAGTAAATTCTGTAGGAGAAGGACAAGGAATGTCATCCATTCCCATTGACAACTTAATAACAGGAAGATTTCCAGAAGTTCCTTGAGGTAAATTAGGATAGGGATTATTTGCATACGATATATCAGAGTCATCTCTTCTATAGATAGATGAGTATGAATTTCCTAAGGAAAAATATTGATAATTCAATGAGTATTGATAATTGCCCGCGCTTTTGGAAACTGCTACAACTAAGTTGTCGGTTCCATTATAGAAGAAAGGCGTTGTCAGCGCAAAAGTTTCCCAACCTACACTCGTACCAATAGTAACATTGGCACCAGCATAAACCAGCGTCAAATTTTCCTCTGGAATAAATCCTGACAAAGAGTTACCTACCACAGAACTCACGCCCATATAGATTTTAAGAGAGTCAAGGGTAAAGGAAGAAGCATTATCACAATTCCAAGCTATAGACAAAATTTCACCAGCCTGGTTGATTGCTGAAGCTGGATAAATAGTTTGTGTATATGAATGCTTATAATAGTTGGAAAATGGGAAATTGTTATCCGCTCCCGTACGAGTTCCAACCATAACATCAACTTGTGAAAAATTAGTGAATGGTAAAAATAAAACCACCATCAAAATAAGAATAGATTTTTTCATAATTATCCTCAATTTTCAATTATATTTTAGCGTGCGAAATTATAAAAAAAAACTATTGTCCTATTTCAGTTTTTTTATTTTCAAAATTGACTGTATTTGTTTTATAATCAAATAATTACAATTAATATTTCATGTCATTGACATTTCATAATCCAATGTAAGTAGTTGATAACTAGCATTTTTATAATAAAAATTCCATCAACTCTACTAACTATATGCCACAGAATTGAACTTTATTTTTATTTAACATAATAACAAAACATTGTTAACTTTCCTATTCGTTAAGAAATTCCAAAACTAAAGGTAGATTTTATTTTACCATCAGTGGGGTTAATGAGATTTTCATAATTTCTTTTGCCACGATGGTCCACAAAGATAAATTTGATAACGTGTAGAAATTTACCTATAATAACTCCTCTTTCCAACCATTATCAAAATAGAAAAGGCGATGGACACCCAATTCAGATAATTTCTGACGAGCTTCAGTATAGAAAAATATCAACTCTTCCGATTTATGGGCATCGCTACTTATAACAAACGGAATATCATTTTTTGCAGCCAAATCTACTAATATATCAGAGGGATAAAAATGATTGCAACGACCTTTGTACAAACCTCGTGAATTAATCTCTACGATTAAATCTTTTCGTTTTATCAACTCAACAGCGTGTTCTGCTAATTTACAATACCAACTTTCATCTTCCTGAAAGAAACGATTTTGGTTGTGCATTTTTATCTTATCAAAATGGGCAATAATATCAAATTTTTGTGTTTCTATCATTTCAAAAGTTTGCTCCCAAAAGGTAGTTACAGCTTTTCGAATATCATTTTGAAAAAGATGTTGCAAACCATTATCATAAATCTGTCTATCGCGTCCATCAATAAACCACAATTCATCACTATGATGAGGTTTTACCAAATGCACACCTCCAATAATATAGTCCAAATTATATTTCTCTTTGAAGAAACTGAAATCATATGAAAATTGAGGGATAAAATCACATTCTAGACCTTTTAATAACTTAATCTGCGGAAAACGCTCTTGTAATTCAGCTATTTCACTGCAGTAGGGTTCCAAATTTTCCATTGTAATACCAAAACTATTCTCCCTCTTGATAGGCGCATGAGATGAGAAACCCAATATATCAAAATTCTCCTCAATTGCCCGAACAACAAATTTTTCCATTGGTTCTTTTCCATCGCAATAGAGCGAATGGGTATGGTAATTACATTTCATCATTTTTCAATTTTACTTTTGATAGTTCCGTTATAAAGTTTTGTAATAATTATATCGTCAGTAACCTCATCTGCGCTGCGAATAGCTTTACCGTTTTGCATTGTAATACTATACCCGCGTTTTAGAATATTATCGGGGTGAAGTAGATTAACCTTAGTCTCAGCTTCTTTTAATAAAAATCGATTTTTTTCTAAAAACTGCTTGACTTCATTTTTAATTTTATTTTTCTCATTTTCAATCTGTTGTAATTTTACAGATGAAAATTTTTCTGCACTATGTCTGATAGAATTCCCAATTTGAGAGAAGAAGAATCGTTTCTCCTTCAATATATTGAGCGCAAAATTTGAAATTTGCGTTTGACAATCTTCCACTGCAATCGAAAAGTTATGATACTGTTGGATAAGAAAATAAGCTACTTCTGTAGGAGTAATCTTGTTAGCATACGAAACCATTCCCGAAATGGTATCATTCGTTGAATGTCCAATTCCCGCAATAATAGGAAGAGGTGCAGTAGCAATTGCTTTTGCCAAAGTATAATCATCGTAGCAACTTAGTCCTACATCACCGCCACCGCCGCGCACAATTACTATACAATCAAAATCATCTTTTCGCTTGCTAATCTCTTCCAAACGCTGCGTAATAGTTGTAATCGCTTTATCACCTTGCAAAATAGATGGGAATAGCTCACAATCATACTTATAATTCCAACTATTTTTATGCAAAGTAACCATAAAATCATTAAAGCCTTGACTAGTCTCTACCGATATTACAGCTATTTTTTTAGGAACAAGAGGTAATTTTAACCGTTTATTCGCATCGAAAATGCCCTCCTTTTTCAGTTTGGCGATGGTTTCGCGTCGGTTCCGTTCCATCTCGCCCAAAGTGTAAATAGGCTCAATATCTTCGATATGCAAAGACAAACCATAACGCGCACTAAATTCGACACTTGCCAAGCAAAGAATCGTAATATTTTCTTTCAGGGGTTCACCTGTAATCGTAAGAAATCTATCGTTAATCGTTTGAAATTGAGAAGACCAGATTAGTGCGCGCATCTCAGCCTTTATCTTGCCATTCTCTTTCTCTACAAGTTCTGGAAAGCAATGCCCCGAATGGGGATAGTAATTTAATTTCAAAATCTCCGCCTTCACATAGTATGAATGTGTGTAGGTTTTGGAGATAACATTTTGCAAACTTTGCGTAATCTCAGAGAGCGAATAGATGGGACGATTATTAAAAGTTTCCCGCATGACTACCAATTATAAACTTTTCCTAATCTAATGGTTTTCAAAATCTTACCATAAACTTCCCTACCTATAAATGGTGTATTTTTAGATTTAGAAAGGATATCTTCACGAGAAAGGATGTATGGTGTATCCATCTCTACAATAGCAAAATCAGCATCTAAGCCTACTGCAATTTTTCCCTTGTTAAGTTTCATCATTTGCGAAGGCTGGGTTGCCATAATAGATATTAATTTTTGCAGATTAATCTTCCCACTTTTCACTAAAGCAGTGTAACACAATGCAAAAGCTTGCTCAATACCAATCATTCCAGGAGATCCATTTGCTTTATCTTCATCGCTATGCGGAGCGTGGTCCGTAGCGATAGCACACACTACATCTTGCTGGATTGCAGAGATAAGTGCATCTATGTCGTCTTGTTCTCGCAACGGAGGATTTACGCGGTAGTGCGATGCTTCATTGCCTGTAGAAAAAAGATGATGCGGAGTTACTTCGCAGGTTACATTCATACCTTGCGCTTGCGCCTGCGCTATTGCAGCAATAGCTTCTTTCGTACTAACGTGACAAAAGTGTAAATGTCCACCAATTTTTGAAAATAGCTCTATATCTCTATAAGTCATTCTATTTTCCGCTTCACGCATATCTGTTTTACTAAATCGACTATCCTCAGCATGTTGCATAATAGTAATTTCACGGTCGCGACAAATTTCAAAAATATGGCTCATCACCTCATCATCATTCACACCTTTTCCATCATCGGTAACAAAAAGAATCTCTTGTTTTTCTAAAGTTGTAAGATGTGAAAACTCATTACCTGCAAGATCTTTAGTCATACTTAATGTTTGATTTACCGTAATCAAGTCCAACGCTTGCGCACGACGTTCTACCTCTTTTACACGATCAAGAGTACAACATATAGGGCGAGTATTAGGCATAAGATTCACCGCAGTATAACCTCCGTGAAGCGCTGCTCGACAACCTGTTTCTAAATCCTCTTTGTATGTAAAACCAGGGTCTCTAAAGTGCGTATGTAAATCGGTGAACGAAGGTACTAAAACGTAAGATTTGCCCGAAAAATCAAGCACATCATCACCGCAAGGTAAATCCTGCCCCACAGCAACAATTTTTCCATTTTCAACATTTATATCTCCGACAAAATCTTGTGTGTCGTCCACAATTCGTATATTCTTAATAGTAAACATATTTATTTTTTTAGGACATGTGAAGATTAAGTATTTTTACAAAATCTACAAAATTCGGGTTCTCTTCAGCAAAATTTTCAAATTTATCTTTTTGATCGTAGATAATCTTTTTAGGGATAAAGGTTTGGTCAGAAGTTATTACCAAATCCTCAATAGCATTATCAAAATGATTCCGTAGAAACTCTAAAATATCTCTCTTTTGGGTTTCAATATTTTCCTTTTGAATCTCATTATTTACCTTAAAGTGAATAAGATTATCTTTCAATTCTGGGGTATATTCTCGATAGGGGAAATAGATGGATGGAATATTGACAAACACTTGTTCAAACATTTCGTGCCACTTTTCCGCGAAATCGGATACCGATTCAGACTGAACAATTGCATGCTCAACTGAAGCAGTAGGTTCAGACTCAGAAGCTACGACTTCAGCAGATTCCATCGGCATTTTGTCTTGTTCAGGTTGAGTTTTTGGAGTCTGAACATCTGCGCTTTCCGATGGAGTTTCCGCAACCCTCTCTGGTTCATCAACTGGAGTTGCAGCTACAACTTGAGTTTCTGCAGGTTGTGTTGAAGTAGATTGCGTATGTGTTATCGCATTCTGCGCCGGTTCCACTGATTTAGGCGCAAATAGGTCTGTCGTAATATCACTTATAGAGGGCGTGCGACGCACAGTAGTACTTGGAGCAATAAACGGGCGGGAGGATTGTGTGGGACCGGTAACGAGTTGTGGTACATCTCCCGCCGCGATGTTGCCATTATCTCTCCCGTGATTGCCTGACAGAATTTTTCTTATACAGATAGTTTCCGTTAATCTGTAACAAACAAATTTCTACTGATAAACGCTTGTTATTGGATAGTTTATAGTTAAAATCACAAGTATTAGCAAGCTCCATTGCTCTAATTAATAACATTCTATCAATCTTTTGTGCTTGCTCTGCAAATTTCACTTTAATGCTATCAGAAACCTCCATCAGTTTGATTGTCAACTGATTTTGGGCCATTAATAGATTTCTGAAGTGAGATGCTAATCCAGAAATGAAGTGTTGTGCTTCAAAACCACGCGAAATCACTTCATCTAAAAGCAAAAGCGCACTTGTTGCATTATCACTAAAAAGAAAATCTGTCATTTTGAAATAATTTTCCACATCCAAAACGTTCAGATGTTCAATTGCAGAAGCATAAGTGATATTTTTGCCAGAGAAACTGGTGAGCTGATCAAAGATAGAGAGTGCATCGCGAAGTGCACCATCTGCTTTTGATGCCACTACCCGCAACGCTTCCTCTTCAGCAACAATATTCTCACTCTGAGATACATACGTCAAATGCTTTACAATATCATTTTCATTAATTCTGCGAAAATCATACACTTGACAACGCGACAAAATAGTAGGTAAAATCTTATGTTTTTCCGTAGTTGCCATGATAAATTTGGCGTATGCTGGCGGCTCTTCCAAAGTTTTTAAGAACGCATTAAAAGCAGCCGTTGACAACATATGAACCTCATCGATGATATAAACCTTGAACTTAGCACCTTGCGGACTAATTCGTACCTGTTCGGTCAACGCACGAATATCTTCAACCGAATTATTAGAAGCCGCATCTAATTCATACACGTTGAAAGAGGCTGACGCATTGAACGATTTACAAGATTCACATTCGTTACAAGGCTCAAAATCGGCAGTTAGGTTATGACAATTCAACGCTTTAGCAAAAATACGTGCGCAAGTGGTTTTTCCTACCCCACGAGGTCCACAAAATAGAAACGATTGGGCGATTTGCTGATTGCGAATTGCGTTTTTTAAAGTTGATACAATCGGTTCCTGCCCCACTACTGTATTAAATGTGGAAGGCCTATATTTGCGTGCTGATACGATGAAGTTATCCATAAATTATTGATATATAATTATTTTTTCTATTTTGATCTTTCTCAAAAAATACCATTTTATCGTTTTGAAAGTTCAATTTCGAAACATCCTGAAACGAAATGTCAAGTTGGCAAAATTACGAAAAAAATCCTAAATCTATTTTTTCTGTTTGAGAATGATTTTCAATTTAGACTTACAAATTTTCCTCTTCCAACTCAAAGGGTACAAAACCTGCAGCAATAGCTTTGTCTTGGGGCTGAACGAAATAAAGACATCTTGTTGTATTGCAGATTTCTCCAGCTTCGTTATAAATATTCACCTCAATATCTGCTGTATTTCTTCTATGCTCTAAAAGATGCGCTCGCAACGTTATCTGCTTATCGTTGGTAGAGATTGCCTTGCGATAACGCACCTCCATTTTAGCAGTAACACCCATCGTTTGTAATTTTCTAAATACCACCCACGATGCAATCTCATCTGCTAATGCTGCCTGAATTCCTCCATGCAGTACATTGATCCAACCTTGACTATCGATAGTAGGATGCCAAATAGACACAATATCGTCGCCATCTTCATAAAATTCCATTCGTAATCCATGCGGATTATTAGGCGAACAACCAAAACAATTATATCCTAATTGTCCTTCCCATGAATTATGTATCTTTTTCATTATTAATATTTTAAGAATTTAATTTTTCTATTGCTTCTACAAATTCTAACGCATCTTTTGTATAGCCATCAGCATGAATCTGCTCTGCTAATGGTGCATTGAGGACAGCTCCTCCTACAAAAATAGGTGCTACAACTCCATTGTCTTTCAAATAAGTAATTGTTTCTTCCATGGAAAGAACTGTTGTCGTCATCAATGCGCTCAAACCAATTACAAGCGGTTTATTTTGTAGATATGCCTCTAAAATCACCTCCTTAGGGGTATCTTTTCCCAAATCCACTACACGATAACCATACGACTCAAAAATCACTTTCACAATATTTTTACCAATATCGTGAACATCTCCCTTAACGGTTGCCAAGATGATAGTTCCTTTCTGATTTTCGTTTTGCGCAAACTCATTCTTTATAATTGCAAAAGCCTCCTTGCATGCTTCAGAAGCGGAAATTAATTGAGGAAGAAATATCTTCTGTTTTTCAAAATCACTTCCAACTTCGTTCAAAGTAGGGATTAGAATTTGATTGATAATATCCATAGGAGGAAGATTTTGAAGAGCAACTTGCGTTAACGTAGCACTCTCATCTTTTAAACCACGACGAATAGCGCCTTGCAAAGTAGCACTGTCAGCAGTTTCTAGAGTGCCTTGTGCTGCGGAACTCTCTTTAGTTTCTTGCGCAACCGAACGATTTACATAGTTATCTAAATCTTCACTTTCTCCTCGTAACGCATTAAAAGATAATATTGTATTCATCATCATAGCGTTACACGGATTGATAATGGGCATTGAAAGTCCGTTTTCTAAAGCCATTGCCAAGAAAGTACTATTTATTAGTTCACGATTAGGCATTCCGAAGCTCACATTAGAAACGCCCAACGCACTTTTCACGCCCAACTGCTCGCTCACCATTCGCAAAGCTCGTAAGGTTTCCTTTACCAATGGTTGTTGTGCACTGCAGGTTAACGTGAGTGTATCCATCATCATTCGATGTGGCTCAATTTCATAATTTTCCGCATTTTTCAATATTCTTTCGGCAATAACAAATCTCTCTTCTGCACTTTGGGGTATTCCTGTATCATCCATTGTTAATCCCAAAACTACCGCACCATATCTTTTTGCAATTGGGAAAATAGTATTCATATTCTCCTCATTTCCGTTGACAGAATTAATCAGAGGAATACCATTGTAATATCGACAACCCGCTTCAATAGCTTGAGGATTTGAGGAATCGATTTGCAACGGAAGATTGGTAATTTCATTCAGTTTCATCACCACTTTACGCATATTAGCAACATCGTCGGTTTTAGGAACGCCCAAATTCACATCCAAAAGTGCAGCGCCAGCCTCCTCTTGCTTGATAGCTTCTTTGAAAATGTAGTCAAAATCGCCATTGATAATTGCTTCTTTCAACTTTTTCTTACCTGTAGGATTGATTCGCTCACCGCAAATTTGCACTTTATCAAAGGTAACAAACTTCGTTGCCGAAGAGATAAAAGTCTCTTTCACCACTTTGCGTTTCGGCACAGGCATTCCCTTATATTGCGACAAGAGTTGAATAAATTCAGGATTTGTACCACAACATCCACCCAAAACAGCCACACCTGCTTGGCGGAAATTATCCATAACCTCTGCAAAAGCATTTGCTGACAGGGTGTACATTGCCCGCCCACATTGAATGGTAGGAATACCGCGATTGGGTTGTACCAAAATCGGTTTATTGCAATATTGTAGTAATTCTGCTACAATCGGTTGCAAATCTTTAGGACCCAACGAACAATTAATACCGACTACATCTGCTCCCATATTTGACATCAACTCCGCAAAAATACGGGGAGAAGTACCCGTAAGTGTATGCACAGATGTATCGAAGGTCATTGTAGTAAAAACAGGCTTATTGCAATTCTCTTTCACAGCTAAAAGGGCACATTTTAGTTCGTAAAGATCTGAAAATGTTTCCAATATAAATCCGTCCACTTGGTCGCGTGCAATTACCACCATCTCTTTAAATGCTTCATAAGCATCATCGAACGATAGCGTACCGATAGGTTCAAGCATTTTTCCTAACGGACCAATATCCATCATTACATATTGTGAAGTGCGATGTTTTTTGGCTAATGAAATAGCTTGCTCTATAATTAGTTTTCTATTTTCCGAAGGTAATTTTATACAATTTGCGCCAAAAGTATTTGTAGTTATAAAATCGCACCCCGCATCAATATAGCTTTTATGAATCTCAGCAATTTGTTCTGGTGCCGTTATATTTAATAGTTCTGGTACTTTAGACATAATTCCTCGTTTCTCAAGCTCGGTACCAAAAGCACCATCAAAAATCATTACTTCTTTTCCTAATTTATTAAGCATAAGGTATTTTTGTTTTTATTTTAACATCTATAAAACTGCTAAACTTATCCATTTTTTTGAAGTTGCAAACTTACAATTTTTTTCCTTGTTTATCGATAATAAAATCATTGGTATCCGATAAAAATAGGCTAGATAAATTTTCTTTTATTTGAATTGTTGGGTAGGCAAATGTGGAAGCCGAACTTGCCTTGGTTCTATTGAACGAAGATGAAACAGAGCGGCATTTTCGTTGTTGAGTACGTGATGCATTGCGCAAGGGATAGAAGCGGTTATGAGCACCGGTTTAAGAACCTAAAACATAAAGTTTAGAACATGGAATTTGGTTTTAGGGAAAGATTGAAGCGAAAGATTGAGGTGCGAAATTTGAGCGGATAGCCCGACGGCGGGCGCGTGGCTCCGTGCGAAAGGAAAGAGCCGATGCGCCCAAATAAAAAACTAGATAATAATCCAAATTGTTGTACTACAAAATTTATCTCTTAATCTTTTTTTGGATATATTCATCCATTGCAAAAGCGGCCTTTTTACCTGCTCCCATAGCTAAAATCACTGTTGCAGATCCATTTACAGCATCACCACCAGCAAAAACACCCTCGCGTGTAGTTTGACCATTTTCGTCAGCAATAATCGATTTCTTGGTGTTGATTTCCAATCCTGGCGTAGTGCTTCCGATTAATGGATTGGAAGTGGTTCCCAATGCCATAATAACCATATCAGTAGCCATCTCAAATTCGCTACCCGCAATCACCTCTGGTTTACGTCTTCCTGATGCGTCAGCTTCTCCCAATTGCATTCGTACGCAACGAATCGCCTTCACCCAACCATTTTCATCTCCGATAATCTCAGTCGGATTGGTAAGCAGTTGAAAATCGATTCCCTCTTCGTGTGCGTGGTGAACCTCCTCTTTTCGTGCCGGAAGTTCCTCTTTAGAACGTCTGTATACAATCGACACATTCGCACCTAAACGGAGTGCTGTACGTGCGGCATCCATTGCCACATTTCCTCCTCCCACAACTGTAACATTTTTTCCCACATAATTAGGAGTTTCATATTCCTCTTTGTATGAGAAAAGAAGGTTGTTTCGGGTAAGGAATTCGTTAGCAGAAACTACCCCACAAAGATTTTCTCCTTCAATGCCCATAAAGGTGGGAAGACCTGCTCCAGAACCGATAAAAATGGCTTTAAAGTTCTCTTTTTCCATTAACGCATCGATGGAGATAGTTCTTCCAACTACAACATTCTTTTCAAATTTACAACCTAACTTGCGAAGGTTTTCAATTTCATGACGCACAACAGTTTCCTTGGGCAAACGGAACGATGGAATTCCATACACTAAAACGCCTCCGAATTGATGTAGCGCTTCGAAAATGGTTACATCGTAACCTTTGGTAAGTAATTCTTTAGCACAAGTAATTCCTGCAGGGCCGCTACCGACAACGGCAACTTTAATACCATTTTTATGAGTAGGCTGTTGAAATTCGATATGATTTTCGCGTGCCCAATCACCAACAAAACGTTCAAGTTTTCCGATGGCGATAGGATCTCCTTTTCTGCCTAAAACACATTTACCTTCGCATTGGGTTTCTTGTGGACACACGCGACCACATACCGCAGGCAATGCGCTATCGCGGTCGATTATACGAGCGGCTTCCTCAAAGTTACCTTCAGCAACCTGTTTGATAAATGCGGGTATATTGATATTGACAGGACAGCCACTAACGCACTGCGGATTTTTGCACTGCAAGCAGCGGTGCGCCTCCTCAATAGCATCTTCAGCACTATAGCCTAAGCAAACCTCTTGGAAGTTTTTATTGCGCACATTAGGAGCTTGCTCTGGAACTGGAACCCTATGCAGACGGTCTTTATGTTCCTCGCTGATGCCACCCACATGACAAACGTGTGCCTCAGCATCCTCTTCTGCTTTCAACTCTTTTCGACCCTCAACAGTATTGTACATCGCTTGGCGCTTCATCGCTTCATCAAAATTGACTAACGAACCATCAAACTCAGGTCCGTCAACGCAAGTAAATTTGGTTTCTCCACCAATACGCACACGACACGCACCACACATTCCCGTTCCGTCAACCATTAACGCGTTCAAACTAACTGTAATCTTTAGTCCAAACTCCATTGCCATTTTGGTGACAAACTTCATCATTATCATCGGTCCAATGGCAATCACCTCATCATACTGTTTTTTATCCTCTTGCACCAATTTTCGGAACACATCAGTTACTAAACCTTGCATATCGCCAGTAGTATCGTCAGTGGTAATATAAAGATTTCCACTGCGTTGGCGCAACTCTTCCACAAAAACTAGTAAGCTATAGGTTTTGGCGCCAATAATCACATCAGCATTCACGCCATGTTCCTGCAACCATTTGACCTGAGGATAGATAGGGGCAATGCCGACACCACCGCCAATAAAAAGAAATTTCTTACTCCGAAGTTCCTCTTCTGGAATATGGATAAATTCGGAAGGTCTACCCAATGGACCAACAATATCTTCAAAATAATCCCCTACTTGGTAATTTTCCATTGTCTTGGTTGATTTCCCTATTGCTTTGACTACCAAGGTAATGGTTCCAGTTTCAACATTATGGTCGCTTATGGTTAGAGGTATACGTTCCGACTTATCACGCATTCTGATAATAACAAATTGGCCAGGAAGAGCAGCGTTCGCAATTCTTGGTGCATATATTTGCATTTGAAAGGTATCTTCGGAAAGTAATTTTTTGCTGATTACAGTATATTTCATAGTCTTAATTATTTATCTTACAATAATTTCATCGGTAAAAATCCAGCAGGGCAATCCATAACCTCGATGCCACTCAGGGTTGACAAGCGGCGAGGTGGCTTTGACGCGAATGTAGCGAGCTCTTTTATTTGTCAACTCTTCGCTAGAGAAGTTGACAATGTTAGCTTTCGCTAAAATCTGCGGATTTTCATATCGTCTTTCACTAACTTTTTTCCACCTTTTCCCATTTCGAGAAACATAAAAGGTAACTTTTTCTGGTGCATATATCCATGATAATGGATAGAAAAAGAAATCTATAGAGATTTGGTTTATATCTTTTTCCGATTCTAAGTCAACGATAACATCAAGGTGTTTTCCTTCAAAACCTAACCAATTGAAATGGTAATCTAAAGTACCAACTACTCCATCGGTTAACGACTGCGCACCGCCTGCATCATACTCCGGACTAAATTGTGTTTTTAACGTTACTTTCTTGTTTTGTGCCAAATTCGGAAGCGCACTTTTCGCAATAAAATTCTTGATATTGGCAAAAAATTGCTCTGGGGTGTACCCCATCTCCTCTAAATTATTGATTCCAAAACGATGACAATCCGCAACAAAATTTTCCGCTTTGGTCATCATCTCTTGATTCACCATTTTTTCTCCATTTTTATAGGTAAAAAAGGAGAGTTCGGGAGAGATATTACTCATTGCCAACTCTAAAACAGCAAAATCTAACGAAAGTTCTAAGTAACGAATTTTGTCAACCAACGTACTATCGCACCCTGCAACAGCATACGCCTGAGCAATCAGTTTTTGATATTTTCCAATTTGAGTTGGTGAAAGATAACCCTCTTTTCCATCAATAGGGTAACCATAAATTTCAAGACGTTTTCTCGAGTTTATGAGCGATTTGTGCATTTCGCGATAAAACTCTGAAATGTAAGGGGATGCTGCACCATAGTAACCCTGACAAAACTCTGCGAAAATTGAATCAACATCAGCATCTACATTCCATAAAAGTTTAGCAGTTAAATAAGTACGAATCTCCATCCACGAGGTTTTGTTTTGCGCGCCCGTTCCTTGCTCAAACATCATTTCCACTTTATTATCTCGAAAATATTGCAGATTGGGCTGCAAAACATGCAGATTAGGAAACGGATTGAGCATATTACGAAATTGAACAATATAATCCCAAACAAAAAGATTATCCGTAAGTCGCTTCCAACCATACATATCGCTACGAAACTCCTCCTCATCAATGGCTGTGGCAATCGACTCTTGTCTGCCGCACTCTATACTGCAAAACATAATGTTAACATTAGGTTCTGGCACAATCCATCTCTCAGGCGCTTTCCGAGTATATTGATAGGCTAACGTCGAAATCTGCTTATCAGGGAAACGGGCAGCCACCTGATTGATAAAATAGAGCAACGTACCCGATGGGGCACCATAAAGCGAATCTAAACGATGGCACTGCGCACATTGACAATTATTCATATTGTCGTTATTCGATACTGACCAATAGGTTGCTTCTGGCTTCTTCTCCATCTCCATTGCCAAATTACGGCACAACTCTTCTAAAACATCCGGATTAGAAAGGCATAGCTGTCCATCTTTGATGCGTCTGCCATTAATCTCGGAAAACCACTCTGGATGCTCTTCAAAATATTTCTCTACGGGTATCAAATGGCGAAAAGTGTGGACAAACATTCCCCAATCTTGCGCTAAATCATTGCGATTGTGCAGTTTATGCCAATCGGCATACAATTGCGACTGGTTCGGATAGTAGTACAAAACCTCACGATAGCGGAACGAAGGATTGCGAACTATCAATGTGTCAGGAAGATGAAAAAAGGCTTTATCTGTAACATAAAGATTATCAGGAGTATATAGTCTAAATCCCAAAAAAGTTTCCAAAAAATCATAAACACCATAAAGGGTTCCTTTTTTCTCTTTTCCATAAATAATAAGATTGTTACTATCGGAATAGATAAAAAAACCATCATGTTTTAGTTGAGAAATTGCAGCAGATTGCGTTTGAGCAAAATCAGTTTCCCCCACAAAAATGGCTGCCTGTTTTTCAGAATGCTGTTTCTCTGCAACAATAGGCAATTCTGCTCCTGAACAACGCTTAATATATTTATGTAATTCATTAGCTGACAGAATTTCTAAATCTGTAGCACGATTAGGAATAACAATAGAAAAATCACTCTTCGCGCGAAAAAACAGAGTCTTTTGAGCGGAAAGTTTTCCTAAAAATCCAATAAGTATAACCGCAAAAAACAGAATTACGGAAAGAAATTTTTTCACAATTTACGTTTTGGCAAAGATACAAATTATTTTTATTGTATCAGAAGATTAGCAAATTATATCATTTCTTAATTTTTTCACCTAATAGAGTTCTGCTTGTATTTATGTTGGGTGAAAAATTGGAAAATAGCAGATAATAGTTCAGATAGATAACCATAATTGCAATTATTCCACTCAAATATTCTTTGTATAGATCTATAGGCTGCAATTCTTAACCAACAATTGCATTCGAAAAAATAGCACATTACCAAATAGAAAAAGCAGGTGGAAAATTACCTGAACAGATGTTCTGCCGTACCAATGTTTCATAGCATAAATTTTGAGGCAAAGATATTATCTTTTTCGATAATCTTCCATTTCTCTCTTTGAAAAGTTCTTTTTGTCTCATTTTTATAGTCTCAATATTCCCTGTTTCGTCCTAAAATGAGGAGAAAGTGAGACGATAAAAAAAATAGATGTGAGAAGATAAAATTATGTTATCTTTTTTACAATACTGTAATTCAATAGATTAAATTATTTTTATCATCTCATTTTTACAAAATTCGTCCTAAATGGTGAAATTTTACTTTTTACGCAAAAAATCGATGATTTTCAATGAAAAAATTTCCTATATTTGCTGGTGAGAATGGATAGGAACGGATACTATTTTGAAAATAGCACCTGAAATTATGAAAAAAATAAACCTCTTTTTCTTGATTTTAATTCTACTCTCTCTTTGGACATTTTCGTGTCAAAAAGAGGAGGAAAGCACGCCAACAACTCTTAACGAAGCTACCATAGCCAACCTAACCAAAGGAAAACAAACTGGTACCATTACTATTAAAGTAGGCCATAGTGCAAAGAAATGCAACGGATGCATTCTCGTAGGCGATAAACTTGTTCATGTAGATTGTCAAGGTGCAGGAACTTTATGTGAAGTTACATCCCAAGTAGCAATTGCAGATAGCGGTTTGCAGGTTTCTGCTGTTACTACCGACACATTTGGTTTAACCACATTAGATTATTTCAATATGCCAGCGCGCTCGTTGGCAGTGGAAGATGAAAACGAAAAATATTACCTTAACATACCTGCTCAGATGCTCTACCGCGATAGCAAAACGCTACAGTTTACTCTTACGGGTTTATTTTATTCCGCAGAAGCTTATTACGAAAACAATTAACCAACCCTTGCCGTTTCTCTCAGTTCTGTTTACAGACCTCGCAGAATTGGGAGAAATGGCGAGAATATTAAAAGTCTATTTAGACATCTATGATTTATTATATGAAAAGTATATTTTGGCTCGGTAAAAACAACTTTCTTTGACTTGCTCTGCAAAAGTAGTGTTTTGCAGAGGTTGGAAAATTATTTGATTCTATTTTGTTTTATTGGATTTCGGCAAAATAGATAGGAAGAGATTTCCAATTTAAAAATAAAAAACATGAAAAGAATAACGTTAGCATTTCCGATACTTTTTTTTAATTTTTGCATTTATAAGGTGTGAAAAAGAGGAAATTAAGGAAGCAAAAAATAAATTAGTATGGACAATTACAGGATATTCTGCACTTTATATAGCAACAGCAGCAGCTTGCATTGGTACTTTTATAGGCGTTTTAGCTTGTGAAGCTGCAGCATATGCAGGTTATATAAGTAGTGTAGCGTCAGCAAGATATACATACGTTTTGGAAATGGAAAGATGTGCTAACTATAATAATTAATCGCTATGGATAAATTAAATATAATCTTAGTTGTTGTTGTAGCAGTTGCTTTTGTTTTGGCAATGGTTGCAACCTATTTTGCGCAAAGG
>JAEZOU010000028.1 GCA_023413895.1 Bacteroidota bacterium | reverse complement strand
CTTTTCTTTCAGCCATAACACGCTCTACATCAGCACGCAAAAGCAGGTTCTTTCTACCCACCTTGACCTTTCCGATGTGCTTAACCTTGACGATATGGCAAATATTGGCCGAGGTGAGTCCATAAATTTGCTGTACCTGTTCTACGGTATAGTAGTTTTCATCGCTCATAAGGTCTGTTCTGCGGAGTTCCGCCAAATGGGATTGGGAGTAATAGGTACGCCCATATTCTCTTTTGGTGGGTATCTTATGGCGATAGGTATATGCACGGAGGGCTGTGGGCTTCATGTTGAAGAGCTCTTCCACTTGCTCGGCTGTCAGCCATTGGGTGATTTTGCTGATGTCAACGGACACACCGAAGAACTCATCAATGTGTTTCTTGCTGTAATAGTTCTTGCCTGCGATACGGCAAATGGGTATCTTGTTGCGTTTGGCAGAGGCATAAAGCCACGATTGCTTGACCTTATAAAGGGTCATGACCTCTTCACCCGAATAGAAGTCCAGCACTTCATCGTTTTTCTCTTCCCTCTTTTTCTTTTTGAGGGATGTGGAAGACGAAGCGGACTTTCTCGGTGTAGAGGTACTTCCGGGTAGGATACGATGATAGGGATTGGATGCCAGCATCTGCTCGATGTCGGCTCTGCGAATGAATGCCATTCGGTTGCTGATACGGGAGGCGTTCAGTTTACCAATGGCTACAAGTTTATAGATGTACTGACGGGAACAGCCCATGAGGATGGCTGCTTTGGAAAAGGTGAGATACTTCTGATGTTGTATCTCCATGAGTGGCTGAGCCAGCTTGAAGAGGTTGTTCTTCTGCATTACTTTGGCTCGTTTGGCTTCTGCCTGACAAGCCTCACAGCAATAGCGTTGCATTCCGCTTCGGGTCTCAAAGGACTGACCACAAAAAGCACATTTCTTGGTTACTTTCATACTGCTTATCGTTTACTAATTTCACTTCTTCATTCTCATCCATCTGAAGTGGTGAACGGAGGTAAACAGTCGTCAACCGTTGTCGCCTTTCTACACGATGTGATTATCCTCACATATCGGGGCGGAATTTGTCGCTCGTTGTAAACGGATGTAAACCCTTGTCAACTATCTACACGAAATGACAAAAAATAAGCTCCGCAAATTCTCCACGTCAGAAATATGTATCAAAATTATGTGGAAATTTGGGAACCATCAAAAAGCAGTCTGAAAGTGTTAAATTTTAGAATATACTGATAATTAAAGGTTTATACTTGGTTATTTCTGAATAGTTTTGGTTGTTTGGGACTTCTAAATACAAAGATAATTTCTCCTGCCAATTTCGCTCTCTGTATCTCTTCGTTGTTGCGGAAATAATCCCCCCTTTCCCCAATGAAATTTTTTCAATCAAACATAAAAAAAGTTTATGTAACTTTGCCGATTATTTACAAAACCCATAAAAATGAGTAAGTACGTTGAATATAAGAATCTTAACCTTCCTGAAATAGGTAAGGCAATGCAGGAATATTGGACAAAAATGCGTATTTTTGAAAGAAGTATGCAAATCCGTGAAGGTGCAAAAGAGTTTGTTTTCTTTGAAGGTCCTCCATCAGCAAATGGAAAACCAGGTATCCACCACGTAATGGCACGTTCTATAAAAGATATTATCTGCCGTTACCATACCTTGAAAGGTGAATATGTTTACCGTAAAGGAGGATGGGATACTCATGGACTTCCTGTAGAGTTAGGAGTTGAGAAGAATTTGGGAATTACGAAGGAGGATATCGGCAAAAAAATTACTGTTGAAGAATACAACAAGGCGTGCCGTAATGAGGTGATGAAGTTTAAAGATATGTGGGATGATGTGACTCAAAAAATGGGTTATTGGGTGGATTTGGATGATCCATACATCACTTTCGATAATAAATATATCGAATCTGTATGGAATTTGTTGTCAAGACTTTATGAAAAAGATTTGCTCTACAAAGGCTATACAATTCAACCCTATTCACCTGCTGCAGGAACTGGCTTGAGCTCTCACGAATTAAACCTTCCCGGTTGCTATAAAGATGTGAAAGATACAACGGTTGTTGGTCAATTCAAAGTTAAAAATGACCAAAAATCTGCCTTTCCTTGGGATTTAGACGCCTTGAACGTGAAAATGGAAGAGCTTTATTTCCTTGCATGGACAACCACTCCGTGGACTTTGCCTTCCAATACCGCTTTGGCTGTAGGCCCTAAAATTGATTACCTTTTGGTAAAAACTT
This sequence comes from Bacteroidota bacterium, assembly GCA_023413895.1. Classification (GTDB taxonomy): domain Bacteria; phylum Bacteroidota; class Bacteroidia; order Bacteroidales; family WCHB1-69; genus JAEZOU01. Next base: position 32,057 of record JAEZOU010000028.1, on the reverse strand, counting down.
TCAACCCATATTCTGGAAAACCAGTAACTGTAGTGTTGGCAAAGAATCTCTTAGGTCATTTCTTCTCAGAAAAAAATTGTAATCTATCATTTGAAGATTATAAACCAGGCGACAAAAATATACCATATCAAGTATTGGGAGAAACAAAAGGTGAAAAATTGGTGGGTATTCAGTATGAGCAACTTATCCCATACGTAAAACCAGAAGAAGGAGCTTTTAGAGTAATCCCTGGAGATTATGTAACTACTGAAGATGGTACAGGTATTGTTCATATTGCACCTACTTTCGGTGCTGATGATAAACGCGTGGCTAACGATGCGGGTATTCCTCCGTTAATTATGATTGATGCCAATGGAGTTGCGCAACCCATGGTGGACAAAACAGGAAAGTTCTATAAAATTGAGGATCTGAATCCTGAGTTTGTAAAAACTAATGTGAATGTGGATCTTTATGGTGATGTGGCTGGAAGATATGTGAAACCAGATTACGAAAAAGAGGATGAAAAACATGAGGAATCTCTCGATGTTTATTTGGCTATCTGGTTGAAAAAAGAGAATTTGGCTTTTAAAGTTGAAAAACATACCCACAACTATCCACACTGCTGGCGTACCGATAAACCTGTCCTTTACTATCCACTTGACTCTTGGTTCGTAAAAACTACTGCATACAAACAACGTATGATTGAGTTGAATAACACAATTAAGTGGAAACCGCAAGCAACAGGTAGCGGACGCTTCGGCAATTGGCTCGAAAATCTTGTGGATTGGAACCTCTCCCGTTCTCGTTTCTGGGGCGTACCTCTTCCTATCTGGACGAGCGAAGATAAGAAAGAACAGATCTGCATTGGCTCTATCGAACAACTTTATAATGAAATGAATAAAGCTGTGGCTGCTGGATTTATGAAGAGCAACCCATATCGTGATAATGGTTTTGTACCTGGTGATTATAGCAAAGAAAATTATGAAAAAATCGATATCCACAGACCATACGTAGATGAGATTTTCTTGGTTTCTCCAACGGGTCAGAAAATGATTCGCGAAACCGATTTGATTGACGTGTGGTTCGATTCTGGAGCAATGCCTTATTGCCAATGGCACTATCCGTTTGAAAATAAAGAGATTTTTGAAAAGAGATTCCCTGCCGATTTTATTGCAGAAGGTGTTGACCAAACTCGTGGCTGGTTCTTTACACTTCACGCAATCGCAACAATGCTTTTCGACTCTGTAGCTTATAAAGCAGTGGTTTCTAATGGATTGGTGTTGGATAAAGAGGGAAATAAAATGTCGAAACGTCACGGAAATGCCGTTGACCCATTTGAAACTATTGAGAAATATGGTCCCGATGCAACACGTTGGTATATGATGACCAACTCTCAACCTTGGGACAATCTTAAATTTGACCCAGATGGTATTGCCGAAGTGCAACGTAAATTCTTCGGTACACTCTACAATACATACAATTTCTTCGCATTGTATGCAAATATTGATGGATTTACCTATAAAGAAGATGATATTCCATACGAAAAACGTCCTGAAATCGACCGTTGGATATTGTCAGAATTAAATACTTTGATTCAAAAATGTGATGAATATTATGCAGATTATGAACCTACAAAAGCAGGTCGCGATATCCAACAATTTGTAGATGAATATTTAAGCAATTGGTATGTAAGACTTTGTCGTAGAAGATTTTGGAAAGGTGACTATAGCGATGATAAAATCTCCGCTTTCCAAACTCTTTACACTTGTATGGTGACTATTGCAAAATTAGCCTCTCCAATTGCTCCTTTCTTTATGGATAGATTATTTATCGATTTAAATACTATCACGGGTAAGGAAGCTGTTGAATCTATTCACTTGTCAGAATTTCCAAAAGTGGAAGAAAGTTGGATTGACAAAGCTTTGGAAGAACGTATGCAGTTGGCTCAACAACTCTGTTCAATGGTTCTCTCTTTGCGTAAAAAATCGGCTATTCGTGTGCGCCAACCTCTCGGAAAAATTATGATTCCTACTTTGTCAGCAGATTTTGAAGCTCAAATTAGAAAAGTGGAAAATCTTATCCTTCACGAAGTTAATGTTAAAGAAATTCAGTTTATCAGTAATGATGAAGGTGTTTTGGTAAAAAGAATTAAACCTGATTTCAAAAAATTAGGCCCCAAATATGGTAAGATTATGAAATCTATTGCAGCTGCAATCACTGCTTTCTCCCAAACTCAAATTGCTGAAATTGAGAAAGAAGGTCATATCAATTTAAATATTGAAGGTCAAGAGGTTGAAATTCTTTCTTCTGACGTTGAAATCTTCGCTGAAGATATTCCAGGTTGGGTGGTTACTAATCAAGGAATGTTGACCGTGGCTCTTGATATTACAATTTCTGAAGAGTTGCAAGAGGAGGGATACGCTCGTGAATTAGTCAATAGAATCCAAAATTATCGTAAGGAAAGTCAATTGGACGTTGTCGATACAATCTCTATTGAAGTTGCAGAAAATCAACAGGTTAATGCTGCTTTCCGTAAGTTTGAAGATTACATTAAACGTGAGACTTTGTGTACAAACTTCACCATTGTTCCTTCTGTTAACGATGCTACCAAAACCAATTTCGAAATTGTAGAAGGTGTAAATGTGGATGTTGTAATTAAGAAAAATTAAAATTATGATAGATGAAGTTGATTTAAGATATCGGTTTCATCAGATAGCTGAGCGTTCGGGTGCGGAAACGAAAACCCGAACGCTCATTTTTTGTGAGTTGTCCTCGTACGCACCTACGCGAATTATTGAGTCGCAGTGCGGCAATCACCTAATAGCGGAGTTTGATTCTGGAAAACCAGGACGTACAATCCTGCTTCGTGCCGATTTCGATGCTGTGGGCGTTGCCGAGACCGATAGCCTTCCGTACCACTCCGAAAATCCAGGCGTTGCCCATAAGTGCGGCCACGATGGTCATACCGTTATTTTGCTCTCTGTGGCAAGAGCATTGCACAAAAATCCAATCAATTCAGGAAAAGTACTATTGCTTTTTCAAGCTGCCGAAGAGACAGGAGCTGGTGCTCAGCAGGTTATCAATGAGCAGCTGCTGGCAAATTATTCTATTGACTACGCCTTTGCACTACACAATATTCCAGAACAGCCTCTGGGAACAATATTGTGCAACGAGGGTAGCTTTTCCTGCTCTGTTATTAGTTGCGAAATACTATTGCAGGGCACAACTTCGCACGCCTCAGAACCACTAAAAGCTGTTTCTCCATTATCTGCAGCGATGCAGATTACCCAAACGTTGCTTGCTGATAATTGCTACGATTTATCGTCGGAGAATTGTAAAATCACCACTTTGGTGGAACTGCACGTTGGAACTCCTGATTATGGCGTAACTGCCGGCGAGGGCGCAATCCGGCTCACTTTGCGAGCTCGAACCGATGAACGACTGAAACAAGAGATGACACGAGTGGAAAATGTTGTTGCTAAAGAGGTTGCAGAAATACAAAATTTAAAAAGTTCTATAAATTGGCTCGAATATTTTGCCGCTAACGAGAATCATCCAAATGCCGTTAATATTGTAAAATCTGCAGCACAAAAACTTCAATTACAATACATTGAAAAAAACGAACCTTATAGTTGGGGCGAAGATTTTGGACTTTTTACGCAGAAATATGTAGGAGCTATGTTCGGTGTGGGTGCAGGCATCGATTGCTTACCTCTACATCACCCTAATTACGACTTTCCCGATTCACTTTTGAAAATTGGCAAAGATATATTCCTTAAGATTATCAAATTATCATCAAAATAAAAAATTATGTCACTATTTCGAGTTTTATTAAGTATAATTTTTCCACCATTAGCAGTATATGACCAAGGTTGTGGATCAATATTAATCGTTTTACTTTTAACAGCTTTAGGTTGGGTTCCGGGAGTTATTGCAGCATTAGTAATTCTGAATAAAAAATAATTCTCTTGTAAGAGAATTTATTTGGAAATCTTTTTGTTGGCACGTAACAATTTGCCAATTTTTTCGTTTTCTATCTGTTGGTATGAAACAGATTTTTATTCTTTTATTTTTTGTAATTACTTGTTGTTTAGGCGTTTGCGCTCAAGAGGAGCCAGATGAAGTGGACCCTTGCGTGCAAGAGTTATCTCGAAATACGCAACAAAAAATAAAAAAAGCACGCGACTTGCAAAATTCAGGAAAACGAAAAGAAGCATTTGCAATTTATGATGAACTTCTGTCTGAAAACCCTAATTTATTGGATGTTAACTACTATATTGGGTTGAGTTACTATCTACAAATTCAGCGCGATAATTATCGAATGGATATTCATAAGAAAGATGCCGCTGCTGCATTGGAGGCTTTCAATCGAATTTATGATCTCTGTCCCTATCATAAGCCTGCACATAATTTGTATGCTGCTAGAATAGCTTATTTTTCAGAAGATTTTGCAAATGCAATGAAATTTGCAACGGTGATTGTAGAAAATCCTGATATTTTTCCCAAACCAGAAGATATAGAAGAAGCAAATATAATTATCAATAAGTCAAAGTTTTACAATGAAATCCTCAATAATCCTGTACCTTTCGATCCGAAGATAGTGCCCGGAATTTGTACAGAAGCAGATGAGTATTTGGCAACTATTTCCCCCGATGGACAGCAGTTCTATTTCACTCGAAGAGTACAAGAAATGAGAAATCAAGGTTTTGGGGAGGAACTGACAGATGTAGAGTACTTTAGCGTGAGCGAGTCGGGGAACGTTGGTGATTTCGGTCGGGGTACACCTTTGCCATATCCATTTAATGAATCCTACAAGGAGGGAAGCCCTGCCATAAACCTGACTAACGATTTACTGATTTTCTCGAGATTATTAAAAGGAAATATCGGTGGAAAACCTTATCCCAATTACGACCTTTTCTATTCTGAATTTATCGATGGAAGTTGGACAGAACCTGAAAATTTTGGCATAAAAATCAATCGGGGCGATTCTTGGGAATCTAATCCTTCGTTGAGTTCAGATGGTAAACTTTTGCTTTTTGCTAGCGACCGACCAGGAGGTTACGGCGGCTCCGATATTTGGTTTTCTGTGCGCAACAGCGACGGTACTTGGCGCGAAGCCCAAAATATGGGTCCAGTTGTCAATACGGCTGGTAATGAGCGTTCTCCATTTCTACATACCGATAGTAAAACGCTCTATTTCTCATCAAACGGACACGATAAGATTGGAGGAATGGATATTTTCTATTCTCGAATGGATGAAAATAATGTATGGACGAAACCACAAAATATTGGTTATCCTATCAATTCCGAAAATGATGAAATCGATTTCTTTGTAAGTTTTGATGGAAAAACAGCTTACTACTCCTCAAATAATATTACGGGAAAAGATTGGAATATCTATCAATTTGAATTATATGAAAAAGCACGCCCCAAAAATATGATGATGATTAAAGGGAAAGTTGCTATTGATGATGAATCGGATGACTTGTCAGAAATTGTGGTAGAAATTCGCGATACAGCTTCTCAAGTAGTCGCCAAAACAACAGTAAATCAAAATTCAGGTAAATATGCTTTGGTGGCAGAAGTGGATGCTTACAATCCTCAACCCATGATTGTAAATGTTAAAAAAGAGGGTTATGTTTTTGATACACATTTGGTAATGCCAGATCTGCAAGAACAAAAAATAGTTGAAAATCATGCTGAAATCAAACGTGTTGAAGCCAATAAAACCTATAATCTTCACGATATCCATTTTGGTACAAATCTCTATTTGCTAACCGCTGAATCAAAACAGATTATCAATCTTTTTGTCGAATTTTTACAAGAAAATCCTACAATTGTTGTTGAAATTCAAGGACATACGGATAATGTTGGAGACGCACGCGACAACCAATTGCTTTCGGAACGTCGCGCCAAATCGGTATATGATTATGTACTTAGTAAGTATGTGGATGCTTCTCGAGTTAGTTATAAAGGTTACGGCGCAAGCAAACCCGTAGCTTCTAACGAAACTGAAGAGGGAAGAGCTAAAAACCGTAGAACAGTATTTGTAATCAAGGAGTTATAACGAATAATAATTTTTGAAACTCTAATTGAAAAAATCAATTTTTTTTCCTATATTTGCACCTTGATTTGTGACAAATATAGTTCCTAAATCGGAAGAAAATTATATCTAAAAATAATTAATAATCAATCCATTAAGAAATGAAAAAACTTTTTACAATCATTTGTGCTGCTGTAGTTCTTTTCGTGGGAAACAGTGTTAAAGCACAAGAAACAGCAAAAGAAGAAAAGAAAGGTTATGAATTTACAGATATCAAACGCCTTCCTATTTCATCAATTAAAGATCAAAACCAAGCCGGAACTTGCTGGTGTTATTCAACTTTGGCATTCATTGAATCAGAGTTGATTCGTATGGGAAAACCTGAAATCGATTTATCAGAAATGTATTTGGTTTACAAAACCTATATGGATCGTGCAATGGCAACTGTAAGAACTCATAGTGATGTTTCTTTCTCTCAAGGTGGCTCTTTCTACGATGTAATCTATGGAATGAAACATTATGGTGTGGTTCCTGATGTAGAGATGCCTGCTGGTGTTATGTATGGAGATACATTATCAAATCACTATGAACTTTCAGCAGTTACTGAAGCTTACGTTGAAGCTATTGCTGGTGGAAAATTGAAAAAACTACAATCTAATAAAGAAGGTGAAATGCTTTGGGCTAATGGTTTGGAAGGAATTTATGATGCATACCTCGGAGTTTGTCCTGAAAAATTTACTTACCAAGGTGTTGAATATACTCCTCAATCATTCTACCAATCTTTAGGTTTGAATGCTGATGACTATGTTTCTCTTACCTCTTATACTCACCACCCATTCTATGAAAAATTTGTTCTCGAAATTCAAGATAACTGGAGATGGGGACAAAGCTATAACCTTCCTATCGATGAGTTGATGCAAGTTATGGACAACGCTATCGAAACTGGTTATACTATCGCTTGGGGTTCTGACGTTAGCGAAAAAGGTTGGTTAAGAGGCGAAAACGCAGGTATTGCAGTTTACCCTGACATCGAAGCTAAAGGTGCTGACCTTACAGGTAGCGATATGGCTCATTGGTTAGGCTTATCCTCTTCAGAACGTCAAAAAGAAGCAATGAGTCAACCAACTCCTCAAAAATGGTGTACCCAACAAGAACGCCAATTGGCATACGATAACTGGGAAACTACTGATGACCACGGAATGCAAATCTTCGGTACTGCAAAAGACCAAATTGGTAACGAATATTATATCGTGAAAAACTCTTGGGGAAAATATGGTAAATTTGAAGGTACTCTCTATGCTTCAAAAGCTTTTGTAAGATACAAAACAATGAATATCGTAGTGCATAAAGATGCCCTTCCAAAAGATATCAAGAAAAAATTAGGCATTAAATAATAATGAAAGAGATGAAAGGAAAATTATTTGAAAGATTTTCCCGTTACATTTCATTTCCTACTACCTCCAATGAAGCCTCCGAGACTTATCCGAGTACCGGAGGCCAATTGGTTTTAGGTGAACACCTTGTGAAGGAACTGAAAGAGATGGGATTACAAAATGTTAACCAAGACCAATATGGTTATGTGACAGCAACCCTGCCCGCTAATTGTGAAGAAAATCAGCCTGTTATAGGTTTTATTGCCCATCTGGATACAGCTCCTGATATGCCTGGAATTGAAAAACCTATAGTGATTGAAAATTATGATGGTTCCGATATAATTCTCGACCCAGAAAGCCATACAACACTTGCAGTAGCAGATTTCCCAGAATTGAAAAATTATGTAGGGCAAACTTTGCTTACTACCGATGGTAAAACCCTTTTGGGTGCCGATGATAAGGCTGGCGTTGCTGAGATTATGTGCGCATTGGAGTATCTGATTCAGCATCCCGAAATTAAACACGGAACAATTCGTGTGGCGTTCACACCTGACGAAGAGATTGGAAAAGGTGTTATTCACTTTGATGTGCCTAATTTTAACTGCGATTTCGCTTATACGATGGACGGCGGCGCAGTGGGCGAACTTGAGTATGAAAACTTTAATGCCGCTTCCGCAGTGATTAAGGTGCAAGGACGCAACGTGCATCCAGGCTATGCAAAAAATAAAATGGTGAACTCTCAGCTAATAGCAATGGAATTCAATGCTCTTCTCCCTGAATTTCAACGCCCTCAGTTTACACAAGATTACGAAGGCTTCTACCTTTTGGTGCGTTTCGATGGAACTGTCGAAAATTCTACACTCACTTATATTATTCGCGACCATAACCGTCAGCTTTTTGAAGAGAAAAAAGCATACGTACAAAAAGTTGTCGATTTCTTGAACGAAAAATATGGCGACCATCGCGTAACTTGTGAAATCAAGGACCAATACTACAACATGCGAGAAAAAGTAGAACCAGTTTTTTACGTGGTGGAACGTGCACAAGAAGCAATGTTGGAAGCAGGAATTACACCTGTGGTAATTCCTATTCGCGGAGGTACAGATGGTGCTAACCTCTCTTTCAAAGGATTACCCTGTCCTAATATCTTCGCCGGCGGACATAATTTCCACGGAAAATATGAATTCGTTACCCTCGAAGCAATGGAAAAAGCAATGCAAGTAATTATCAATATTGCAAAGTGCTAATAATCATATAAATTCTATAGTCAAAGCGGGTGTTCTTTCAATCAATTCACCCGCTTTTTGTGTTTAAAAATTGTGTACCTTTGCACATAATTTTAAATTTAATTTCAATGATAGAACTTCTTATTCTTCTTGCGGTTTCATTAGCAGTTTCTGCTATCGGATGGAAATATTTCATCTATTTTTTTAGTTTAGGCTATGGATATGGTATTGCTGCTCTTGCAGTTACAATGGTAATTATGTTTAATAATGTAATTACACCTCCAACCATTGCACTTTGTGTGTTGTTATTTATCTTCGGTTGTCGCTTGGGAACGTACCTCCTTGTGCGTGAAAAAAAAGCATCGGCATACCGTAAAATCCTATATGATCCTGAGTTACAAAAAAAGAAACCTCTTGTTGCAATTATCTCTGTTTGGCTATTCTGCGCCATCTTGTACGTTGCACAGGTAAGTCCTGTTGCGTTTCGCCTTGCCAATGCTGCCAATGGTGTTGCCGTGAACGAACTTTGGGCGTGGATTGGCGCTGCTATTATGCTTCTCGGTATCCTATTGGAAGCAATCAGCGATGCCCAGAAAAATGCTGCTAAAAAGCAAAATCCTAAACGCTTCGTAGATACGGGACTTTATCGTATTGTGCGTTGTCCTAACTACTTAGGAGAAGTGGTAATCTGGACAGGGGCGCTCGTGTGTGCTTTCGGTGCAAGTTTGTGCACTTGGCAATGGATTATCGTTGCTATCGGTTATATCGGAATTATCTATGTGATGTTTAGCGGTGCCCGTCGCCTCGAATTACGCCAAAATGAAGTTTATGGTAATGACTCCGAATATCAGAAATATGCGAAAAATACTCCGATTCTAATTCCTTTCCTTCCTATTTATACTCTTGCAAAATATAAATGGTTACAGGCTTAATTATTGATAATCAATAAATAATATATTAAAAATCAACTCTAATGAAGATTAAAATCAATTTTTTACTCATCACTTTGATGATCTTTACTTTCGGAGCCCGCGCTGACGAAGGAATGTGGCTTCCTTACTCTATTAATGGTAAAAATCTAGCAGATATGCAGCGCCTTGGCTGTAAACTTACCGCCGAACAAATTTTCAGTTTTAACCAACCTAGCTTAAAAGATGCTATCGTGCAATTTGGTGGCGGCTGTACGGGAGAATTAATATCTCCAGAAGGTTTACTATTGACCAATCACCACTGCGGATTGGGGCAGGTGCAAGCGCACTCATCAGTAGAACATGACTATTTGCAAGAGGGTTTTTGGGCAAAAAGTAAAGCTGAAGAACTTCCCAACAAAGGTTTAACGGTTTCATTCCTTACCTATATTGAGGATGTTACAAAAATCTTATTGGTTGGTGTTGATGACAATACGTCAGAAGCCGATCGCGCAATTAAAATCTCTGAAAATTCCAAAACGTTGATTAAAGAACGAAAAGGTAACCGCGACGTAGAGGTGGAAATCGTTCCTTTTTATCACGGAAATCAATATATCATGTTCGTTTATGATGTGTACAAAGATGTTCGTCTTGTTGCTTGTCCACCTTGGGGAATTGGTAAATTTGGGGCCGATACCGATAACTGGACTTGGCCACGCCACAAAGGAGATTTCTGTATCTTCCGCGTTTACACCGCTCCCGATGGTTCACCAGCAGAATATAGCGAAGATAATATTCCGATGAAATCAAAACATTTTCTTCCTATCTCTCTAAAAGGTGTAAAACCAGGAGATTACACAATGATTTTAGGCTATCCAGGTTCAACAGACCGTTACTCTACTTCTGGTGCCGTGAAAAGTGTTATCGAACAAGAAGGTCCTGCAATCATTGCTTGCCGAACAACTAAACTTGATCAATATCGCAAACACATGGACGCAGACCCAGCCGTTTTTATCAAATATGCCTCTAAACAAGCCAGCGTGAGCAATTATTGGAAATATTATATCGGACAAGTAAAACAATTGCAGCGTAATAAAGTATTTGAAAAACGTGCAAATCAAGAAGTTGCTTTTCAAAAATGGATGAACGAAAATAGCGATAGAAAAGCGCAATATGGTGACATTTTTAACGATATTGACCAATATTGGAATCATCAAGCAAAATATACCAAAGCTACTATTTATCATCGTGAAGCAGGTTGGCGAGGCGGTGAAGCTGTTGCATTTGCAGTGAGATTCAGACAGTTAAATAATATGATTGAAAATAAAGCAGCTCAAAATGAGATTGCAGCGCGCGCAGAGGCAATGAAAGGTGCTGTGCAAAACTATTTCAAAGATTATGATAAAGAAACTGACCGTGATGTAACAATTGCTCTTTTGAATCTCTTCTACAAAGATATCAATCCAGAACAGTTACCTGCTATGATTAAAAAAATAGGCGACAAAAACAGTGGCGATTTTACCCAATTTGTAAATAACGCTTTCGCAAAATCAATTTTTGTAGATGCCTTGAAATTGAATAATTGGATTGAAAACCCAAAATCTTTGGCAAAAGACCCAATCTTTGCGTTGATGAGTGAGATTATTAACTCTTACCTCGACTTGACCGAGCAAGCTGGTAGTGTTAACAATAGTCGTGCGGAAAGACTTTATATGAAAGGTTTGATGGAGATGCAAAAAGATCGTAATTTCTACCCTGACGCAAATTTTACTATGCGTCTTACCTATGGTAGCGTTCAGGATTGCAAGCCTGCAAATGCTGTAACTTACGACTATATCACCACTTTGGACGGTGTAATGGAAAAATATAAACCTGGCGACTGGGAATTTGACGTTCCTGCAGACCTTATCAAATTGTGGGAGAACAAAGATTATGGACGCTATGCTGATGAAAATGGCGACTTGGTTGTAAACTTTATCACAACGAATGACATTACAGGTGGTAACTCTGGAAGCCCCGTAATTGATGCGGAAGGTAATCTTATAGGTTTGGCTTTCGACGGCAACTGGGAAGCAATGAGCGGTGACCTCTCCTTCGAAAACGAAGTGCAACGTACCATCTGTATGGATGCTCGTTATCTTGTTTTTATTATCGATAAAATGGCAAATGCCCAAAACCTAATGCAAGAATTGAAGATTATTGAATAATTTTCATTGCAGTTCATACAAAAAAGCTGATTCCAATAAAGAATCAGCTTTTTTATTGTACTCAGATTAACTCCTTCTAAAACAGAATCCGATAAGAACGCCCCGAAACAAGAAAAAAAGATAGGAAGATAAAACGAACCATAATCCAATTTGCCAATTTTCCATCAGGAGATAGCAAATCACAGAGGCTCCTATCCAAAATAGTAAAGACAACCCATTTATCCATTTCAAAAATTTACGTTCTTTCTCTGTTAATTCACCTACTTTTAAATCTTTTCTTATGAGAAAAACCTGAGATAATCCTAGTAAAACGGCAGGAATACACGCAATGCCATTACGGAAAACGAATAGGAAAATAACACCCAATAATCCACAAACAAAATAAGAAATTTCAACTTTACGATTCATAATACATTTAATTTGTTACACTATTTATTTTTTTTAAGACTAATTTCATTTTTTATCTGATTTCTATGTTTAACTAAACGAGGTGAGAAAAGAAGCAATACAACGAAATAAAATAGGAATAATAAAATCAGAATAAAAGAGGGAATCCTCACAAACACACAAAATAACAGCAGAATTGGACCCAGAAAATATAACCAACAGAGTTTCTCATACACAAAATACAATTTATTATACAATCCAATTATAAAATATTGATTTACAGATAAGTAATATTCATTTTCTTTAAATTGAAATATTATTGTAAAAACTCCTTTTACCAAACAATATAGTGCAATAATTGCGACAATTGCCATCTTCATAAGATTGTTAAAAGAGGATAGAAAATACGACGAATGGAGGAGAATAGTAATTATCAAAAAAAGGGAGATTACAACGCATAACACTCCTGATAAGCCATTTTTGTATCTTTTCAACCATGGGATGCGTTGCGGTATGTTAGCGGAGAATTTTTGTAAATTTTCAAGATTCATTTCCGCCTTCAATTTTTCAAATTCAACACTATTCATCATTATTTTTTTTATTTAACAACTTCAATTTTTTTTTAACTCTTTGAATTTTCGTTCCCACGTTGGTAACTGAAATACCTAAAATTTCAGCTATTTCATTATGAGACTTTTCATCAAGATAAAGATATACAAGTACTTGCTCTTCCTGCGAGAGTTTACCAATCAGGTCGTAAAGAATGGATAACTCCTGAGGCGTATCTCTTTCTATCAACACATCCCCTTCATTAAGCGAGACCGTTTTATCCTTGATTTTCCGACATTGAGAAATCGATACGTTATGCGCCACACGATAAACATACGTTGAGATTTTACAATCGTGATGTTTTACAAATTTAGGAAAACTGCACCACAAAGCCATCAGAATATCTTGAAAAAGATCTTCTGCAGAAATCTGACTATACAAAGAAGAATAATAATTGCAAATTTTGACAATCTGCTTTTTATTCTCCTCTATTAACTTTAAAAACGACTCTCTTTTATCCATCATTTCCCTTTTACATCTGTCTTAATCGCAAAAAAAGTGAAAAAATCACAGCATTGCAACTTTGTACAAAAAAATAATACACTTATAACATCTTTGGTACCATAATTAATAATATTTTTGCTTTTATAAATGCGAATTATGAAAGAGAAATTTGTTATTGGAAAATTGATTGAAAATGAAGTACGCAGGCAACAATGGAGTATCACCAAATTTGCAGATGCTATCTGTTGCCAACGAAGTAATATTTACGACATTTTTAAGCGGAATAATATCGATATTTTGCTTTTAGCACGAATTTGTAAAGTTCTGAAACATAATTATTTTCAAGATATAATTGATAATTTTGACCTTATTGAAAGCGATTACCCAGAAACACGTCAAGATTTTGTAAAAGAGAAGGCAGCGGCACAATTTTTAGATGTAGTGCCAACGGTTTTGCACAATCTGAAGATGTCGCCTACCATAACTTTACCCAATAAGTTTAGAGCTGAGGATATTCCACTTCCCGATTTCAGTTTGCCCTCATACGGTATCTATTTTACAGTAGGTGAACAGTTGACAGAACGCTTACAAGGGAAAGAAAAGGAGAACTTGGAGATAGAAAAGCTTGATTTTAGCAAAGATATCTCTGTGGAATTATGGAAAAACAAGAGTGATAAAACTTCATTTTTGAATGTTGCCATAGATTATAAAACGCAGCAGGATTGGGAGAAAACGTTACAAATTATCCGAAATGAATCTCTTCAACTTGTAAAGGTATCCCAAGAGGAGGAGGTTTAGTTGTGTAATTTCTCAACGCGTTGGAATCATTTTTAGATTATTGATGATGTCTCTATAAATAAATTGCTTTAATTTTCTGAAGTCGGCCACTTGCCGACTTTTTTATTGTACTTTGGTTGATGGGGGTAATTTTCTTTTCCCCACAACAAAAAAAAACGGGCGAAACTTTTTAGCTCCGCCCATTTTATTTTTATAAGGTTGTTAGTATGCTCTTGCGAAAAGCACGCGCTGCTTACTCGGCTTGCCAGTAAGAATACATTTGCCCTCTTCCAATGGATTGTCGAAAGGAATACAACGGATAGTGGCTTTGGTCTTCTCTTTGATGAGGTCTTCCGTTTCAGGAGTACCGTCCCAGTGAGCTGCCACAAAACCGCCTTGGTTGTCGAGAATATCCACAAACTCTTCCCAAGTGTCCGCCTTGCGAGTGTTCTCTTCGCGGAATTTCAATGCTTTGTTGTAGATGTTTTGTTGGATATCTTGAAGCAATTGCTCAATGTAGTTGTCAATATTTTCAAACGAAACTGTCTCTTTCGTTAAAGTGTCACGACGTGCTACTTCGGCCTGGTTGTTTTCCAAGTCGCGAGGTCCAATAGCTACGCGAACAGGCACACCTTTCATCTCATATTCATTAAATTTCCATCCAGAACGTTTAGAATCGTCGGTGTCAAATTTAACAGAAATGCCTTTAGCTTTTAGTTTTTCTACTAGTGGATTTACTTTGTCGATAATTGTTTGCAGTTGCTCCTCATTTTTGTAAATAGGAATGATAACAACGTGAATTGGAGCCAATTGTGGAGGTAAAACCAATCCATTATCGTCAGAGTGAGTCATAATGAGTGCACCGATTAAGCGAGTGGAAACGCCCCAAGAGGTTGCCCAAACATATTCTTGTTTGTTCTCTTTGTTCAAGAATTTTACGTCGAAAGCTTTGGCAAAATTCTGTCCTAAGAAGTGAGATGTTCCTGCTTGTAATGCTTTACCATCTTGCATCAATGCTTCAATACAGTAGGTATCGATAGCGCCAGCAAAGCGTTCGTTTGGAGATTTCACACCTTTGATTACAGGAATTGCCATAAATTTCTCTGCAAAGTCAGCATAAACGCGTAACATCTGTTCTGTTTCTGCCACAGCTTCCTCGCGAGTTGCGTGCGCAGTATGACCCTCTTGCCACAAAAACTCCGCTGTGCGCAAGAATAAACGGGTACGCATCTCCCAACGTACAACATTTGCCCATTGGTTGCAAAGAATAGGAAGGTCTCTGTACGATTGAATCCATCTTTTGTATGTATCCCAAATGATGGTTTCAGAGGTAGGACGAACTATCAATTCTTCCTCCAAACGAGCTTCTGGGTCAACCATTACACCACCTTCTGGATCAGTTTTCAAACGATAATGGGTTACAACCGCACACTCTTTTGCAAATCCTTCTACGTGGTCCGCCTCACGACAAAGGAAAGATTTCGGAATAAATAACGGAAAATATGCATTGGAGTGTCCCGTTTCTTTGAACATTCTGTCCAAAATATCGTGCATCTTTTCCCAAATCGCATAACCATACGGTTTGATAACCATACATCCTCTAACAGATGAATTTTCAGCTAAATCCGCATTTTTTACAATGTCAATGTACCATTGTGAATAATCCTCAGAACGAGGCGTGATATTTTTTGCCATAGGAATTTTTGTGTTTTATGTTTCTAAAATTTAGGACGGCAAAGGTACAAAATTTCAATGTATTAACAACCCTATAAATTAAATCCTGATTGTTAAAAACTACTTTTATATAATTAACTCAATGAAAGAATTTTATATATTTTTGTCCTCTTGATTTGAATTTATAATAAAAATTCTAATTTCAAGTTATTAATGAAATTAAACCATTCAAAAAGATAGATTTATGAAAAAAAGTTTGTTGTTCGTTCTTTGGATTGCAGGAGTTTTAGTTTTCTCAAGCTGCGTAACTAAGCAGAAATATATGGAGTTGGAAGCTAAATATAAGGCGTGTTCAGATGACTTAAACTACAATACTTCAGAGAAGTTGACCTATGAGGCAAAATCACAGCAGTTAGCGCAAGAAGTAGCACAACTTTCAGATAGAGTTCGTCAACTTAAAGAAGATACAATCTCTCTGAGCCGAAAATTGGCACAATCGGAACGTAATCTTGTGAAATTGAAAGTAGATTACTCCGATTTAATGAAGAGTTTTACCAATCTGAACAAAAATAATAATAAGGAGATGGCAAACCTGATGGTGCGCATCGATAGTATCTCTTCTGAGCTTGATGCGCGCGAAAGAGAGTTGGCAGAGAAGGAAAAAAGATTAGAAGAACTTCAAAATATTCTGAAAAATAAAGATTTAGAAGTTCAAAATTTAAAGGATAAAGTTACTAATGCTTTGAAAGGATTTATCGATAACGGATTGAATATTCACGAGAAAAACGGAAAAGTTTATGTTTCGATGGATGAAAAACTACTTTTTGCATCTGGAAGTTGGGTGGTTGGTGAACAAGGATTGGTAGCTATTAAAGAACTTGCCAAGATTTTAGAAAGCGATACCACGATTAATATCCTTATCGAAGGTCATACCGATAATGTGCTGTACAAAGGCAATAGCCAAGTGAAAGATAATTGGGATTTAAGCGTAATGCGCGCTACTTCAGTAGTAAAAGCATTGCTAAAAGACTCTTCCATCGCTCCAGAAAGAATTAGTGCTGCGGGACGTGGTGAATTCGTGCCTGTTGAGGAAAACCTTACACCTGAAGCACGCGCTAAAAACAGACGTACCGAGATTATTCTTACCCCAAAATTAGATGAATTGTTCAAAATTATTGAAAATAACTAATTGACAATCAAAAATATATTAGTTCATAATCTGTTAGAGTGGTATCGCGAAAATCAGCGAGATTTACCATGGCGAAACCAAAGCGACGCTTATAAAATTTGGGTTTCTGAGATTATTTTGCAGCAAACCCGCGTCGCGCAGGGATGGGATTATTACCTGAAATTTGTCCGCCGTTTCCCAAATGTTCGTGCGCTGGCAACTGCCCGCGAAGAGGAGGTGTTACAACTTTGGCAAGGTTTGGGCTACTATTCGCGCGCTCGCAATATGCATGTTGCCGCAAAACAGATAGTTGAACATCATAAGGGTATTTTTCCCGACGATTATGCAGAAATTCTTCGCCTGAAAGGAATTGGTCGCTATACTGCTGCGGCCATTGCTTCTATTGCGTATAATATCGCTGTACCCGCCGTGGACGGGAATGTGCTTCGCGTTGTTTCCCGTTTCCTTGGCATTTTCGACGATGTTGCCGCTCCTCAAACCTACAAAGTAATCGAAAACCATTGCGCCAAATGGATTGAAGATGCCCCTCCTGGAGAGTTCAACCAAGCCATGATGGAGTTGGGTGCCACTTGCTGCAAACCTAAAAATCCAACCTGCCACAATTGCCCACTCAATAGCCAATGTTATGCATTTGCAAATGAAAAAACAAATGTTATTCCATTGAAAATTAATAAGATAAAGGTTAAAAATAGATATTTTCATTTCTTTATCTTTATCCAAAATGAAAAAATCCTTTTAGAACAACGAACCCATAACGATATCTGGAAGAAGCTTTTTCAATATCCATTAATAGAAACGAAAATGGAATGCGAACTTCCTGATAAAGTGATGCTTAAAAATCTCCCAGCAGAAAAAATAGGAAAAATTATTTTCAAACAGGAATTGACACATCAACTGACCCATCAAAAGCTCTATATACGCTTCTATCAGGTGGAAAAATTCTCAGAGATTAATTCACAAACCCATTTTTGGGTAACATTCAATCAACTCTCCGATTACTCTTTGCCTGTTCCACTGCAAAGAATATGGGAGAATATCTA
Organism: Bacteroidota bacterium; assembly: GCA_023413895.1. Taxonomy (GTDB): domain Bacteria; phylum Bacteroidota; class Bacteroidia; order Bacteroidales; family WCHB1-69; genus JAEZOU01. The sequence goes on along the minus strand of JAEZOU010000028.1, from coordinate 14,201 downwards.
AAACTTTCTTGTATCTTTGCCATTGAGATCTCTAATAAAATTTTGAAAAATGGAAATGATAAAAAATAGATGGAAAAGTACCAATATTAAGGAACTTTGTAAGGAATACGCACTTATTCTTTCAGGCAGTTTTATTGTTGCACTCGCCTTGGTGGTGTTTATCTCGCCACTGAAATTAGCTCCTGGTGGTGTGTATGGTATTGCTATTATTCTGCACTATGTTTTCGACTTCTCGATTGGTCTTTCCGGTATAGCCCTCGATATTCCGCTGTTGGTTATTGGTACTTTGTTGTTAGGTCCGCGTTTTGGGTTTAAAACGGTGGTTGGTATAGTGTCTCTTTCCGCTTTTGTCTCACTACTTGAACATTTCTATGGTTACAATCCATTGGTTGGTTTGGCGGATAATCCTACAATTCCAGACCCCGCATCTACGCTTATTGTTGCCCTTTTTGGTGGCGTGCTGATGGGCGTAGGCTTAGGCCTTATTTTCAAATCTCGAGCAACTTCGGGCGGAACCGATATCATTGCAATGATTATTGGAAAATATCTCAAACATATTCCGCTCGGAACCTTGCTGATGGTTGTAGATTCAATCATTGTGGTGGGCGCACTTTTCGTCTTTAAAGATTGGACTATTCCACTCTATTCTTGGTTCGTGATTTATGTTACGGGTTTCACAATCGATAAAATTATATCAGGTTTTTCACACAGAAAAGCACTTCTGATTATTTCTGAACACCATGCTGAGATCAAGGAGATTATTATCAATAAGTTGGATAGGGGAGGTACCTACTTTAACGGACGTGGAATGTATAACGAAACGGAGAAAAGTGTTATTTTTACCACACTAACTGCCAAAGAACTTCCTTTTTTACTCTATAATATTCACGAAATTGACCCCGATGCTTTCATATCCATTCTCGATGCTCGAGATGTTTTCGGTGAAGGTTTTAATTCATTGCAAGAAAAAGTTAAATAAAAGATCTTATTAATATGGCTTTCCAACAATCACAACTAGCAAAATTAGCGCAAAACTATCTGCAAACTACCCATTTTTCTATCGATAAGCTGCCCCAATCTGGTTCTGCACGCCAATATTTTAGAATTAAGACAGAAAATAGTTCTATTATAGGAGTTTATAATGATGATTTAAAAGAAAATGAAGCATTTTTCTCCTTTACGCAATCTTTTCTACAACAACAAATTCCTGTTCCTCAATTACTTGCAATTGCGGATGATAGAACTTATTATCTGTTGAATGATTTAGGTAATGAAACGCTTTATAGCTTTTTGTGTGCACAGCGAAAATTAGGGAATTGGACGGATGAGTTGACGAAAATCTACAAAAAAGTGATTGCGCAACTTCCCAAAATCCAGTTGGCAGGTCGCAATAATATCGATTTCTCCAAATGTTACCCTCGTTTTGCCTTTGATCGCCAATCGATGCAGTGGGACCTTAACTATTTCAAATATTTCTTCCTAAAATTGGCAAATATTCCCTTCGATGAGCAGTTGTTAGAAGATGATTTTCAATCTCTTATAGAATTTTTACAAGAAGCCGACAGCAACTTCTTCCTCTACCGTGATTTCCAATCTCGAAATATTATGATTCAAAATGGAGAAGTGTATTTTATTGATTATCAAGGAGGAAGAAAAGGTGCATTGCAGTACGATGTGGCGTCGTTGTTGTATGATGGAAAAGCTGATATTCCAGAAAATATCCGCGAAGAACTTTTCCAATATTATATGGAGTGCCTTTCTCGAGAAATTCCTATTGACAAAGATAAATTCGCCGTTTATTACCACGCTTTTGTACTGATTCGAATTATGCAAGCAATGGGTGCGTATGGATTTCGAGGTTATTATGAAAAGAAAACCCATTTCTTGTTGAGCATTCCTTTTGCGGTTCGGAATATTCGATATTTGCTAGAAAATCAGAAAATTCCTAATCAATTATCTTATTTGAAAGAGGTTTTAAAGAAGATTACAGAGAGCGATTTTGTAAAATCTACGATTTTACCGCAGGATAAACTTACCATTTCGGTTACTAGTTTTTCTTACAAAAAAGGTATCCCTGAAGATGTAACAGGCAATGGCGGCGGCTTTGTTTTTGATTGTCGTGCGCTGCCTAATCCTGGACGCGAAACCGCATACAAACAACAGACAGGAATGGACCGACCGGTTATCGAATATCTTGAGCAATACGCTGAAGTTGAAGAATTTAAAACACACACACAAGCCATCGTCTTCAGCGCTGCACGCAACTACTTGGAACGCAAGTTTAACCATCTTGCAGTCAATTTCGGATGCACAGGTGGGCAACATCGTTCTGTTTATTTTGCCCAATCTATGGCGGATGCGCTTCGCAAACAATTTCCCGAAATAAATGTTATTCTAACTCATCGAGAACAATCTAAAAACTAACCTATGAACAGCTATCAACACATTCAGAAATTTCATATTTTCGGCTATGACACCGACTGTAACTGCAACCTCACGCCCGCACGTTTGGTTAGTATGATGCACGAAACTGCTTGGGCGCACGTGAATAAAATGCACGTTGGCTGGAGCGATTTGCAGAAGGAAAACCTATTTTGGGTAATTACTAAAGTGAGCATTAATATTAGAAAACTTCCGAAATGGAACGATGAAATCGAAATCAAAACTACGGCAATAAAACAGAAAATGATAATATATCCTCGTGATTATGAGGTGTTTGATAGTAATGGAGATCTTATTGCTGAAGCTACTTCTGAATGGGCATTGCTCAAAACTGATGGTACACTTGTGCGCTCAAACGAGAAGGTTGACCAATTGTTAAGAGCATCTGAGAGTTCGGTAAGTAATTGCAAAACTTCCAAACTTCCGCGTATTCCCTTTGAGGAGAATCTTCCTGTTTACGCAGCACAACTCTCCGACCTGGATATGAACAATCACGTTAATAATGTTAGTTATATTCGCTGGATTTTAGATTTAATTCCAGCTGATTTTTACCAATCTTATACGATACAGAAAATTGATGTTAATTACACTTCGCAACTTAAATGGGGTGAGAAATATGCTATTGCCATTCAACATAATGACAATGAATGGAATTTTACTATTTACACCGACTCTGGACGTGAAGTAAGTCGAATATCAACACTTTGGAGTTAAATTTAGATAGTTTTTGCTCTTTCATCAATCCATATTTCGCCATACAATTTATTTCCTCTGATAGTTTGGATTTTTATTTCAGAGAGATTCGATTTCCAACCTCAAGAGGTTAAGCACTTGTTGCGGTTAAAAGACTATTTATTAACTTCTGCAGATACTGTCCCCCAAAGTGTGTAAAAATTGTTTGTGCAAAGATATATTTTTTTGACATTTGCGAGTAATTTTATAATTTTTTACGTTTTGAAGTCTGTTTTCACTTCGGCCAGCCTCCGTTTCATCACACTTCAAAGCTAATCCCACCAAAAGTGTTGTTGCTCGTGAACAAAGATACTGTCCCAAAAAGTGTGTAAAGATTGTTTTATAATCCCCAAAACAAATTGTGCATGTTTTTCAAAACAAAATGTCACTCAATCTCACCAAACCGTTATTTTCAATGAATTTAAATAGCCTTTAAATACGCCCGGTCCTGACCACTTCTTGGCTGCAAACCACACATTATTCATTATATTATCCGATATTGTAATTGAAACTGCAGCTTCACTAATTTCATCATCTTGTTGTGCGCTGTATAATTTTCGATAAATAATAACTCCGTTATCTATGGTACCTTCCATATACCCCGTCGATTCGTTATTTGGCAAGAAACGCGCATAACGAATATAAGGGCCGAAATTAGTTTCAAAAATCTCAACTGTGCTTGTCATTTGCCCACATGATATTGAAGTATAATTATTCCCGTTTGTAGTCGATGCCCCTCCACTAAAATATGTTGGGGTGACTGTAAATTCTACAAGCACCCTGCTTGCGTTACGTAGTTTATTAGGATATGCTGTTCCAGACATATCATATTTTAATGCTGCGTTATATCTTGTGTTATTGGCACAATATACTCCCTTAGTGGTGTCTATTGTGCCAGCAGTTGAATCAAAAACCCTATTTATTGTTGGAGCAACACCATTAATAACGTCTGTGGCAGATTCTGTTCCTTTTACCCAGAATATAACCTCGCCATTTTGTGGCTCTTCCGTTTGTTGTGCTATATCATATTCTCTCTTAGACATATAACCTCCTCTCTACCATCCTACAGTCCAAGTGCTGTCAGACTGCCATTGCATTACATTTGTTGAAGTTACTGATGATGTATCATAAGTCATAAGGTACAATGCTGCAAATAAGATTATTGCGGCTGTCGTTGCCCCGAAGATAAGTTTGTCGATGTTTATTGTTTTAATCATAGTTATAAGATTTAAGCCATAAAATCTGTTAAAGCGCTTTCTTTATAGTATTGATAACTTTGCACATACACTGTTGGACGTGTATTAGTTTGTTGCCCCCAATTAGAAGTCATAAGAGGGGAATATCTTTTACTACTACCGCCAAAATCCACAGTTTGAATACCGCTATCTCCGGCAGCAGTTGTTGAGCCATATTCATATAATTTAATCCTATATTCTGATGCTGACATATCAATTTGAATTGTCATAGGGTGCGAGCTATCTTGATTAATTGTGAATTGACCTTGACTTTGAAATGGTGCAGAATAAGTGTTGTACTTATTTATGTAGAAAGAAGATAGATTTCCTTTCATACTGATATTAAATCCAACATAATCCGCATTATTGTGAGATAAGCAGCTAATAATAGCAGAACCATTAGCCCTTGAATCATTTATAAGAGTTGGGCAATATAAAGTTGCAACCAATCTAATTCCCTCCCCATACCACTCTGGAGATACGCCATTGGTAGGAGGGTTTGGTGCAGCAGTTGTCCACCGATAATTATTATTAGGATAAAAATAACAACCAGCCCCATTAACCGAAACAAAGAAATATACTGTACCTGCAGAAGGTCTATATACATAACCATCCTGAGTATAACTAATAGAATTGCTATCATTATACACTACATTAGAAATAGTATCAATAAACTGCCCATTTACAATTTGATAATCACAAAAAGGAGCTGGAGTACCACCACATCCTTGTACTATATTATATTCTCTTCTACTCATAATTGTGCCATTTCTTCTTGCGTGAAAAATCTATTATAGATTCTAATATCCTTAATCCACACAGCGTATGTGTCATTATTATCTCTCTTTGGGTTAATACTTACTCTTGTTCTACACATATTACTATTATCCCAATTATGTGGTGCACAAATAGTATCTGATGGGCCCCCATATTGACACAAATACTCAACATTTCCTTCTCCGTTTATCATATACATATTTGCTGTTTGGGTTTCTATGGAATATGGCCAAATACGCATTCTCTGTAATGCTCTTTCACCTGATAAATCATTTCTTAAAGAGTACATACCCGGTCTCCAAACATCAGAAGATGCATAGGAACCGAGAATAAGTACAGTTGGATAATTATATGTGTGGGTACGTTCGGGCAAATATTCACATACTATGGTATAATCACCAACAATACCATCTAAATTAACATTATAATACATCTCGTATGGTTTCGCCACCTTGCTAAAACGATACATTTTCTTCTCATTATCCCAAAAAACAGGATTTAATGATGCGTTATAGTTTAACGTGTTTCCACTTATATGGTCAGTCAAATCTCCCTCTGTAAGTGGGGCATAAAATACCAAATTCTCCGAAAATGGAACGTCTGGTAGATTTCCTCCACCTTGTTCAATACTTTTATACTCTCTTCTTGCCATAATTCCTCCTATTCCAAAGTATCGTAATAACTAATCGCAGAAGCCTTAATTTCTTCTATTTCGGCCTTATTTACGGCAGATTCGATTAATCCCTTAGCCTCGTAGAATTTGGCTCTACAAAGCCCTCCAATGCGCAAATAAGTATCTATATAACCTCTCGCTGTTTCAATGTCATAAATAGGCGGCTCACCCTTATTATTGCTCTCTGCCCATAGCACTGAACATTGCGCATTGGCAAGTTGGTAAGCAGAGACAAACCTGTCAAGAGTTGCCAAACTTTTATGCGATATTTCTGAAATGGCTGTGGATTGAACATCCGAAAAAGAGGGTTCATCAGGAATGTATGGCGGATTAAGTTCGCACTTTTCCACCTCCGCAATAGAGGCGGTTGGATTAGCACGATAGAATGCTATCTGCTCTTCGGTAAGAGGCGTGAATGCTGGATTATTAATCTCAGCATCCCAATCCTCAATTTTTCTTTTGTTTCTATATTGTACAAAGTATAACATATTGATTGAGTTTGATTTTTATAAGACGTCTGAATGTGTAACTATTAATGCTCTCGTGGTTCCATTGTTGTACACCTTGAACGAAAATTCTACACTCTTTCCGACAGGTATTTCTACCGCCTCGCTCATACCTATTAATTCACTAAAACTACCTTGATTAACAGCAATAGAACCAACTGTTGTTGTTGATTTTGCAGAATTAGTGACAAGAATATAATGCTCGTTACGTGAGTTTATTTCGTTAGTAGTTGTAAAAGTTATTGCTACAGCGTGTATAGTGTCTGTTAGATGAAGTCTGCGGTATTCTCTGTTATTCAGCACATTAAACATATACGAAGCGGAAGCGGCATATTCTGGTTCTACATCCGTAATTGTTGAATCGGGTACGGAGGAGCCTCCGATATAGGTTTTTATCTTATCCAACGTAACTTTATGAAGCACCGATGTTTCGCCAGCAGATTGGACTATGAACAGATCACCTTCTTTCAATGCTTCGTGCGCATCAAGTTCATACGCATTAATCTGAAATACACCCTCTTGAATCTCTTCTTTCATATTATTCTTTTATACCTAAAACATTATTACTATCCTTACCCAATACGCAGAACTCGCCATTCACCTTCACGCCCAACAATAATCTTACTGCCGCCATTGGTGCCTGAAATACTCTGATGGCAGCATTACACTGCGGAGTTCCCGCAGTGGTAGCCACTAATATATCTACATAGCGTTCTGCGCCAGTGTTATTCTCATCGCTCGATATTGTTACTACTGCATCGATGCCATCTGTCCACGACATATAGAGTTTGTCTCCGCTTCCGTCGTTCCAACTCTTGGTAAAACTTCCCATACTAAGATATTAAGATATTGACCAAGAAGTATTACTTTCGATTGAGAATTGAACCGCAGTTCCGTCTGCTGCCATCTGCAATGTCGTAGGAGCTACATTCAAGTATGCGTCACCGGCTGATTGCGTAATGGTAATAGTAGCGGATTCGCCATTTTTCGTTGTAACCTCAATGGTAGCTTGACGGGCTTCAATAGTCGTGTTTTTTTCGAAGGTTAATCTCACCTCCCAGTCATATTGCTCACTTGCGCCGGGGTCACCATTAATAGCGCTCCCGCTATTATATGATGTGTTAGATACGTAGTATTTGGTATAGCCAGACAGCCCAATCTTATCTCCAGTAACGTTTACACTGAGAGACTCCGCGTTACTTTTTCCCTTAATGGTAAGTGTAGTAGCAGAAGCCGCTACTGTCGCGGATTCGCCGATCGTAATAAACTCAGTTTTTCCAAGCTGATTAATAGTAACAGTTTTAGCTGCCACACCCGCTCCCTGAATAGTTATATTTTTACTTCGCGAATTTCTTCCGGTATTCGCATTACCTGCTACGCTAACAGTAGCGTTACCACTGCCCGACTGGGGCGTAATTGTCAAATTCAATGCCATAATTCTAATTATTAATTGTCCATTCCGTATTCGATATAATATCAAAATCACCTGTATTATCAAGCGTACTCAGCCACAAGTTTTCCACGCTTATCAACAGATACTCTTGGGCGAACTCGTGGATAGTCAGTTCTGGAGTGTACCACGCCGCATACAATGTAGCCGACTTTGTGAACGTAACCACACGCACCTTACCGGGACTCACCGTCAGTGCACCATCAGGATATGCTACATTGGCATTCTGCCCCACAAGATTAATGTTAATTATTCCAGGAGTATTGTTATAGAACAATATCCTGGTATCAACACCATTTTTCTGAGCTGTCAGCAATATATTCCGCGTTGTGCTCTGATGATTCAGCACACAATTATACAGGGTTGCAACTACTTGTCCATTGCACAAGCTCACAGGTGCCTCCGCAGTATCGGCAAGCTCGCGGCAATCATTCACCTGCATACTCTGTATCAGCGCGGTGCAATACTCTGCCACTGCGGCGGGTGTTGCCACATTCTCGTGGTCATTGCTCCAGTCAATGTTCTGGTCCTTTACCCACGATAAGTCAAGTTGCTCTCTGCGGATTTTTGTTGTCATTAAACGTCTTTTATATAGGATTTAAATTACTTGGGAACTGCCGTAAAAACCATACTATCCTTCGTAGTCGGGATGTATGTCAGCATTGTGTAGTTGGCGGCGTCACCATTCTCATGGTAGTCTGTTCCAAGCACAAGACGCTGCCCATTCAGATACAGATTCGATGTGCCAGCGATATAGGGCTGACCTACCGAGAAAACCACATTGGCGCCATCTTGCACACCACTGATCTTCAGCATCTGCAACTGCGTTCCCACAGCCTTCTCAAGGCTCTTGGTCGATACCGTTTTGACTGCCACATTATTGCTTATACTACCCACGCTTACACGCTTCAAACCGCTGGAAGTCACAATAGTGAGATAATCATCATCCGACAGACTCTTCACCTCCTGCAACTCCTCATTGTGCATATCCGTAAAACTCCTCATCACATTCTCGGCTGCTGTCTGTGAAGCAGAATCGATAATTTCATTCTTAGCATTTTGCATAGCATTGCTCACCTGCTGCAGCAATTCTTCATAACCCTGCAGCTCACTCATCGATACCGTTCTTGGATCAGCATCTTCGCCAGCTGCTCCCTGTAATGAATTCAGAAAATCCTCTTCACTACCCGCATTGCCTTGTCCCAACCATATATCGTAGGCACTCACACACATTCGTATAGCACCACTCCATTCACCAGAGCCAACCTTCATACGCATATACATATCGCCATTTTGGTACTCGTTGTGCCAACTACTTCCATTCGTAGAATATTGTACACTCAAACTTGGTGGTGTCACTTGTGCCACCAGCGATTGCGCCAAATCTCCTTTGCTTATGCGAATATAGCGTCCACTCTCATCGTAACCCACCAGATAATCACTATCTGATAGCAAGGTCCTCAGTAAAAAATCTTTAAATTTCATATCTCTAAAATTTCTCCATTATCAGTTGTCAGAACATCTCCGTTATCAGTTGTCAGACACTGTTGCTGATGTTCTGTTTCATCTTCCTTATACCACATTGCGGGAACGATACTATTAGCGGCGAAATACGCCACAACATTGGCATCTCTCACTTCAGCCTCCGCAACATCTATACCGGCCACTTCACTATCCACCGACAGATGGTTGACCCTTGCCATATCACATAGGCTTTCCACACTGCCACACCGTTCTACGGCCAAATCTGCCACGGATTGTCGCTCCTTACCTATCATAGCACAAGATCATTATTAATTCTTATAATCGTCTCGAAGGTAGAACTATTCGTGTTATGATCTCGCACCCAACGTCCCAAATCAATCTCAATGTTGCCATTTTTGATATTAGCATGCACAGGGTCGCTTTTACCTGTAGAACGCAACTCCAATGAGGCATTCAGAGGATAATTGCCATCAATAGGCACAGGGATTCGCAACATACAATCGTTGGAAGCATAAAAAACCACATGTAAACTCAATCTCATGCGGCAGCGGGTTCCATTGCTCTCTAACACATTCCGCTCACTCCACAACGCCAACGGATAGCTCGCCAAGAACTGCGTGCTAATACTTGCGTTGGCAAGTCCCGATGCAAACACGCTCAGCAAATTGCGCATTTTGCGCACCTCAAAAAGTTCGTTCACACGCCATACTGTCCACATCTCCGAAGGCTCACTTGTAGGTTCCAACACTGCATTATACTCCCGATACACATCTGGATATACATTGCTATTACTATCCCTTACTTCGTGAATTGTTCTACTCACAACTACTTTCACTCCCGGCGAAAGCAGAATATGACTACTATTGGAAAGTTTGGCAACGCCGCTATATTCTGTACTGCGCACATATATATAGCCGTTCCCTATTAACACAGCGCTCTTCATCGGAACCACCGACATTAAAAATGACTCCAAAAGGTTCGCATTCTCATCAATTATCTTCAACGTCTCAGAGCACAACGGGAAACCGCCTACTCTGTTGATATTAACTAATTTTCCCATCTTAATAAAATTCAATTACATATTTAGTACCTGCCATCTTATACTGTTTAACATAGGCTTCTATTCTCAATATTAGATTGGTGTTATTTTCCAATTCAACCGGAATCCTAACCAGGAATGGAGCGGCACTCCACTCTGTATGCGACAAAACTGTGTAACATCCCACCATCAGCGGACGGTAGTCACTATTCCGATACACCATCAGTTCGCGCACAGCAGCGCCATCTTCAATCAGAATCGGTCTGCCCACCTGCTGCAGAACATCACTATACCGATCATTCAACATAGCCTGCAAGCTTCCCGTACAACAATTATAACCCAATCTCCAAGTATCATCTTCGCGCAACACAGTTAACCGATGATGTAGCACCCTCACCGGTTCGGTCAGAACCGAACAAAGTTCCTTAACGCTGCCTCTCATCGCCAGTGGCAGCAGTCCAATAGCAAACCTTCTCCAATTCACACTATACATAGGCAATCATTGTTAGTTCCAATTCACTATCATTAGCTAATTTCATATATCCCGCTTTGGGTGTATATACCGAATCATACTCAATCCGCTCAAAGGCATTGCCCGCATATTGCGCATACACTTCGTCCACCTCTACAATATCAATGCCTGAAATCTGCTGAAGATGGTCAACCATCGTCATCGTCACGAACTCTCCATTGAAATCAATATCAGTAAGGTAGTTCGTAACCACCTCCTTTACCTTGGCAGTGGCACCTACTTCTGTATATATGGTCGGGTTATAATACACTGCCATCTTCAGCTTCAACAAATCTGCAGATTGCGTTACTACCGTAACAGGAACACCGGCAGGTTTCAGCCGATTAATATAACTTACGAACGCAGTTTTCTCATCATCATTCAGTGGCGATAGTGCGCCAACCTCGCCCTTGGCAACCTTCAGTAACACGCCAAAACCATTATCTCGGCAACTGGCGTGGCGAATAATTCGATACGTTTCATCTTCAGTTGCATACATACCTGTCTGCTCGTTGAGCCCAAAATCGGTATTCTCCGCATACTGGAAGTGTTTCGCTTTCTGCTCAAACCACCCCGCGTGGCCGTAGCGTTCACCACTAATAATACGGTTCACATCTTCTCTAAACCAATCCATCATATTCTCCACTAATGCACAGCAGGTCGCCACCACAAACATAAGCGAGTTAACTACGCTCACTACAGATATGTGACTATCATAGCACGCCACTAATGCGTTCTCGTCCATACCCGAAATATCATCATCAATGCCGAAATTGGTGCGCAATACATCGTTGCGTACAAATTCCACCTTCATACCATTGTGTATCGTCTTAATTTCTCGTGCCATCACAATATTATTTCTATATTTTCACCATTCATTCTTACACTTGCCTCCACAAGACACTGCTTGAGCTGGCGTTTAATATGCCCCAACCAAAACGGATCAGGTCTGCCGGCAATCATTCGCTTGGCGTTACCACCAATTGTTGGGGCTGCCTTATACTCTCCTGTCATGGCATTCACCACCTGCTGCACTATCTGCTGACGGGCGTCACCCAACTCAAGGTCATTGTTCTTGCACAATATATTACCGGAATCATCTATCAATATATCTCTCATCAGTGTAAAATTTTGTCATCATTATAATCTGAAGCGTTGAATGGTACCGCTGGCGCTACTGGCGGTGTGGTTGTTCCGCCAATAGTAGTAGCCGTATGCGTATGGGCATTAAACTTATTCACCATATCGTTAAGTTTCTGCGTTAGCTGTGTTATATTCACTATTCCGCCGTTTTGTCCACCATTCAACACAATCTTTCCTGTATCTATCTCTATTTTATCCACCTCGCTAAATGCTGACACAATTAGCTGTGTCATATCATCAGTTAGTGACACCACCATCACATAACTTCCCACCTTAGGCGTTACCAGTATCTTGCTCTGTTCACCATTCACCACTGCGCGAAGCCTAACATCGCTCACTTGCAGCCCGTCATAATCCACCGTGCAGCATTCGCCATCCACGCTTACAACCTGTGCGGTAAACACAACAACGCCGCGCTTGCCAACCATTGTGCAAATACTTTTTCTTATTTCACTCAGCGGATTCATATTTTATATACTTTTGTCAAAAATTTCGGTTATGAAAAAATTTATCTCTTCCTTGTTCATTCTGTTTGTTGTCTCTTACGCTTTCGCTCAAAGTGTAGTTTTTGATGGTTGCCATGTAACGCGTTACTACGCCAGCGTAACAAGCTACTTTTATGCTTATGGTGATGTTTATGTAGAAACTGACCCTAAAGAACCGGTAGATTTAAGAGTAAAGGTTGCTAGTGATAGTCATGATATTGCTCAATGTCGAATCTTTGTTACTACCGACAAACCTCAAGATTGTGGCGAGTGGCGTTTTGTAAAAGACCGTTCCAAAGCCAAATTCACTGTCCGATTTGTCAAAGAATACGAAGATTGTGTTATTCGTTATGTTTCCAATCGCTCCGATGCTGGATGTTGGGGATATATCGAACACTAACTCAACCTTTTCCCCAACGCAACCTTTCTTTTAGCTCCATTCTGTCCAAACTCAATCTCTACACCTGTTACGTAGTAGGTTCCATCTTCCCCTCTCTCCTTATCGCGCAGGCGCACACTTCCACCTGCCCGCACCACCGGAACCAACCATCCCGTTACGCTCCCCTCATATCCGCTGTAGTTCCACAGGTTATACTCATTTTCAGCAGCCCGCAACAAATCCTCCTTGCTTGCTCCCACATAGCGGGTCACTCTCTTTCCTCCACTTACACCATATTCTTGTTTTTCTAATTTCCCTTCAGGCGATATAAACTTTACCTCTACCAGCACCTTCTTATCGCTTTTATCCACCCATTTCAGTTCGTTGCGCTGCACATTTACTTGTGTGTCATAAATCATAGGCGTATCGCCTGCCAACTGCTGATACACAGGGTGCACGTGTAGAGTTTCCCCTTCAAACCAGATATTCGCTTTGGTATCCTCGTGTATCTTCTTCAGCACATTCAGTGCGGTGCTTTTAAACACCACCATCTTCTCGTAGGTAAACTCATAGTCGCACGCCACTTTTATCTCTGGGTCAACCTGTGCAAGAATCTCCTCCAAAAGTGCTTTCACGCTCACAACCTTGTACTCCTGTTCCGGGTACCAAAGAGATTTTGCAAGTAGCTCAAAATGAGTGAAAACGCAAAATCTTTTTTTTCTTTTATATCCCGAAATGGATTCCATTTTTTTATATGGTAAGCTCGATTGTTATTCTCAGTTGGAATAGAACATCATATTATTTGACATTTTAACTTTCAAGAAAATATGCTTATGCTTAGTATATGACAAAAATTTCAGTCGGGTGTAAGTGTTTGATTAATAATTGCAGAGAAGCAAAAATCGGTATTTTGTATTCATTTCTGCCTCTCAACAGGAACTCCGTCACAATGTCGAGGCCGTAGCGGAAGATGCTCTTGGACTTTCTGCCGTGTTTGAGGATGCCGCTGTCGTTGAGCCACTTCACCTAGTGCTCACCCACGAACTCGCGATCCGCCAGCAGGCAGTCGATGCTCTCTGCGCCGAAGATCCGGACATAGCGTTGTACCAGTTCTATCCGCTCTTTCGTGTTGGAGGTGCCCTTCTTTAGGCAATATGCTGAACAGCAGCGGGTAGGCTACCCCGTCGTGCACCACGGCCAGCATAAAGATGTTGATGTCGGTGCTGCCGAACTGCCAATTGGTCCTGTCTATGGCCAGACAAAACGGGCCTTTTATGGGCAGCAGGCGGAAGATGTCGCGCGCGATGAGGTCTCGGTCAAGGTCGAATTCGGCGAAAAAGCGTT
>JAEZOU010000084.1 GCA_023413895.1 Bacteroidota bacterium | reverse complement strand
GGCGATTCCTCCAAGTCTGCGATGGTTCTGGCAACCTTGAGAATTCTGTCGTACGCACGTGCCGAAAGTCCTAATCGTTCCATTGCTGTTTTGAGTAGCTTTTCTCCTTCGGTACTGATGGAGCAGTATTGCTCAACTTGCTTTCTTGACATCTGTGCGTTGCAATGGATGCGCTCGTATTCAGCAAACCGCTTGTTCTGTATTGCTCTTGCCTTAATGACTCGCTTGCGAATCTCCTCACTTTTCTCTATAGGTTTTGTAGATGCTAATTCTTCGTGCGTTACAGGTATAACTTCTACGTGTATATCGATTCTGTCCATTAATGGCCCTGATACTTTGTTAAGGTATTTCTGTACTAATCCCTGTCCGCAGGTGCAAGCAATTTTGGGATGGTTGTAGTTGCCGCAAGGACAAGGATTCATCGCAGCAATAAACATAAAGGATGCAGGGAAATCTACGCTATATTTGGAACGAGCAATGGTGACAAATCGGTCCTCTAAAGGTTGCCGCATTACTTCTAAAACAGTCCTTTTAAATTCGGGTAATTCGTCTAGGAATAGTACACCATTATGGGCAAGAGAAATCTCGCCAGGTTGCGGATTGCTGCCTCCGCCGACTAAGGCAACGTCGCTAATTGTGTGATGTGGCGCTCGAAATGGACGGATGGAGATGAGTGATGAATATCTACTCTTTTTGCCTGCAACGGAGTGTATCTTTGTTGTTTCTAGTGCTTCGTGTAGGGTAAGTGGGGGTAAAATTGAAGGTAATCGCTTGGCTAACATTGTTTTCCCAGACCCAGGAGGACCAATTAAAATTACGTTGTGCCCTCCACCAGCTGCAATCTCTAATGCACGCTTGATGTTTTCTTGTCCCTTTACGTCAGAAAAATCAAATTCGTAGTTGTTTAAACTCCGCTGAAACTCTTCACGTGTGTTAATCGTAATTCTTTCAATCTCTTTTTCTTCATTGAAGAAATCTATAACCTCTTTGATATTGTGAGCTCCTAAAACCTCAATGTCAGCAACAATTGCCGCTTCGCGAGCATTTTGAGCTGGTAAAATTATACCTCTTTTCCCTCTTTTTTTGGCTTCGATAGCTACTGATAGAGCGCCCCGAATGGGTTGTAATGTTCCATCAAGGGATAATTCTCCCATAATATAGTAATCTTCAACCTTATTCACCCCTTTAATCTGTTCTGAAGCAATTAAAATTCCAATCGCAATCGTAAGATCGTATGCAGAGCCTTCCTTCCGAATGTCGGCTGGTGCCATGTTGACAACGATTTTTTTGCCCGGAATTCTATAGTTATGACATCGTAAAGCAGTATCAATTCTTTGTTGACTCTCTTTTACAGCACTATCAGGTAATCCAACTAAGTAAAAATTTACCCCAATCTCAATATCAACCTCTATAGTAATGGGTATGGCTGCTACGCCCATTAATGCACAACTATATGTTCTTATTAACATTACTTTTTTTTGTGCAAATCTAACCTATTTTATGATATGATAAGTTGTTAATATGTAATTTATAATAAATATAAATAATCTATTAGGTTGTTGTTAATCAGTGTGATATAGTTGGTTTGTTTTTTATTTGTTTAAATTTAATATAATGGAAATTATTAATTTTAGAATCGAATTTAGAAGTTTGTCTCTACTTTTGCGTAATCTTCAAGGAAGTTAGGGTAAGATTTTGCAATGCATATTTTGTTGTCAATTTGGAGTTGTGTAAAGGATGAAAACAGTGCCCATGCTAATACAAATCTGTGGTCATTATGCGATGACAAGGAGACTTGGTTAGGTAATGCTTTCTCCCGTTTGCAAATGGTAAATGAATTTTCTGTAATGTCTTTAATATGTGTGAATTGTGATAATGTTGTTATTAAAATCTCTTTCCGTTTAGATTCCTTTTTATTTAGGTTTTCTATTCCTTTTAAAGTTAATTCAAAAGGATATAAGGTTGCTAATGCAGAAAGAATCGGGGCAGAGTCGATATTGTTTGTGAGATTTAGTTGTTGAGGTGGAATTTCAATGCGTTGACGACACGATAATTGTGTATTCCCTTGATGAAATAGAGTTTTAATTCCCCATTGGGAAAACCATTTAGAAATTGTAGAGTCTGGCTGTAAGCTACTCTTTGTGAGGTCTTTAAGAGTTATTGTGTTCTGTGGATGGAGTAGGAGATATGCATACCAAAAAAGAGCGGCGCTCCAATCTCTTTCTGTAGAAACGATTTTCTGTTCTTGTATAGTTTGTTCAATAACTTTTTGTGTCATACTTAAATATCCTGCACTTGAGATATCTTCAGGATATATATCAATTTTGGGATTCCCCATCAGTGGCGCTGCTAGTAAAAGTGCACTTCCGAATTGGCTGCTTTCTCGACAATCAATCTGTAAATTTTCAACTTGTCGATTTTTTCCCTCTATTTGAATGCCATTTTTTGTGCTTTGAAGAGAAAATCCTGCTTTGTTTAAAGCATTAATCAGTGGTGCGATAGGGCGGTTTAATAATCGTGGTGTGCCAGTAATTAGCCAATACCCCGGTAATGCTGCTGTAATGGCACAAAGAAAACGGAAGGCAGCACCACAATCTTCTATATCGATAACGTGACACTCGTTACTATTACGACCTGTCTCAATCTGTTGCAATGCACGATGAACGATTATAACATCGTTGCTCTCTACTTCAGTCATTGGAAGAATCTCTCTGTAAAGAACATAATGTGAAATCAGTTTTCTAATTAGAAAACTTTTGGAGTGTGGTAGTGTGATTTCTATAGATGACATTTTGCAAAAAAAATCCACCGCAAAAATACGATGGATTTTTTAATTAATTTATGGATTCGTGCTATTTTTTGATAAAATTCTTCACAACAACGCCATTGTCATTACTAATGCGAACTAAATACATACCAGCTGAGTATCCCGAAATGTCAACTTGAGCAGAAGTATTGTTCATCATTTGAGTAGCAATTTTTCTTCCATATACATCGTAAATCTCTAATGTTGAGTTAATGAGAAGATCGTTGCTAAGTCTGATTTCGATGTGTGAAGTTGCTGGGTTCGGGAAGAGAAGAACAGCAGCATCTAAATCAATCTCTTCAATGCTAGTCTCTTCTGCAAAGATGACCTCAATAGTGTGGTTAGCAACAACAGATGAGAATGTATATTCGTCGTTTGCAGGAATAGGCGTTTCAATATTGTCAACTAACAATTGTTGAGTTGTAGCACCTTCGTTAGCAGTGAAAGAGAAAGTGATGTCAGTTCCTTCTTGAACGGTAATGGTTCCGCTTGGCGTAATAGAACCAGGACCTGTAGCAGTAGCTGTGATCGTGTAAGTCGTAACATCACCTGCTAAGGTTGAGAAAGGTATTTCAGCAGACCAATCGCTTTCATTAGATGCATCACATACTGATTTAACTCGAACAACGTAGTTGGTAGAAGCGGTTAATCCTGTAATATTATAAGTAGTTGTTGTTAATGTTGGAGAAGCTGTCCAGTTGGAAGCTGTAGCCAATTTGTACTCAACAACCCATGAACTTTCGGTACTAGTCCAACTTACGTTTGCTGAGTTAGAAGCTGCATTCACTTGAACGTTAGTTGGAGTATCGCAAGATTCTCCTACAGCAGAACAATTTGTTACGATAGTAAGGATTGGTGAGCTGGCGTTAGTCATATCTACAGAACTGAACAACTGATTTCCAGCAGGATCTAAGATAGTTAGAGCAACTTCATCATCATAAAATCCTTCTATCCAGTTGAACGTAGTACTGATATTGTCACACAGCATAACGTGGAATGTGTCCGTATAAGAATTACCTGATCCGTAGTGATCGATAGCTTCAATAGTGGCAATAGTAATGCTGTTCTGTTCGATAACAAGAGCACCACCATTCCATCCGTCACCATAGGAGTCAGTGCAAATAAATGTGTACTCACATTGCTCTGAAAGATCGCAGATAGTCGTATTGAATTGGATAGGAGAAGACCAATTGCTGATGTCACCGCTGCCGCAGTTAGCACGAACGTAAACTTGGTAATTGGTTGCTGCAGTAAGACCTGTTAGAGTAAATGGGTTGGTAGTGGCTGTTACTATAGTTCCTTCCGTGTCAATGTCAAATCCTACAGCACCATATACAATATCCCAAGAGGTTTCAGCACCATTGGAAGTCCAAGCTAAATCTACATTGGTTTGAGATATGTTGCTGACTGTTAGTCCGCTTGGTGAAGGACAAGTTGGCAAAGTGTTGAAAGATACGAGGTTGGAGAATGGACTGACGTCGGTGCCATTCCCGCAATCAGAAGCAACACGTACAGAATATGACATATCAGGAGTTAAGCCTGTCAGTTGGTAATTGGTAGAATAAACGGTGGTTTCAGTCCAGATGGAATCGGTTGAAATTTTGTGGTAAACAATCCATTCCGAAGCGGTTCCGTTTTCAGTCCAGCTGAGGTCAACCGTTGTAGCAGTGATGTTGGTAGCTGCTAAATTACTTGGGATAGGACAAGTGATTTCGCTAATCATAATGTTGTCAACAGCTGCAGGTGGGTCGTGCTGAACACTTCCATCATTATGCCAAGAAAAATAGAGGCGTCTTACACCATCAGTATCATATCCTGGCAATGTGTAGTTGAAATTGGTAAATGTAGATTGTTGGTTCATATTTGAACTATTCAATTTGGTAGTTCCATTGAAACCGCTTGAATAATTTGAGCAGTTAACATTAGTGATTTCTACAACATTTCCAATAAAGACATTCATATAGTCACAGCAAGACTCAGCAGTAGCTTTCCAATCAAATGAGATGATGTATCCGTTGGTACTTGCTGGGAAGAAGATATCTCTGTATGCCCAGTTGTTGGTATTGCTGGTGCCGTATGCATTGGTAGCGCCATTGTCATTGGATATATACATGGATTTAGTTCCACCATTATTGGTTGCAGTGCCAATGTGCCATTTGTTATTTCCTGAATTATTGTAGAATCCCCATTCAGGATTGCTCATTTCAAAGTCGCAAGTGTATGGAAGTTGTCCAGGTGTTTGAGTCGTTATAAAATTTAATCTTTCCCAAGTACTATTGTCTCCGCCTGAGCAATTTGCACGTACATAAA
Source organism: Bacteroidota bacterium (assembly GCA_023413895.1). Lineage (GTDB taxonomy): Bacteria > Bacteroidota > Bacteroidia > Bacteroidales > WCHB1-69 > JAEZOU01. The sequence continues at coordinate 41,489 of JAEZOU010000084.1, read as the reverse complement.
CAGAATAATTTGTTGAGGAGGTAAGATTGTATTCTGTGTAGGTTGTGTCATAAACAAAGTTGATTGTGGTAATGGTGTCAAGATCTACTGGACCAGCAGGAAGAATAACAACTTCCCAACTGCTTTCTGTAGAACCAGCTTCCCAAGTAAATGTTGCAGTTGCATTGTCAACAGAAGTAACCATAAGGTTTTCTACGTGAGGACATGTAGGGATTACATCTATATTAATATCATCAAGATAGATTGTATTTGATGAACCTATAGGAGAACGGAATGCAATGTAATGACCATTGCCTACGTAGTTACGTGTGTAGAATTCATTTCTTTCCCAAGTTTCAGTAATAGTAGGATGTATAGTGCCAATGGTTGTAAATGAAGTAGCATCTGTCGGATCTGTCATAATACCAACTTCTAATCGGTAAGAGGTTGAACTACCGTATGTGTAGAATGAAATAAGAAGACTATCCATTTCGATTTCATCTGCAATACGTGGTGTGATAGCAATAGCGTAATAATCAGAACCACCGTTATACATATATAGTGATTTTCCACCAACAGTAGATGCTTGTGTAGAAGAGATGTATGGATAGTTTGTAGATGTAGCAGTTCCAAGTCTATACCAACAATCTGGCATAGCGGTGGTTAAACTATCGAATTCTTCGATTAATGGTAGTGTAGCTATTGGTACACAAGGAGTTAAGAAAGAACCTTCTCTGTAAAGACTAAATTCGCTAGGATTACAAATTGAACGCAAACGTACATTATATTCAACTCCTGCAGCTAAATTGGATAATGTGTATGAAGGTTGATTTACAGTTCCTACGGATATCCAAGTAGAGTCTGCTGTTGGTTTATATTCTAATTCCCATTCTGTCTCTTGGTAACCAGGAGCCCAGATAAGGTCTGCAGAACTTTCTGTAAGGTTGTTGATTACTAAGTTTGGAGCAGCGCAAGTAGCTGTGCTATCACAATTACCTAAAAGGATGATGTTGTTTCTTTGTGATTGCGAAGAGAGTGTATTGCCCGGTGATGCTGTGTTGTAATTTATATAATCATCATAATCATACAAACTATTACCCGTATGTGTTGCAAAGGAAGGTGCCGATACATACGAACCCGTATTGTCATCAATAGTAATTACTAAGTTGTTTCCGGTATAGGTAAATGTAGAGTCAAATGTAATTTCTAACCACCCTTCAGACGTTCCAACGGTTATATTTCCAGAGAAAACTTTTGTTTGGTTGGTCGTAGATATGTATGAAGAAGGTGTTAGTGATGCTTGTGTGGTATTACCTAAGTAGATGTCAATGTTACGAGTTACAGAGGAGTAACATGGGGATGAAACGTAGAATTTTATTCCAGAGAATATATTATTGCCATTGAGTTCAGAAGATAAATATAATTGTTGAGAGATAGCATAATTATAGAATGTATAGAATGGTAGATATTGGGAAGAGTTATTTCCATTTCCAATACTGATGTCACCTCCAACAATGCAATTTGTACTGAAAGAGATTGTTAAGGTATCGCTGTATCCGTTATCGCAACTAACGAATAATCTTGCCTCGTATGAGGTGTTAGTTTGTAATCCTGATAACATACAGTTCGTGCCATTCGGAGTACCTGTTTGCCAGTTATCTAAACCTTGTTCAGAATACTCAATGTTGTAAATTGCAGAAGTTTCTCCTAGTTCACTAGCATTCCAAGAAAGGTAAGCTGAGGTTCCGCTAATTTGTGAAACGGTAAAATTAAGAGGTCTTCCGCAGCCAGAGATCACATTAACTTCAATATCATCAATATAAACATATGAATAGTATGCAGTTGGAGCTAAAAATGCGATATATCCATCTGGTCCTGTGTAGTTATTTAAATATACGATAAAGTCATTCCAAGTGTTATTACCAGAATACATTGTTCCATCAATAGTTTTGATAGGAGTAAATGTAGAAATATTGTTAGGGTCAGTAATTACCCCCACTTGTATATGACCATATGCATTAGACGTTTTATACGCTTTGAAAGATACCTGAAGGGTGTTAAGCGGGTAGATGTCAGCAGAGATGCGTGGAAGAACAGCGCAAGAGTAGCTTTCCGTTGTTGCATAGAAATAGAGTGAGCCAGAACCAGATGCGTGTTGTGTTCCACTGATATATGGATAAGCGACAGTGCTATTCTTTTTCCAACAATCAGGATAAGCAGTAGTACCCGTGCCATAATTATCAAAGTTCTCTACCAATGGAAGTTGTTCAAGAGAAATACAATCTGTAAGCAAATTGGTTGTTGCCCAACTGCTATTATCTGGAGAACAATTTGCACGTACATATACTGTATAGGCTGTATTTGCTGTTAAACCTGTAAGTGTGTAGAATGTGTCTGTTACAGTGATAATAGTTCCTTCTGTAATATCAAAACCTGAAGGTACGCATACCAATTCGTATCCAGTGTCTTCATCATGTCCTCTCCAACTAATATTTGCACTTTCTGGGGTGATATTAGAAGTAGTAAGCATCGATGGAATTCGGCATGTGATAGGTGCTCCAATTAAGAAACGAATGTTATTTCTATTGCTACTTGTTGTGCCAGAAAAAGAGGTGTTTAATAAGTAGGGCGCATTATCGTTTTGTGTATATAATGTGGTGCTTCCTGTCGCGGTATGGTAGCGGAAAGTAGCATCACTACTAGTTGTGTAATTACCAGTATTATTAAGAATAGCAATAACAATGTTACTAGCACCATCCCATTCAAAAGGTGCGTTTAATGGAATGTTAACCCAATTGTCAGTTGTGCCTGAACTAAAAGTTACCATACCATCAAAGCAAAGTTGCATATCATTTACAGGAATCCAATCAGAAGAATTGGTGAAGGTGCTTTTTGTCGTGTTTCCGATATAAACTTGTATATTCTTGGTTTGTGAAGATGCGTGAATATATTGGAATGCAATACAATTAATACCGCCAATTATAGAACCTAATTCTGCTGCTGTATATATCTGTTGCGAATATGAGTAGTTATAATATGTATTGATAGGTAGGGTGTAACCAGTAGAAGTTCCAATTCCTGCAATTACAGTGTCGCTACAATTGTCGCAAGGATAGTCAGTCATTGTGATAGTCCTAGAAAGAGGGTCAGATTCACATCCGTTACTATACATAGCTGTTAGGTCATAAACATAAGTTCCCGAGGGTACAGAGTCTAAATAGACAGTTGAAGAGATAGGAGTTGTATTCATCAATATGTCATCTTTGTATAAGTTATATCCAGATACGATATTGTTTGGGTCTGACAATCTACCTATGATAACCCAATTATACTCTAAATTGCTTGCTGTTAAGGTTGACCACATACTATCTAATACGATGAGTTCACCTTTGTTAAGTGCAACTGGGTTTTCACTTGCGCCAAGAGGATAACCTGCTGTAGCGTTGCAACGAATACCAATCCATAACTCTTGTGTTGGATCAATAGAAATAGGTGTGGTTAGTAAGATAGTATTCAGACTGCCAATTTGTAGTGTTGAAGTGATTGGTTGTTCTGCTAAAAGTGTGCCAGGGTTGAAAGTTGTGTCATTAATAATGCTTCCACCTTGCCAAACCTTTATGGAGTAGGAACAAACGGATTGAGCTTCTGCAGGAATAAAACTTACAGAAGAGAGAGATAAGCCCGCTGCATCTGTTAAATCAGATGGCTCAAAGCGAACAACTCCACACCAATCACCAGGGCCATTGAGACCTATATTGGCATCTAAGTTTTCTGTTGACCATGATATGTCAATTGCTGTTGTGTCAACTACAGCATTCCAACTTAGTTCTACGTTGTTCCAATTAGGACTATGTAAAATTGCATTAAAGTTGGCAGGTGGTGTGCAGTTACTTTGCGCACGAATGCCCATAATAGACAGCAGTAGAATCATTACAAAGAATAATTTCTGTTTCATAAGATAAAAATTTAGGTTAATATGAAATGATTTTTTTGTCTATTAAAAACTTATTCAATCTGTTCGCTTAAGGAATCTAAAAAAACAAAGTAAATCTTTGGTAAAGATTATAATTGATTTTTCTTATGTAAGAATTGAAAATAGGTAAAGGAATTAGGGATGTTGGGAGAAAACAATCCCTCTTAGCAGCTTATTTTGTTAGTTCCTAAAAGCTGCATTCTGATACGTAAAGAATAGAAATTATGAAATTTCATTATATCAAATCATTTTGAGGGTGCAAATATAATTATTTTTTTGATATACACCGCAAAAATGTGAAAATAATTTTCTTTTTGACAAGGTTTTTCTATTCTTAAGGTTAGGATCTTATTAGATATATTGTAAAAACTTGCAATTTGGGCTATAATTCTTTACCTAGGGTAATGTTACCAAATATGAGCGTCGCTTTCAAGCCATTTTCCTTGCAGTTTAAGGGTTTGTTCGATAATATCGCGTACACAACCATTTCCTCCATTGCAATGGGAAATATAGTGGCTGGTCTCTTTTATTTCTGTACAAGCGTCTGCAGGACAGCACTTTAATCCGCAGTGTTGCATAATTTCTATATCGGGAATATCGTCACCCATATAAACAATGTTTTGTGGGTCTATATTCTTTGTTTTACAATATTCTTTTAATTTCTCTAATTTGTTGCTTACTCCGAGAAAAATATCAATTCCTTTGAATGTTTGGTAGCGCAGACGCATGCTATCGCCAGTGCCTCCCGAAATAATTGCCACATTATACCCTTTTTTTAATGCGTATTGCATTGCATATCCATCTTTTACATTAGTAGCGCGCACTTGCTCGCCATTAGGCATGACCCAAATTTTTCCATCAGAAAGTACTCCATCAAAGTCAAAAATAAATGTGGTAATATCACTGAGTTTTTCTCGATAATTGATCATTTTAGGATAAATTTTGAATGATATATTGTGTTAAAAGTTGGTATATCTCTTTTTGTTCCCAATTATTGAGGTGTTTAAGGTGATGGTTAATTGTATTGCTATCGCGTCGTTTGGCAGGACCTGTTTGTGCAGATTTAGGCGATAAAGAGATAACTTTTTGAGCTGTATTTTCTATCAATGGGGTGATGAATTTCCAATCAATTCCTTTCTCTTTCAATAACCTATAACTTATGTCGAACAGAGCATTGGAAAAATTGTTGGCAAAGACGGCAGCAATATGTAACGTATTTCGTTGCGATTCATCAATTTTATCTGCTATTGGTGATAGTTTTTTTGCAAAATGGAGTAGTCTTTCTATAGTTTCTTCCTTGTTGCCATCGATGCAGAGGGGAACAAGGATTTTACTGAAATCTACGTTTTTGCTAATGCTTTGGTACGGATATAAAACTCCGTAGTTTTGTGCAAAACCGCAAAAGACACTTTGACTGACTGCTCCGCCCGTATGTACAGCTAATTTCATCTGAAATGGAATTTGTTGAAATATTTCGGGGTAACAATTGTCACAAAGTGCAAAAATATATAGGTCACAATTAGGGGAGAGATCCTGTAATTGGGTAATGGCTTGAGCGTTTGCTTGGTAAGCTAATTCATTAGCGTGTAGCGGATTACGACTATACACTTGTGAAATAGTAATGTTAGCGTGTTTCATTTGATACGCCAGCCAAGAGGCAACATTACCTGTTCCAATAAGTGCAACGCTCTTGATCATAGTTTGTTAGTCGGTAAGAATAAAATTCACGGCCTCTTTCATTGAGGAGAAGTAATGGAAATTCATTCCTTCGATAAAGTTTTCTTTAATGTCGTTTATATCTTTCTGATTTTCAGAGGAGAGAACAATGTCGTAAATTCCAGCGCGTTTTGCAGCAAGAATTTTCTCTTTAATTCCCCCTACGGGCAGTAATTTTCCGCGTAGCGTAATTTCTCCAGTCATTGCAATATTTGCTTTTACTTTTCTTCCAGTAAAGGAGGAAAGAATGGAAGAAAGTATTGTAATTCCTGCAGAAGGGCCATCTTTTGGGGTAGCACCTTCGGGAACGTGTAGATGTACCTTTTTATCTTCGAATATTTTTTCGTCAATGCCATACTCATCAGCGTGTGTCTTAATATATTCGTAAGCTAGAGTTGCCGATTCTTTCATTACATCGCCAAGATTACCTGTTAATGTAAGACCATTTTTTCCACGATTAATTACAGATTCAACGAAAAGGATTTCCCCGCCAACAGCAGTCCATGCCAACCCTGTAGCTACGCCAGGGGTGTTGTGGTCTAAGGAGCGTTCTTTTTGGAAGATTGGGCTTCCTAAAGCATCAGTAAGGTCTTCTTCAGTTATTTTCTTTGCGATATGTCCAGTTTTTACCGATTGTGCAGCTCGTTTTCTGATGATTTTAGCTATCAATTTATCCAATTGACGCACACCCGCTTCTCGAGTGTAATCGCTGATTATTTTTTCGATGATGGTATCAGAGAATGTTAGATCGGTACGTTTTAATCCGTGTTCTTTTATCTGTTTTGGGATGAGGTGTTTTTTAGCAATTTGCATCTTCTCTTCAAGAAGATATCCCGGAATGTCAATAATTTCCATACGGTCTAAGAGCGCAGGATGAATATTGCCGAGATTGTTGGCTGTAGCGATGAAAAGTACATGTGAAAGGTCGAAAGGGGTTTCCAAATAGTTGTCGTGGAATGTGCTGTTTTGTTCAGGGTCGAGAACTTCGAGAAGTGCTGCAGAGGGGTCTCCTTGTACATTCATTCCCAGAACTTTATCAATTTCGTCAAGTACAAAAACTGGATTTGCTTCTCCCGCTTTACGAATACTTTGAATTACGCGACCTGGCATTGCGCCTATATAGGTTTTTCTATGTCCACGAATTTCAGATTCATCGCGCAAGCCACCTAATGACATGCGGATATATTTTCGTCCTAGTGCTTCAGCAATAGATTTACCTAAAGAAGTTTTTCCAACGCCTGGAGGGCCTGCTAAGCACAAAATGGGCGATTTCATGTTGCCTTTTAACTTCAAAACTGCCAAATATTCGATAATTCTCTCTTTTACTTTTTCTAAGCCAAAATGATCCTTATCTAAAACTTTTTCAGCATTTTTAATATCGAATTTTTTCTTGCTATATTCATTCCAAGGAAGGTCTGTAAGTAATTCTAAGTAGTTGAGTTGTACGGAGTAGTCTGGTGCCATAGGGTTGGTGCGTTGCAATTTTGCCAACTCTTTGTCAAAGACTTTGCGTGTTTCTACATCCCATTTTTTTGTTTCTGCTTTTTGTAATAATTCCTCTGTATCGATGTCAGCTTGCGTACCTCCTAATTCCTGTTGGATAGTTTTCATCTGCTGATTTAGGAAATATTCGCGTTGCTGTTTATCAATCTCCTCTTTTGATTTGTTTTGAATCTGATTTTTTAGCTCAGCCATTTGCAAATCCTTATTGAGAAGTTTGAGAATTAGCTTGCCGCGCTCAACAATATCTTGCATCTCTAAAATCCTCTGTTTTTCGTTTAAATTGGTGGAAAGATTTGATGCTAAGAAGTTGAGTAAAAATACTGGGCTTTCTATATTTTTAAGCGCATAGTTAGCTTCGCGAGGAAGAGAGCCTGATAGTTTAATGATGTTGCTAGCAGTATCTCTTATGGAAGAGATTAATGCTTTAAAGGTCTCATTTTCCTTGATTTCATTGTCGAATTCATTAGTTGCGTACTCAGTAACTTGAGCTTTGTAATAGGGTTCGGTTTGTACAATGTCTAAAATAGAGAAGCGCTTTAAACCTTGTACAATGATAGTTACACTTCCATCAGGCATTGTGATAGATTTCATAATGTGGGCTAACGTTCCCACAGAGAAGATGTCCTCTTTAGTGGGTTCTTCAATATTGCTATCACGTTGGGTTACTACACCAATGGTTTTGTTACTATGTGCGTAATCTTGCACTAATCGCAGTGACTTGTTGCGTCCGACTGTAATCGGAATTACCATTCCTGGAAATAAAATTGTATTGAGAAGAGGTAGTAGTGGAATGGTCTCATCAATATTTTCGTTTTTTAATAATTCTTCATCTTCCATAGAAAAGAGAGGAATATAGTTGGATTCGTTAATGATAATATCTTTGATGAGAGAGAATTCGTCTTTGTTGTGCATAGTTTTGTTAATTGAGTAATTTATTTATGAATTTTCCAATTGATATAATGTACGCAAAAGTTCGCAATATGTTTCACTAAAAGGGTGATTTCGTCGCATCATCATTGCTTTTTCACTTTCTATAATTTTATCGAAATTGAGCGTGGTGTAACCTCGATTAGGATTTCCAAAAGAAAACGATGAAATGAAATTTGAATGTAGATCAGTTCCAAATAGTTGCGATGCTATACCTATTACTGTTGCCGTATTAAAATGTGTGCCAATTCCGCATTTAGTGTGGTCGCCCATCATGATGCCACAAAATTGCAATCCAGTATCGTCGTTATTTTGGGTTGCATAGTTGTATTGGTGGATATTTCCGTAGTTGTTTTTGAGGTTTGATGCATTTGTTCCTGCACCTAAATTACACCATTCTCCAATGACCGAATTGCCTAGAAAACCATCGTGTCCTTTGTTCGAGTATGCGAACATTACAATGTTGCTTACTTCGCCACCAACTCGACAATGAGGACCGATAGTTGTGCCATCATAAATTCGAGTTCCCATCTTTACTTGGGCGTGTTCCATAATAGCTATATTCCCCCGAAGTGAACTTCCCTCCATAATTTCGGCATCTTTCCCTATATAGATAAACCCATTGCTGCAATTCAAATTACAACATTCAATTTTTGTACCCTCTTCAATGAAAAGGTGGGTTGGATCTCCAATCAGTTGACAAGTTGACGATAAAAGTTGGCTATCTCTTCCAGCAGTAATTAAACGGAAATCATTTTGAATTTCTTCACTATTGAAAAGAAATATGTGGTATTTTTGTTTGATTTTTCGACAATTACTGATTCTTATCTTTCTATATTCTGTTGATTTTGGATTCTCAACTGAAGCATAATATGCTACTATATCCTCCTCGTTATCCATAATCACCTCGTTCTGTTTTAATTGTCGAATTGCCTCAACTAACGTTGGTGTGGGTATGACTGAACCATTGATAATGATTTGATTTTTATTATCTTTTATTGAGGGAAATAGCTTTTGCAGGTAAAATTCTGTTTGGTAAGAGAAAGAAGCATCAGGGAAATAGCGTTCCCATTTTTCACGAATAGTAAAAATGCCTACGCGAATTTCTGCGGTAGGACGTGTAAATGTGAATGGAAGTAGATTTTTTCGATATTGACTATCTGTAAAACATATTTTCATTGCTTACCAAAAACAAAAAATGAGGCCTTTTGTTCAAAAGCCTCAAAAATATATGTATAAACTAAACAAAATTAGTTCTTTTTATCAAAATGTTTAGCATATTTGTTGCGGAATTTATCCACGCGACCTGCTGTGTCAACAAGTTTCATCTTACCAGTGAAGAATGGGTGAGATGTGTTAGAGATTTCTAATTTGATAAGTGGATATTCGTTTCCGTCTTCCCAAACGATAGTGTCTTTTGTTTTAACAGTTGATTTGCTTAAAAATGCAAATTCATTTGACATATCTTTAAATACCACTGTTCTGTACTCTTTTGGATGAATGTCTTTTTTCATATCTTTATTTCGTTTTTTAATTCGGTTTAAATTCGGTCGGCAAAAATACAATTTTTTCTCTTATCAATAGAAAAATTTTGCATTTTTTTAAAACACAATTTTGTTTTGAAGATAGTTTTTGTTTAATATGTTGGTAATCAGTTGTTTGTTGTTGGTTTTGGGTGTTCTTATTTATTGTTTTTATCTATAAAAAATAGATTGTTGTTTCTGTTTTTGTTCAAAAATGATTTTTTTTTTGTAGAAAAAGGATGAAAAAATCAGCAATTTAGTAGGGGAGTGCATCGGTTGGAAGAGCGCTATCGTCGTTCATTTTTGATTCTAATACAGTTACTTCAAAATTGGAGTTAGGGACAATTCCCGCAGAAATAGAATTAGACTCAATATCGCAGAATTTGGTGAATTGACTTTGGAAACGAACGCGAATATCACCTTGGCTTCCGTGACGATTTTTTGCGAAAATAATTTCGGCGAGACCTTGCGAGGGGGTATCGTCTTCGAAAGTGTCTAAATGATAATACTCAGGGCGATATATAAAAAGTACCATATCAGCATCTTGCTCAATAGAACCAGATTCGCGAAGGTCGGAAAGTTGCGGTCTTTTGCTGGTTCTTGTTTCTACGGCGCGAGATAGCTGAGAAAGAGCAATTACGGGTACGTTTAAGTCTTTTGCCAAAGCTTTGAGCGAACGTGAGATATAGCTGATTTCTTGCTCACGGTTTCCCTTGCTTTTGTCGCCTTCACCTGCATGCATAAGTTGCAAGTAGTCAACAATAATCAACTGAATATCCTTTTGGTGTTTCAGTCGGCGGCATTTTGCGCGAAGGTCGAAAATGGAGAGTGCGGCAGTATCGTCAATAATCAGATTGGGTGAACGTAAATTGCCGATTCTGTTGGAGAGTTGAATCCACTCTTCATCAGTGAGCTTTCCTTGAGAGATTTTATCAGAACTGATACCGCTTTCCATAGAGAAAAGACGATGTACAATTTGACTTGCAGACATTTCTAGTGAGAAAAAGGCTACAGGCTTGTCGTGGTCAATAGTAGCGTTGCGTGCAATGGAGAGTACGAATGAGGTTTTACCCATACCTGGACGAGCCGCCAAAATAATCAAGTCGGAGGGCTGCCAGCCACCCGTTTTTTCGTCAATAGCGCGGATTCCCGTAGGAACACCGTGAAAAGTGTCTCCAGAGTTTTTGAGTTTTTGTAAATCCTCTAACGCTTTCATAACGACATCACTAAGTTCCTTGCTATCACGCTTAAAGTTGTTTTGGATAATGTCAAAGAGGTTGGTTTCAGCCTTGTCCAAAAGATCGAGTACATCTTTTGAATCATCGTATGCGTCTTTAATAATTTCGTTGCAAGTTTGAATTGTAGAGCGCAAAATATATTTCTCCATAATAATGCGCGCATGAAATTCGATATTAGCAGATGAGGCAACACGGTTGGTTAACGATGCAATATAGCTAGGCCCACCAACAAACTCCAATTGCTTGTTTTTTCGCAAGAAATTGGTAACAGAAAGCATATCAATAGGTTCGTTTTTCTGGAAAAGTTGAAAAATGGCTTGATAAATCTGTGCGTTAGCTTCTTTGTAAAACATTTGAGGTTTTAAAAAGTCAATTATCAATCCAATTGCATCTGAATTAATAAGAATCGCTCCCAAAACCGCTGCTTCAAATTCTAATGCTTGTGGGGTGAGCTTTCCCGTTGTGCCCATCGCACTTTCTACTGTGTTAAATGTTTGTTTTATGAGACTCTTCTGTGCTGTAATCTTTTCGTTATCCATAATTTACCTTTAATATTTAAATCCTCGTTTGATGTTGCAAAAGTAAACTTTTTCCGTCGATTTTTTGCCAAAGAGATTTAGAATGAGTAGTTGTTAACAACTATTAGTAAACTGTTATTTCTGAAAATCGTTTATTCTGAATGAGATAGAAACAGAAAAAAATAGTTTTCAATTTTTCAACAAAAACAAAAAAATCGTATTTTTGCAGACTTATAAATAAAATGTAGTTAGAATGAAATCAATTCGTATTTTCTGTACAATATCCCTACTATTTATGGGAATTGTTTCTTTAATGGCACAGGCTTTAATTCAAGGAACTATCAATAACAATAAGTATGATAAGGTTGAATTGAAGTTAGCGTATGGTAGTGAGAATGTTGTGACTTCTGCAGCTATCGATGCACAAGGCAAGTTCGTGATGAAACCCAATGTGAAATCGCACGATATATATGCGCTTACTTTTGCTCCTGATCAAAAATTTCTTGTAGTGGTTGCTCCGGGCGAGAAGATAACGCTGACAATCAATGCTGACAATTTGCAAGAGATTCCTTCTGTTTCAGGATCTAAATCTATGCAATTCAGTAAGGATATGATAGACCTACTTCTTTCGCAAAAGAGTTTGGTGGATAACCTAAATGCTCAGTTGCAAGGTGACGAAATGCAACTTTTCTTCAACGAATTCTACACCCAATATCAAATGTATTCTCAAACCAATGATGAGGTGGATAAAGCTATGTTTGCATTGTGGAATGCGATGGATTCTTTAAAACTTATTACGAATCAGTCTTTCAAGAAATCAAAGCCTATTTCAGGAACTATTGATTTTTATCTTGCAGAAGCAAATCGATTATTAAAATCAGTAGAAAATAATTATGTAGTTTTGGAAAATTATAAAGCCAATGTTGGAGATCATTACGATATGAGTAAGGCTTTAAATTTGCAACCTACTCCGCAATTTGGTAAAGAGATTTTGTCAGATTTTCAATCAAAACTTTCTAATTATCAAACATTATTGCAAAATAGATTACAATTGGCTGAGCAATCATTTTCTGCGATATATTCGCAATCAATTGCTTTGAATCAATTGCGTGATAGTTTGAAATTCAATGGATTAGTGGAAAAGAAGAACGAGAAAGTTGAGATGGCCATGCGTTACTATCAATTTATACAACTTTATGGTGAAACACAACAAAAAGAATTTACAAATTATCAATCTAATGTTAACCAATCGCGTCAACTTAATGCACAGATTTTGAAAAATATTCAAGATAATATCTCAGCGATTGTAGGTCATTATCGTAAATTATATAGCGATGCTGAGGCAGTTCGCACTGCACAATTGAAGGATAAAATTTTGGAAAATAAAGGGGATATTGCTGTTTTGATGTTCTTAGATGTATTCAAACGAGACCAAAATGTGTCGCTTCATAAAGATGTTGTGAAAACATTAGCGCAAAATTATCCTACTCATCCATTGGTGCAAGAGCGCGTGAAGATAGAAGCGAGTGCACCTGCATCAACTGCTGTAGGTGCAGAAGCTCCAGAGTTAGAATTTCCAAACCCAGAGGGTAAGTTGATGCGTTTGTCCGATTTGCGTGGTAAAGTTGTACTCATTGATTTCTGGGCATCTTGGTGCCGCCCTTGTCGTATGGAAAATCCAAATGTGGTTAAACTTTACAACCAATATAAAGATAAAGGTTTTGATATCTTTAGCGTTTCGTTAGATAGTAGTCATGATAGTTGGGTTGCTGCTATTGCAGCAGATAAGTTGACATGGCCAAACCACGTGAGTGATCTTAAGAAGTGGGGAAGTGCTGGTGCTAAATTGTATGGTGTTAACTCAATTCCTTGTACCTATTTGATTGATAGAGATGGAAAAATCTTGGCAAAAAATTTAAGAGGGGATGCTTTGGCACGCGCTCTTAAAGAGATTTTTGGTGAATAATCTGTAACTCTTTTCAACCTAAATTATTGATGAAAAATATTCGAAATTTTTGCATTATAGCACATATTGATCACGGCAAAAGTACCCTCGCCGATCGTCTTCTACAACATACAAATACAATTTCTGAACGAGATTTTCAAGACCAAGTTCTAGATGATATGGACTTGGAACGTGAAAGAGGAATTACGATAAAAAGTCATGCTATCTGCATGAATTACAATTATAAAGGAGAGGAATATGTGTTGAACTTGATTGATACTCCGGGTCACGTCGATTTTTCATACGAAGTGTCACGTTCTATTGCTGCTTGTGAAGGCGCGTTGTTGTTAGTTGATGCTACACAAGGTGTGCAAGCACAAACTATTTCCAATCTTTATTTGGCTATTGAGAATAACTTGGAGATTATTCCTGTGCTTAATAAGATGGATATGCCAGCTGCAATGCCCGATGAGGTAAAAGACCAAATTATTGACCTTATCGGTTGTAAACCTGAAGATATTATTGAAGCTAGTGGTAAAACGGGGCAAGGTGTTGAGGAGATTTTCGATGCAATTATCAATAAAATACCAGCTCCACAAGGTGATCCCAATGCTCCGCTTCAGGCATTGATTTTTGACTCAGTTTTCAATTCTTATCGAGGAATTATTGCCTATTTTAGAATCTTCAACGGAACTGTGAAAAAAGGTGATTTGGTGAAGTTTATGGCTACAGAGCGAAACTACAATGCTGACGAGATCGGAGTTCTGCGCTTAAAACAAGATTCTATGGATACGCTTTCGGCAGGTATGGTGGGATATATCATCTCGGGAATTAAAACCTCCAGCGAGGTGCGCGTGGGTGATACAATTACGCACGTGAATCGTCCTTGTGAGGTGGCAATTGATGGTTTTGAAGATGTAAAGCCAATGCTTTTTGCAGGAATCTATCCAACGGAAGCTGATGATTATGAGGAATTAAGAGCATCGTTGGAAAAATTGCAGTTGAATGATGCTTCTCTAACTTTCGTGCCAGAATCATCTGCAGCTTTGGGATTTGGTTTCCGTTGTGGCTTTTTAGGACTTCTTCACATGGAAATTGTGCAAGAACGTCTTGATAGGGAGTTTAATATGGACGTTATCGCTACCGTTCCAAACGTTTCATACAATGTAATTACCACAAAAAAAGAGTTGTTAGAGGTGCACAATCCTTCAGGAATGCCTGCGCCGAATCTGGTTGATCACGTAGAGGAACCTTTTATTATGGCACAAATTATTTCCAAAGCTGATTATATCGGAGCCATAATGAAACTTTGTCTCGATAAACGTGGAACTCTTCTAAATCAGGTATATATCGCTTCTAATCGAATTGAGTTGACTTTCGATTTGCCTTTGGGTGAAATTGTTTTCGATTTTTATGATAAACTGAAAAGTATTTCAAAAGGATATGCTTCTTTCGATTATCATATTTCCAATTATAAGCCGGCAAGTTTGGTAAAGTTGGATATATTGTTAAATGGTGATTCTGTTGATGCTTTGTCATCGTTGATTCATGTGGATAACGCTTATCCTTTCGGTAGAAAGATTTGTGAAAAATTGAAGGATTTAATTCCACGCCAACAATTTGATATTGCAATCCAAGCAGCTATAGGAACGAAAATTATTGCGCGCGAAACGATTAAGGCGGTGCGAAAGGATGTTACGGCAAAGTGTTATGGTGGTGACATTACCCGTAAACGTAAATTGTTAGAAAAGCAGAAAGAGGGTAAGAAGAAGATGCGCCAAATTGGTAAGGTTGAGGTGCCTCAATCTGCATTTCTCGCTGTGCTAAAACTTGATTAATTCGTTCAAATAGATATAGCGAATTGTTAGATTTTATTTTAATATGTAGGGAATCTCTTTTCGGTATGAAAAGGGATTCTTTGTTAATATAAACGTTAATTCCATTCCCAACAGAGTCCTGCGATATCTTTCCATGGAACTCCAGCCACTTCTGCCACTTCCTGATTACAAATTTGTCCCATCAAACAATAGATAGTTTGTAAAAGAATGGGACTCGTTTGTACTGCAGAACGAATGGAACTAGTTTGCGATACAATTCTGACCATTGAGGTGACTACCGCATTGTAATCAATATGTGTATTTCCCTCTTTATCTGTAAAAAAGTAGTTTTTAAATGCCCAATTATCAGCAGCAGATTGTAAAAGATTTATTCCAAAAAAGGTAAGATGTTCTTGGGTGCTAAAATGTGCCCATTCGCTTGTAATTTGAGATAAGTCAAGGTCCGAGATGATAATTTTGGATTTTGAAATTAGGGTGTATTCTTTTTCTAAAAGTGATGAATGTTTGACGATTACTTGGCAAATTTTGATAACACTTTCTGCCGTATCGATAATTTCGGCGCCAATTTCCGCATAATCCATATTGGAATATTGTGCTTTGCTGCCATAATTGCGTTGCAGGTAAACTTGAATCCCATTTTCTACCCACATTTTTATTACGTGAGGAGGAATAATATGTGTATCTTCCTTATAATCAGATATGATTCCTACCGCAACACTCCGAGATTTGTTGTGGTATTGCAACTCCATAACGGCGGTTTCATACGAATTTTCTTCCTGCGAAAATGTTACTTTTAAATTTTCCATAGTCGTTATTGAATTATTTGGGCTGTAAATTTTCGTGTGGAATCGTCAATACGTTCAATATCTACCCGAACGTAAATGTCGTCCAACAGTTCTTCAATCTTTTCGGTCCATTCAATAAAACAATAGCTTCCACTATATAAATATTCTTGAAAACCAATATCTTCCGCTTCTCGAATATCGTCAATCCTATAAAAATCGAAATGATATATAGGAACGTTTAGGTGTCCGTGATATTCGTTGACAATGGCAAATGTTGGACTTGAGGTAATATTCTGTACACCTAAATTTTCACATATTTTTTTTATTAATGTTGTTTTTCCGCTTCCCATCTCTCCGTAGAAACAGAAAATTCTCTCCTCTGGAAATTGTTGAAGAAGATTGTTGGCAACATTTTCTAATTGATTTTCATTGGCGGTTATTGATAACATAATATTATTTCTTCTAAAGGTTTTTGTATGATTTTTTGTAGTGAAATATTCTCATTTTCGGCCACTTCAGATATAATCTCTTGGAAATAATATGCAATGGACCCAGAGAGATGCCACGCCATTTCTGAATCAGGAAAATGAATTTTATTAAATCTGAAAAAGTGTAAAAAAGCATCTTTGCAGATGTTTTTAATTTCTTGATTATTAATATTTTCTGATAAAAATGGAGCGATAGATGCTAGGAATTTGCGTGGAGATTCTTTGCCGTATATTTGGGCAATAATTTGTGTTGGTTCAATGGATAACCATTTTTCAAACGTTTTGCAGGTTTCTGAAGTAAGTTGTTTGGAGAGGTATGCTTTTAGGAAACGTTTACCTAGATCGATACCGCTTCCTTCGTCTCCGAGTAGATAACCCAGCGAGGGTGCAATGTGCGTGATTTTTTCGCCGTCGTAATGGCAGACTGCTGCTCCTGTTCCTAAAATTCCGACAACGCCACTTCGTTTCTGACAAAGTGCGTGGCACGGAATTAAAAGGTCGGAGTAAACCTCTACCTCTGCTTGGGGAAAAATAGTGTTGATAATTCCGCTGACGCGCATAACATTCTCTTCTCGTAAACATCCAGCTCCGTAATGTTTGATGCTACGAATTTGACTTAAATCTGTTGCGAGTTGTTTTTGCGCATATCGATATACATCTTCTATCTCCATATCTGAAGCATAGTTTGCATTTATGCCAGAAGTTTCAAAATGATAAACTACTTTTTTATTGTAAATCGCAATAAATTCGCTTTTTGTAGCACCGCTGTCGATGAGAATCTGCATGGCTATGATTATAATAGGTCGGTTCTTTGGAAATTTGCAGGATTGTTTCTTTTATAGTGTGAAGCGTGATATCGCTTGATTAGTGGTGATTCTTCCAAACTTTTGTCGCCTTGAAAGTAGCGTTGGAAAATTTTATCGGCTTCGTAGTAGTTGGGTACACCTAATTGCTCGCAGTCGCAACTGCTAATACCAAGTCCGTCAACGGGGGTGGCATCAATACAGCTTTGTAGTGCTTTGTGTTGTTCAGGATTGCACTCTTTTAGTAAATAAGTTGAGAGATTGAAAACTTCCGTTTTCCAAAGCGGAAAGATAGGTGCATAGTCGCCAACGTCGCCGTGTAGGGTCCAAAATCCGGTTAGAAATTCAGTATAGTTATCGGTCGAAATTACCATTCCGCGGTAGAGTTGTGCTAAGTCATACAAAACCATCATCCGCATTCTCGCTTTCATATTTCCTTGACGCATTTTGGAAAGATGGGAATCGTCAAAGTTGATTAATAACTTCTTGTTTTCTAAAAAAGTTTCTGTCAAGTCAAGGTGTTGAAAATCACTACAAAACGATTCTCCAACCCAGATTGAACGTTCGATTTCGTCCGCTTTATTCGTTTCGATGGTTATTGAACGTCCGATAAGTGGAATTTGTAACTCTTGACAGATAGGTCTCAGAAGTGCAGCACATAATGCGCTGTCAATTCCTCCTGAAATTCCTAAAACAAGAGATTGTAAGTGGCTTTTTTTTACATAATTATATGTTTTTTCTCTGATTTTAGAAGCAACTCTTTCTAAACTTTTTTCTTCAGAAAGGAAAGGGAAAAAGGTAGCGTCAGGAGTAATGTGTTGATTCATAATTTTTAGTTTTTAGGTTGTTTTGTTAAAGAAAATTTGTGTCGAATGCCACCACAGCAGGAGGGGGCAAAAAGGGAAATAGTTTCCAAGAACACTTCCTGACTATTCTGTAACGGATTTATATTAAAAGCGTTGTGCATTTTTGTCCAAAAGTAAAATTCGTTCCATGTAATAGGGGCGTTTTTAATTGCTTCAAAGTTTACTGCCGCTTTAAAACAATTACTATAGCTTCCGCCAATTTCAAAAGCAAAGTTTTGTGGTAAGATTAGGTCTGCCATTTCGCAGGTTTCATTCATGAAATGTGCCTGAACGCAGAGAAAATGTGCTTTTTGGCGAGCAAATTGGAAAAGTTCAGAGTCGCTTTGTGCAGGATTTTCGCCAAAAATGAAAAGGTTTTTAAAAACGCCATTCTTTAACTCCTCAAGAATATTGTGTGGTTCGGTTGCCGGAGATTCACATTGCCATAATTCTTGTAAAATCGTGATATATTCCTCGTTGAATTCTCTATTCCCAGCGCCGCGCTGAGGTAAAATTCCCATATCGAAAAGGCCCTGACTATTACAGCAGCGTTTTAAAAGCATAATACCAGAACTGCTTTTGGCTTGTTTTTCTGTTAGGAACATCATGTTTTTAAGTTCCAAAAAAGTAGAAGCAGAACAACTATTCTCGCTTAGAATAAATGCTGATTTTGGAATGCTAATCACTTGTTTTACAAATGATTTTACGATTTCTTCAGTTACACCTGCGCGCATATAGTGTTCTTCCAAATTTTCATTCTGCATCTGTTGCAAAAAGTCTTCATAGCGTAAAGCTAATCCGTTGGTGAAGATGCCAAATTGAAGATTGTTTTTTATAATGTATAGATTGACTGTATAAAAAAAAGTGTGTAAATTTCTAACAAATAAGGTGTTGTCGCATTCTCCTTGATAAGGTGACATCGGGATTTCAGTGATAAAAATAATAGGAATTTTCTCCTCTTTCCGGCGTTTTTGTATCAATTGATGAATGTGTGAATGCTCCAACTGTAGGTTGCCGCCTATAACGAAAATCTGTTTCGATTCCATCATTTCGTGCATAGGAAGAATATCATTTTTGTTCTGATTGAAAATGTCGCCATCTTTTAGGTAGTGAAATGAGTGAAGAGCATTGCTTTTGATGCCAGCCCGCGCCCATTTTTGAATTAGATAAAGGACCTCGTTTGTCAATTCTGGAGAGGCAAAAATAGCATTTTCGGTAGGAGAAACGGCACTCACTTTTTGTCTAATCAGCGCAACTGTCTCATCTATCGAAAGAGGATACCATTTGCCATCTTTTTTGTGCAAAGGTGACGAAATTCGATCCATGCGATTAAAAATCTGACATCGTTTTGTATAGCTTGAATCGATTATATTGTGTTGGTTGACAAATCCTTGTCTTGGCGTAATATCAATGATTTTACCCTCATTTTCAATATAATTCAATTCAAATCCCTCACTATTAAAGGGGTCCACGCCAGGTAGAATGTTGTAGTTTTTTGTCATAGATTAATATTTGAATTTACTTCCACCTACAAACTCACGAATAATGGAAGTTCCTGGAATCAATGATTCAGGGATGGGTTTGAAGTAGGATAAGAATTTAATGAGTCTGAAAGCTTCTGGATATTCAGGTGCCGTTTCTGGAACTTCAAAAAGGATTGGAAGTATGTATGGAAAAATTACACCCATTTCATATAGAAGAGACGTGTTAAACATTCTATCTGCATTTTCCTGGTAAGGGAAAATATATTTTTCTTCACCATTGCGTACACTGGGCCAACGACGAATGGTTTCTGCCGCAGAGTATCCACGGTAATTGTAATCGCGAATGATTCTGCGCAAAAGACGATTATCGGAAGTTGGAATCGGATTTTGCATATCAATGGATAAACTGGTAAGCGCGGATACGAAAATTTTATATTTCCAACTATCATCAATTTTTTCAGTAAGTGCAGGATTAAGACAATGGATTCCTTCAATAATTAAGATGGAATTTTTTTCCATTTTACATTTTTTGCCGTGCCACTCTTTCTTTCCAGTTGTGAAGTTGAAAATAGGAAGTTCAACCTCTTTGCCATCAAGTAGATTTTTAAGAGTTGTGTTGAAAAGTTCGATGTCAATAGCATCAATGGTTTCAAAGTCGTATTCTCCATTTTTGTCACGAGGAGTATCCTCTCTTTCAACAAAGAAATCATCTACCGAAATTTCGATAGGTTTGTAGCCCAAAATACTGAGTTGTATCGACATTCTTTTGCAAGATGTTGTTTTTCCAGAACTTGAAGGACCACTAATGAGAATTATTTTGCTATTGCGCTCTTTGATTTCATCTGCCGTATTTGCCCAAATCTTTTCCTGATAGGCTTCTGTTTGTAAAATTAAGTTTTGAATGGTTTTGTCCTCAACGCGTTTGTTGATGTCTGCCACGTAGGGCACGCCCATCTGATTTGCCCAATCTTTAAACTCTTTGTAAACGGCAAAAAGTTTAGGCATTCTGCGCGTTTGACTAATTGTATCAGGACGCTTGCGGCTTGGTATTTTAAGAATAATTCCCGATTCGTATAGTTCAATTTTGTACATTTTAATGTATCCTGTGGAAGGAAGAAGATGGCTGTAATAGTAGTTGACAACGTTGTCCAACTGATAGATAGTGGTAAACAAGCGTTTCCTACCTCGGAAAATGTCAGATTTATCCGACAATCCCATTTTTTCATACATATCCATCGCCTTTTGTGTAAAAACCTCTTTCCGCTCAAACGGAATATCCTTGCTGATGATCTCATCCATCTTTTGGCAGATTCGATTCACCACTTCTTGCGTTAAAGCTTCCTGCATGTTATCTATTTCGCAATATTTTCCTCCTGAAATCGAGTGTAGAATCTTTAATTTTGCCTCAGGATAAAGGTCGTGAATTGCCTTGAAAAGGATGAAATATACGGAACGAAAATACATCTCGTGGCCATAACTTGAGGTTATATCAAAAAATGTTACTACACTTGGTTTGTGTATTTTGTAACTTAAAGATCGAACTTTATTGTTTACTAATGCACCTAAAATATTGTTGTCAAGTGTGATGTTTTCCTCTTTAATAAAATCTGAAAGAGATTTTCCATGTTGGAAATCAACATCTTTTTGAGTATTCGTACAAAAAATTGTTGCCATATATTTTCTTTTTAAAGTGCAAAAATACTATTTTTAATTTTATTATCTTTGCAGGTTGTAAAAAAATGAGATTTAATTATGAGAAAGATTGTTTTTCTTATCTCTATGTTGTTGGTTTGTAGTTCGTTTTTATATTCGCAGACGGCAAAATATAGTAATGAATTTCTTTCCTTAGGAGTGGGAGCGCGCGGTTTAGCATTGGCGAATACAATGACAGCGCTTTCGGCAGATGCAACGGCAGCTTACTGGAATCCTGCTGGTTTGGGTAGAATGGACCGACGTTATCAGCTGGCGATGATGCACTCGGAATATTTTGCAGGAATTGCAAAGTACGATTATGCGGGTGTTGCCTTAAAAATTGATGATCGTTCTTCGGTGGCATTTACCTATATTCGCTTCGGGGTTGATGATATTATGAATACGACACAACTGATAGATAATCAGGGGAATATTGATTATGATAGAATCTCTTATTTCAGTGCAGCAGATAATGCGTTTCTACTGAGTTATGCGTATAGCTTTGCGAATGTGAAAGGATTATATTTGGGAGCAAATGCGAAAGTTATTCACAGAAAGATAGGCGATTTCGCTGGCTCGTGGGGGTTCGGCTTAGATGCTGGCTTGCAATATGAAAATAAAGGTTGGCAGGCAGCGCTAATGCTACGAGACGTGACCAGCACTTTCAATGCTTGGCACTATTCATTAACGCCCGAAATGGAACAAGTTTTTCTTGAAACTGGTAATGAATTGCCCCAAAATGGCTTGGAATTGACAATGCCTAAACTGTCACTTGGCGGAGGAAAATATGTAGAGTTTGGAAAAGGTTTTAATGCCACTTTTGCTATAGATTTCGATTTTACTTTCGATGGAAAGCGAAACCTTTTGGTGAAAAGCAATATCTTGAGTATGGATCCACACTTCGGAATGGAGTTTGCGTATAAAAAGATTGTTGCCGTGCGCGCTGGTATTGGTAACTTTCAACAGGAAGTAGATTTTGATATGAAGAAGAAAACTACCTGCCAAATTAGCCTTGGCGTGGGCGTGGGTATTAAGAATTTTTGCTTTATTGATTATGCTTTTACCGATATAGGTGATTTGTCAGGCGCACTTTATTCTCATGTTTTCTCTATCCGCTTGGCTGTGGATAATTTTAAAAGGAAAAAATAGACTATGAGAAATATTTCTGTTTTATTTATTGGAATCTTGTTAATCGTTCAATTTGCTGTAAGTGCGCAACCTTTGCCAGGTAAACCACTCGCCTCTTCTGATACACTCGAGTATTATTATGAGGGAGAATTGAAACTTAATAAGCAAAATTCATTACGAATCTCATTTCTCTTTAAGGTATTGAATGATAGTGTTATAGAAGTGTGTGCCGATTCACCAGACCAGTTTGCTTTCAATATTCCTGTGAGTCGCTACTACCTTACTTCCGATTCTTTGTATTGCCAAATCGCTTCTGTTGCAGCATCTTTCAGCGGAAATGTTGTTGGAGATCATTTTGAAGGTGTTTTTAAACAAAGCGGAAAAAAATGGAACACAATACTTTTCAATAAGAACGAACGAAAATTATTGATTGACTTGCGCCCCCAAATTCCACAGCCGCCATACAAGTATGACGAAATGGAGTTGGAAATTGAAGATGTAAGCGGAAAAGCTGCGGCCATTATGGGTACGTTAACAATACCTAAGAATCCTAAAGCTCTTCTGATTTTAGTGTCAGGTTCGGGTTGGCAAAATCGTGATGAATACATTATGGGACACTCGCCATTTTGGGTGCTTTCCGATTTTTTGTCTAATGCAGGTTATGCCGTTTTTCGCTATGACGACCGCCCTATGCAACTTTTTACAAAATCTACAACTTTCGATTTTGTAGAAGATGTTGATCGCGTTATAGCTCATTTTAAACAAGATACTATGTTGAGGAATATTCCCATAGGTGTTGTCGGACATAGTGAAGGTGGACTAATCGCTTTTATGATGGCAGCAAAAAAGAGAAAGGTTGACTTTATTATCTCTTTGGCAGGCTGTTCAGAGCATATTTCTCAAGTTTTACTCTATCAATCGGAAGAGTTGTTGAAGTTGGATACAACGATTACAGAAGAGGTAAGAGCGGCGTCGATGAATCTTAATAAGAAGGTTTATAAAGCGTTGGAAAATTCTAAATCAGCAGATAAATTTACAAAATTCTATATTGCTGAAATAAAGCGTTATAATGAGATGATGAAGGGAGATGGAAATGAAGAAAATATTCTTTCTCAAAGTGAAATTCTATCTCAATTATCTGCTCTCAATTCTCCGTGGTTTAGAACTCTATTTACTATTTATCCTGAAAAATATATCCGAAAAATTAATGTTCCTGTTTTAGCATTAAATGGAACTAAGGATTTGCAAGTTTATTACAAAACAAATCTTGATATCCTCCAAAAAAATCTTCCTGAAAATAGATATCATAAATTTGTTTCTCTAAATAATCTAAATCACCTTTTTCAGGAAGCAGATACAGGTTCTCCGTATGAGTATGGAAAGATTTCTCAAACATTCTCTCCTTTGGCTATGAATGAAATTTTGTTGTGGTTGAATGATTTAATTGAAAATATAAATAAAAGATAAAATAATGAAGACAATTTTAATTACCGGTGCGTCCGGAGGATTTGGTGAAGCCATCGCCAAAACATTAGCAAAACAAAATGTAAATTTGATACTCACTGCTCGAAATGAGAAAGCATTGTTGCAAGTTTGTGATGAAATTCGTCAAACAACACAATCACAAGTGTTACCATTGGTGTTTGATGTTCGTGATTTCCAAGCGTGCGAAAAAGCCATTCAATCCATACCCGAAAATATGAAAAATATTGACGTTTTGGTTAATAATGCGGGCTTAGCAGTAGAAATGAATACTATTGATAAAGGAGCTATTGAAGATTGGGAAAGAATGATAGATACTAATATTAAGGGTTTGCTCTATATCACCCGTTTAGTCTCTCCAGGAATGGTAGAACGCAAATCAGGACACATTATCAATATTGGATCTACCGCAAGTCGAGAGGTATATGTGGGTGGCAATGTGTATTGTGGAACAAAGCACGCAGTTTTGGCATTGTCAAAAGGTATGAGAATGGATTTCCTTCCACACAACATTAAGGTTACTGTGGTTTGTCCTGGAGCAGCTGAAACTAACTTCTCTGTTGTGCGTTTCCACGGTGATAAAGAACGGGCCGATAAGGTGTACGAAGGTTATACTCCGCTTGTAGCAGAAGATATTGCAAATGTGGTTGAGTATGTACTTTCTCTACCAGAACACGTTTGTATCAACGAGATTAATATGACTTGTACAGCACAGTTCAATGGTAATATTGTAAGAAAGTAAATCGGAAATTTTGGAAGCGGTAAGAGTTTATCGTTTTTTTCGTACCTTTGCCGACTTTAAAATTATCATTTTATTTAAATAAGTAAATTCAAATATAAAAATAGAAATCAATGAGAAAAAGCAAAATTGGTCTTGACTTTAACAAGGTTGATTCAGCTAAAAATTTGGCACGTCAAATTGCTGAAGATGTACAAAATTTCGTAAATCAATATACGACAGTGGCTGTAGAACGTACACTTTGTCGTTTAATCGGTATTGATGGTGTGGATAGCAACGATGCACCACTTCCTAATGTAATAGTAAATTCTATCCACGATAAAGGTTTGCTTAATCAAGGAGTGTTGTTCTATATCGGAAATGCAATTATTGAAACAGGATTAACACCTCAGGAAATTGCGGAGAAAATTGCTGCGAATGAGTTGGATATCACAAAATTAAAAATCAATAATCATAAAGATATCGAAGCCGCAATTGCACCTTATATTACTAGTTGTGTAGAAAGAATTAAAGGAAATGTAGCTCGCAGAAACCAATATTTAGATACTATTGGTGAGGGCGCAAAACCTTATCTATATGTAATTGTAGCTACAGGAAATATCTATGAAGATGTAGTTCAAGCACAAGCAGCAGCTCGTCAAGGTGCAGATATTATTGCTGTAATTAGAACTACGGGACAAAGTTTGCTCGACTACGTTCCATACGGAGCAACAACAGAAGGCTTTGGTGGTACTTTTGCAACCCAAGAAAACTTCCGGATTATGCGTAAGGCTCTCGATGAGGTGGGTGAAGAGGTTGGACGTTATATTCGTCTTTGTAACTATTGTTCAGGACTTTGTATGCCTGAAATCGCAGCTATGGGTGCTTTAGAAAGATTGGACGTAATGTTGAATGATGCGTTGTATGGTATCTTGTTCAGAGATATTAACCCACAGCGTACAATCATTGACCAATATTTCTCTAGAATTATCAATGGTTTTGCTGGGGTAATCATTAATACTGGTGAGGATAATTACTTAACCACTGCCGATGCATACGAACAAGCACATACTGTTTTGGCATCAGATTTAATTAATGAGCAATTAGCTTTATTAGCAGGAATGCCAGAAGAACAAATGGGCTTGGGTCATGCATTTGAAATGGATCCTGAATTGGAAAATGGTTTCCTTTATGAACTTGCACAAGCACAAATGCTTAGAGAAATTTTCCCGAAAGCACCGCTCAAATATATGCCACCAACCAAATTTATGACAGGAAATATCTTCCGTGGCGAAATTCAAGACGCACTCTTTAACCAAATCGCTATCTGGACAGGACAAGGTTTGCAACTTTTGGGTATGATTACCGAAGCAATACATACTCCTTTTATGTCTGACCGTTATTTGGCAATTGAAAATGCCCAATACATATTTAAAAATATGAAAAATATTGGTGATGAGGTTGAATTTAAAGAGGGAGGAATTGTAAGACAACGTGCAGCAAAAGTTCTTGATGATGCTCATCAATTGTTGCAAGATATGGCACACGAAGGGCTTTTCCAAGCTTTAGAAAAAGGTATTTTTGCAGATATCAAACGTTCAAAAACGGGTGGAAAAGGTTTGGCAGGCGTTGTTGCTAAAGATGAGAACTATTTCAATCCATTTATTGATATAATGAAAGCTCGTTAGAAAGGATTTTAGGGTTTGAAAAAGAGAATTGCACTTTTAGGTTCAACTGGTTCTATCGGCGTTCAAACGCTTGAGGTTGTATCTCGTTTTTCTGAGCATTTCGAGGTAGAGGTGCTTACAGCGCACTCCAATGCGGAGTTGTTAATTCAACAGGCAAAACAGTTTCAACCCAATTGTGTGGTGATTGCTGATAATACGCAATATCAACAAGTGAAAGATGCTTTGTGGGGCGAGGATATAAAGGTGTATGCTGGTGCTAATGCATTGTGCGATGTTGTTGAAATGTCAACCGTTGATGTTGTAGTAGCCGCAATTGTTGGCGTGGCAGGGTTAGCGCCCGTCTATCGCGCCATCTGTGCAGGAAAACCCATCGCTTTAGCAAATAAGGAAACCTTGGTGGTGGCTGGAGAATTGATGACGAAAGCAGCAGCAGAAAAAAACGTGCCACTTTTGCCCGTCGATTCGGAACATTCTGCTATTTTTCAGTCGCTCGTCGGTGAACAATTTAATGCTATCGAGAAGTTGATTATCACGGCAAGTGGTGGCCCATTCCGAGGGAAAAAATATAATGACCTTCTGTCTGTTACACCAGAAGATGCGCTGAAACATCCTAATTGGAATATGGGACGAAAAATCTCTATCGATAGTGCGACTTTGCTCAATAAAGGATTGGAAGTGATTGAGGCAAAATGGCTCTTCAATGTGCCATTGGAAAAAATTGAAGTGGTGGTGCATCCACAGTCTATTATCCACTCTTTAGTACAGTTCGAAGATGGTTCACTAAAAGCTCAGTTGGGGTTGCCAGATATGAAACTTCCTATCCAATATGCTTTAACTTTTCCTTTTAGAATGCCGAGTGATTTTCCGCGTTTCAATTTTTCTGATTTTCCATTTTTTTCTTTTGAAAAACCAGATTATGAGACTTTTGCTTGTTTGCAATTAGCTCTCAATTCTGCAAAAATTGGCGCAGATCGTCCTTGTGTAATGAATGCTGCTAATGAGGTTGCTGTGCAGAAATTTCTACAACGCCAAATCTCATTCTTGGAAATTCCAAAACAGATTGAGTTCGCACTTGGAAAGGTTCCATTGACAACACCTAACTCTGTGGAGGAATATTTAGCTGTAGATTATGAAACGCGTAAACTGCTCCAATCTTGCTAGTCTCTTAATTCTTAATCCTAAAATTGAAACGAAAAATAATGATAAAAAGATAAACTAAATTTGCTATATTTGCAGAACTTATTGAAATTGAATTATAAGAAAAGGAATTTATATAAAATATTAAAACAGAATAACTTATGAGTGGAGGATTGTATTCTACCGAACAAAAAGATTTTGACCGGACGTTAGATTTAACCAATATTAAACCATACGGCGATACAATGAACGATGGTAAAACACAATTGAGTTTTACTTTACCAGTTCCTGTTGGTGATGAAGCTATTGAAGCCGCTAAACAATTAATGAAGAAGATGGGTTTTGAAAATCCACAAGTGGTCTATTATAAAGAACTTGCGGAAGGTTTTACTTTCTTCAATTGCTATGGCTCTTGCGTACATACTGTTGATTACAGCACAATTAAAGTGGATAAAGTAGATTCAACCGTTATGAGCATGGATGAAACCGACGATTTTATCCAAGAACGTATAGGACGCAAAATTGTGGTTTTGGGTGCAAGCACTGGAACTGATGCTCATACCGTAGGTATTGATGCTATTATGAATATGAAAGGCTACGCAGGCCACTATGGTATTGAACGTTACAAAATGTTTGAGGCGTTGAATTTGGGTAGTCAAGTGCCGAATGAAGAGTTTATTGCAAAGGCTATTGAGATGAAAGCTGATGCATTGTTGGTTTCTCAAACGGTAACCCAAAAAGATGTTCATATCAAGAACCTTACTGAGTTGATAGAGATGTTGGAAGCAGAAGGTTTGCGCGATAAACTTATAGTATGTTGCGGCGGTCCACGTATCTCTCACGAATTGGCGAAAGAGTTGGGGTATGATGCAGGTTTCGGAATGAATTCGTATGCCGATAACGTTGCCTCTTATATTGCAGAAGAGATGGATAGACGTATTAATGGAAAGAAATAATTTAAAATTAGATATTATGGATAAAAATCAAATCAGAGAAGTGATTGCCAAGAGAGTGGCAAAAGAATTGAAGGATGGTGATGTTGTTAATTTAGGTATCGGTTTGCCCACTATGGTGCCTAATTATGTACCAGAAGGTGTGAACTTGATCCTTCAATCGGAAAATGGTCTTTTAGGTATGGGGAAAACTCCAGCTGAAGGAGATGAAGACTCTCATTATATCAATGCAGGTGGTGGTTATATAACTGCTAATGAGTATGCTACTGCATTTTCGTCTGCGCAATCGTTCTGTATTATTCGCGGTGGTCATGTTGATGCAACCATCTTAGGTGCAATGCAGGTAGATGAAAATGGAGACCTTGCTAACTGGATGATTCCTGGTAAATTGACTCCTGGTATGGGTGGCGCTATGGACCTTATTGTAGGTGCAAAACAGGTGATTTTGGCAATGGAACATACCGCAAAAGGAAATCCTAAAATCTTGAAAAAATGTAACCTTCCGCTTACAGCAAAAGGTCAGGTGAATCTTATTGTTACAGAAATGGGCGTGATGGAAGTGACTCCAAAAGGTATCGTTTTGAAAGAGATTAATCCTGAATTTACTGTGGAAGAGGTTCAAGCGGCTACGGAAGCAACTTTGATTATCTCTCCAGATTTAAAACCAATGGAAATCTAATTTAAATTTAAAAAGATGGCAAAATTAAAAGTCGGAGATACATATTCTGAAAAGGTTTGTTTCCACCAAAAAGATATTGATAAATTTGCGGAAATTTCAGGTGATAATAATCCAATTCACGTAAATGCGGAGTATGCGGCTAAAACTCCTTTTGGAAAACCTATTGTTCACGGATTTTTCGCAGGTGCAGTTTTCTCAAAAGTTTTTGGTACCCAATGGCCCGGCGAAGGTACTATCTATATGTATCAAGATATGTCTTTCCGTGCGCCTGTTTTCGTGGAAAATGATTACGTGGCAAAGTTTGAAGTCGTTGAGGTGAATGAAGAAAAACACCGCGGCGTAATTCAATGTACTTTGGAAGACTGCCAAGGTAAGGCTGTTATTATTGGGCAAGCTAAATTAATGCACGTTGAAAAATTTTAACTTTAAAAATTAATACAATGAAAAAATTAGAAAATAGAGTAGCTATTATTACCGGTGGAACAGCTGGTATTGGAGCTGCAACAGCAATTAAATTCGCTCAAGAAGGTGCAACCGTTGTGGTTTGGGCGCGTAACGCAGAACGTGGAAATGCTTTTGTTGAAACTGCTAAACAACAAGGCTTAACAATCGACTTCCAACCTGTTGACTCAAGTAATTACGAAGCCGTAACCGTTGCAGCTAAAGAAGTAAACGAAAAATATGGAAAAATCGACATTTTAATCAATAACGCAGGTATTACCAACGATAGTACTTTGAAAAAAATGTCAGTAGAACAATGGCAACAAGTAATTGATATTAACTTAAGTGGTGCTTTTTATTGTATCAAAGCAATCTCTCCTTATATGCTTGATAAAGGTTATGGCCGCATTGTGAATACCTCTTCTGTAGTAGCATTATATGGAAACTTTGGTCAAACTAATTATGTGGCCACTAAAGCAGGCTTGATTGGTATGACAAAAACCTTAGCAAAAGAATTAGGTCGTAAAGGTATTACAGTCAATGCTGTAGCTCCTGGTTTTATCGAAACTGATATGGTTGCAAAAATGCCAGTTGAAGTATTGGATGGCATGCGCGCTAAAGTTCCTGTAGGACGTTTAGGTCAACCAGAAGATATTGCTAATGCATTCCTTTATCTTGCTAGCGACGATGCTTCATACGTAAATGGAGCTACCCTTAGTGTGGATGGTGGAATGACAATCTAGTCAAACTATCTTTTTTCATAAAATTAAAGTTTGAATAGTCGCTGATTATTCAAACTTTTTTTATATCTTTGCCGACCAAAATTTAAAAACATAAAAAATTAATATAATGAAAGTTAGTAACGAAAAAGCAAACGAAAAAGTACAAGAAGTAATCATTGAAATTTCAAAAGATGATTATGCTGCTGATGTTGAAATGAAATTGAAGAAGCAACGCCGTGTTGCTCAGGTGCCAGGTTTTCGCGTGGGAAATGCTCCTATGGGAATGATTAAAAGACTTTACGAAAAGTCTATGATTGCTGAGGCTGTGAATGAATTGGCGTCTAAAAACTTGTACAACTATCTCGATGAAAATAAGATCGAATATATGTTCGAACCTATGATTATTGAAGAGAAATCTACAGTGGATTTTGAAAATGCTACTGATTTTACCTTTGCTTTTGAGTTCGCAGTAAAACCAGTTTTTGATTTGGATGTAACTGCTATTCCTGTAGTTACAGATTTTCATATCAAAGCTTCTGAGGTTGAAGTTAATAATTTTGTCGATGGTTTGCGCCGTAAATATGGTGAATATACATCTCCAGAAGAAGTTGGAGAAGAAGATAATATCTCTGTAACTTATGCTGAAGATAAAAATGGTTTTATTCTTGTTTCAGATCTTTCAGAAGAGGGTAGAAAAGCTATCGTAGGTAAGAAAGTGAATGAAGTGGCTAATGTAACATTGAAAAATGCTTTCAACGATGAAATGCATCTTAGAAGATTCCTTCATGTTACGGAAGAAAATTTCGATAAGGAAGCTGAATATAATTACGATTTGACAATTACGCATATCGGCAGACTTACCTTGGCAGAAGTTAATGAAGATTTCTTGAAGAAGGTTTTCCCTGATGAATCAGTTAAAACTATTGAAGAGTTCAATAATTATGCAGTAGCTCAAGTTGAAGAGCAATGGAAGAGAGAATCTGATAGAAAATTTAGTAATGATGCTATTACCGCATTAATTGATAATGTAAGCATTGAACTTCCTGACGACTTTATTCGTAGATATATCTTGAGAAGCAATAGTGAAATGACTCAAGAAAAATTGGATGCTGAATATGAAAACTACGCAAAATCTTTCAAATGGCAATTGATTGAAAATAAACTTACTCAAGATAGTGAAATTAAAGTAACTATGGATGAAATTAAAGATTATATCCGCAATTTCTTTATCCAAAACTACTTTAATCAATTCAATCCAGTTGAGATTAAAGACCAATTGGATAAATTGGTAGAACAAGCAGTTCAAAAAAGGGAAGATGTTAAGAATATTTACGATCAACTTTATGACCAAAAACTTGTTGCTTTATTGCGTGACAAGATGACTACAGAGTTGAAAGAGGGTACTTTGGATGAGTTTATTGCTTTTGCAACGGGAAAACCAGCAGAAACATCTACTGAAGAGAAAAAAACAACCAAAGCAAAAGCACCTAAAGCTAAAAAAACTGTAGCAGAAGGAGAAGCGCCAGCACCAAAGAAAGCTTGTGCTAAGAAAACAACAAAAAAGGATAAAGATGAATAACGAGTTTTATAAATACGCTGTTAAACATTGTGGCATTAATAGTATGCGTGTTGAAAAATACGCATCACTTGTCAATGATTATATCACCCCCAATATCATTGAAGAACGCCCAATGAATATTGCAGTAATGGATGTTTTCTCAAGATTAATGAAGGATAGAATCATCTTCTTGGGAACACCTATCTATGATGATGTTGCAAATATCATTCAAGCGCAATTGCTTTTCTTAGAATCCCAAGATTCTGAGAGAGATATTCAAATTTACATAAACTCTCCAGGTGGTAGTGTATATGCCGGTTTGGGAATTTATGATACAATGCAATATCTTAAACCAGAAATTTCAACAATCTGTACAGGAATGGCAGCTTCTATGGCTGCTGTTCTCCTTTGCGCAGGTTCACAAGGAAAACGTTTTGCACTACCTCATTCTCGCGTGATGATTCACCAACCCATGGGAGGAACGCAAGGTCAAGCTTCAGATATTGAAATCGAAGCACGCGAAATCCAAAAGTTGAAGAAGGAGTTGTATGAAATTATTGCGTACCACTCTGGAAAAACTTACGAACAAGTGTGGAAGGATAGTGACCGCGATTATTGGATGATTGCAGCTGAAGCTAAAGAATATGGAATGATAGACAATGTGTTAGAATTGAGAAAACACAATGAAAAAAAATAACACAAACGGACCTAATACCTGTAGTTTCTGCGGACAAAAAATAGCAGATAATATTCTATTAATTCATGGATTTAATGGGGCTATCTGTGAGGATTGTGCGGATGCAGTAATGGAAATGGTACGCAATTTTCGTCAGAAAAAAAGAAAAAAAACTGACGAACAATTTGTGCCTACACTATTGAAACCCAAAGAGATAAAAGAAAAGTTAGATCAATATGTAATTGGTCAAGATGAAGCTAAAAAAGTTATCTCAGTGGCTATTTATAATCATTACAAACGTCTGATGCACTCTTGCAAAGAGGATAAGGATGTAGAGATTGAGAAATCGAACATCATCTTAATCGGAGATACAGGAACAGGAAAAACATTGTTAGCGCGTACTATCGCAAAGATGTTAGATGTTCCATTCTGTATTGCAGATGCAACAGTTTTTACAGAAGCAGGTTATGTAGGCGAAGATGTGGAGAGTATATTGTCACGATTACTTCAGGCTGCCGATTTTGATGTAGCACGCGCTGAAAGGGGAATTGTCTTTATTGATGAAATTGATAAGATTGCACGTAAAGCCGACAATCCTTCCATAACTCGCGATGTTTCTGGCGAAGGTGTGCAACAATCATTGCTAAAATTGTTAGAAGGCGCTCAGGTGAATGTACCTCCTCAAGGTGGGCGTAAGCATCCTGAGCAGGCGTTTACTGTAGTAAATACACAAAATATTCTCTTTATCGCAAGTGGTGCTTTTAATAGTTTAGATAGAATTATCTCTGAACGATTGAATACCAATGTGATAGGTTATAATAATAATAGTACTCACATCGATAAGGATAATGTGCTTCGTTATATAACTGCACAAGATTTGAAATCGTTTGGCCTTATTCCTGAATTGTGTGGTCGTTTTCCTGTGATTACACACATGGATGTGCTTGATAGAGATGCTTTGCGTAGAATTTTGCTCGAACCTAAAAATGCATTAGTAAAACAATATGTTAACCTATTCGCATTGGATAATATCAAACTCACCATTACTGATGATGCTATTGATTTTATTGTGGATAAAACGTTAGAGTTAAAATTGGGCGCGCGCGGTTTACGCTCTATAATCGAGAAGATTATGGCAAATGCAATGTATGAAGCCCCCTCTTCTCGTAAGAAAATTGTAGTTGTGGACAGAGCATACGCTGAATCACAAATGACAAATATGTAATATCATTTGATCAATATTTTTTGATAAAGACCGTGGTATCTGCGGTCTTTATCTTTTAAGTAAAGTTATGAAAAAAGTAGTTTTTAAAATTGCCTGCCTCTGTTTGGGATTTATAATGATAGCAGGAGTGGCTATTCGGCGCGACCAGAGAATTTTTGGCGTAGCATTGAATGAAAATAGGACTGAACAGACTAAAAACACTAAACCTGAAGAATGGCTTGATGAAAAGGGTGTAAGAGTGATTTCAACAGCAGAATATGGTAAAGAATTTATTGGTTATAATGCGAATATTCCACTTCAAATCTATTTGAAAGATAATAAAATTGAAAAAGTTGAAGCGTTAGAAAATGAGGAAACCCCAAGTTTTTTTGATCGTGTGGTGAAACAAGGTTTGCTCGATTCTTGGAACGGACTTACGCCAGAAGAAGCACTAAAAAAACAGATTGACGTGGTGAGTGGTGCTACCTATTCTTCTGATGCAATTATCAAATCAGTTCAGAAAACGATGCGCTATGTGGCAGATAATCCCAATTACACAAGTGCTAAACCTAATCTGGATATTAAGTTCTTCGTTGTAGTTGCAGTTATTTTATCTGGACTTATTCTTCCTTTCTTTATTAAATCAAAACTATTTAGAACCATTCAGTTGGTGCTAAATGTTGCAGTTTTAGGTTTCTGGACTTGTCGTTTCCTTTCGCTGTCTTTACTGACAGGATTGGTCGCCAATAAATTTGAATTTTGGTCGGTTGCGATTACGTTGTTGCTTTTGATTGCAGCATTGATTTATCCACTTTTGGGAAAGAAAGATTACTATTGTTTATGGCTCTGTCCTATGGGCTCATTTCAGGAATTGATGGGAAAAATTGTGCCGTTTAAGGTAAAAATGTCTGCTCAATGGGTACAAATTCTTACTTGGTTTCGTCGGATTTTGTGGTTTGTGTTGATGCTTATGCTTTGGTTGGGAATTGGTTTCGACCTTCTGAATTACGAGTTTTTCGTAGCATTTATGTTAGTAGATGCAGGATGGATTGTGTTGAGTTGCGCAGGAATAGTTCTGTTATTATCATGTATAATTCCAAGACCTTATTGCCGATTTGTTTGTCCTACAGGAACTTGGGTAAAAATTACAGTAGGAGAGGAATTTAAGATCGCTAAGAAAAATTGTCAAAAGTAGAATGCAAGATTTTGCTGCGATAGATTTTGAGTTGGCAAACTTTTCTCCTGCAAGCATTTGCTCAGTGGGAGTTGTTGTTGTGCGCAATGGTGAAATTGTAGAACGTTTCTATAGTTTAGTACGTCCCAAACCCAATAGTTACAATCGCTATTGTGTGCGAGTTCATGGGCTTACCGAGAAGGATACGCGAGATGCGTCCCCTTTCCCGATTGTTTGGCGCAAAGTTGCTGAGATTATTGGCGAGTTGCCCTTGGTTGCGCACAATTGTAATTGTGACC
This sequence comes from Bacteroidota bacterium, assembly GCA_023413895.1. Taxonomy (GTDB): domain Bacteria; phylum Bacteroidota; class Bacteroidia; order Bacteroidales; family WCHB1-69; genus JAEZOU01. Next base: position 6,373 of record JAEZOU010000084.1, on the reverse strand, counting down.
GTCTTAGTTTGAAGGCAGCGTTTAAGCTATATAAGATGAAATATCCTAACTATGTTTTTCATTGTACTTTAAAAGCTGCGCAGGAAAAATTGCCAGAGAGTACCTCTTTTAAGCTGAGTGGTGTGGCAGAGCAGTGTGGCTATAAGATGGAAAATCAGCATAATGCATTGGCGGATGCGGAAGCGTGTGCTGCCATAGCATTAAAATTGCTTTAGTGGGCCGCGTGAGGGATAGAAGCGGTTATGAGCGCCGGCTTGAGGGGTTAGAACTTAGAATTTGTGCCTTAGAATTTAGTTAGATTTAGGGATATATTGAAGCGAGAGAAGAAGGCGCGAAATTTGAGCGGATAGCCCGACGGCGAGCGGGTAGGGTAGTGCGTTGAAAAAGCCGGCACGCCCAAATAAATAAAATCAAAAAACTGCTTAAAAAGAATGAGTAAGCTATCGAATTTTTCTTACCTTTGCACCCAAATTTATAATTTAAAAATATTAGTTTAAAGATCTGAAAATGAGCGTATTAAGAAAATTTGGATTGGTAATAGTGGCTTTGCTTTGTTCCAATTTTGCTTTCTCACAAACCGATTCAATTCCCATTTTTACAAAATTTAAGTTAGAAACTCGTTTTGATTTCGATTATTCTCATGTATTTAATACCCATAGTACGACTGGTGATTACTATAAATCAAACGATTATGGTTTTACGGGGCGTTATTTCAACTTGATAATGGGGGGGAATATTAATGAGCATTTTTCCTACTTCTTCCGTCAGCGAATTATTCCCAAAGATGGAATGCCAAATCTTTTTGATAATACTGATTTCCTTTATTTGACGTGGAAAATTAATAAAAATTTCTCATTGACAGCAGGAAAACAAGCACTTCATATTGGAAGTTTTGAGTATGATGCGCCTCCAATTGATGTTTATTTTCCGACAGAGTTTTGGAACCAAGTGGCGTGTTTTCAATTGGGTATTGCAGCTACTTATACCGATGATGAAGGGAAAAATAGCGTCGTAGTCCAAATGACAAATTCCCCTAATCTTTATGATGGAACCATTGCAGAACGAATTTTTGGACGTGGCCTTTTTGCTTATAACGTGGCATGGTATGGAAACTTTAATCATTTTAAAACCATCTACTCTGTAAATATGATTGAACGGGAGCGCGGCAAGTTTGTGAATTACATTGCGTTAGGGAATAAGTTGGAGTTCGATCAATGGAGTCTTTATTTGGATTATTTGAATCGTGCAGCTTCATTCAAGAAATTTTTTGCAGATTTTACCTTGGTAGGTCGTTTAGATGTGAAGTTGGGTAAGAGTTTTGTGATTTTTGCAAAAGGAGGTTACGACCAAAATAATGCTGAACACTTGGGCGTAGAAGAGCCTAAAGATATTATGATTAAACCCGGTTATAGTTATGCATTTGCAGGTATGGGGTTGGAATTTCGTCCTGCTGTATATCGAGATTTGCGCGTTCATGCTTGTGTGCTTTACAGAAATTATGGAGCGATTGCTCCCGAAGAGTTTGATGATCTTTCCAGCGCAACATGGAGTGCAAATGTAGGATTAACTTGGGATTTAAATTTCCTGAAATTTATAAAAAAGAATAGGATTAAGATCAAAAAAGAAAACAAATAGTACATAGATGAAAGCATTGCGATTTCTTACCAAACGCCGTATAGAAGCGGCAATTTTTCTTCTCGTCTTTTTTTCTCTCTTTGGAGGACTTGCTTGGAAGATGGGATTACCTAATATGTTGAATACACTTATGCAAACCTCATATCACCTTTTGCTAGAAACTGTCTTTTATATTATGGGTATTACCGTATTGACAGGTGCTCTCAGTAAATTATTGGTAGAATTTGGTGTTGTTCGTTTGTTAGAAGTTTGCCTACACCCATTGATGAAGCCACTATACAACCTTCCTGGTGTGGCAGCATTGGGAGGATTAATGAGTTTCTTATCTGATAATCCAGCCATTATCTCCCTTTCAAAAGACAAAAACTTTAGCCAATATTTTAAGACCTATCAACTGATTTCACTTACCAATTTTGGAACAGCTTTTGGTATGGGCTTGGTGGTGATTGCCTTTATGATGGGACGTGGATTTGCGCAAGGTGCAGTTATTGGTTTTGTAGGCGCAGTTATCGGTAGTATAATTTCCGCACGATTGATGCAACGTTTTATCTTAAAAGCTCATCCAGAGATGAAAGATGAAACTATTTCTGGCGGTGATGATCAACAGATCTCTTTCAAAAGTGAAGGAAGTATTTTCCTCCGTACCCTTAATGCCGTGTTAGATGGTGGAAAATCTGGTGTTGAAATAGGTATAGCTATTATTCCGGGCGTGCTTGTTATCTCTACAATGGTAATGATGCTCACTTTTGGTCCTTCTGCAGAAGGATATACGGGTGCTGCTTACGAAGGAGTTCCACTCATTCCTTGGTTGGCAGATAAAATTGACTTTGTTTTCAAAGCTTTATTTGGTTTTACCAATTCTGAATTGATTGCATTTCCAATTACCTCTTTAGGTGCAGTAGGTGCTGCATTAGGTTTGATACCGCGTTTTCAAGAGGCTGGTTTGCTCGATAATAATGCCATCGCTGTGTTTACTGCCATCGGAATGTGCTGGAGTGGATTCTTAAGCACGCACGCTGCAATGCTCGATTCAATGGGTTTTCGCTCTCTTACTTCAAAAGCAATTCTTGCGCATACAATAGGAGGACTTTGTGCAGGAGTTGCAGCACATTGGATTTTTGTAGCGATTTCGCTCATCTAATTTGAATTATTGCTGTCTGGTAAATATTATCTTTGTTCATTGCTATTTAAAGATTTTATCAAAAGTAAAGATAACCTAAAGGGCTGATACGTCAGGAGATGTGTCAGCCCTAATTATTTGTTTTTGAAAGTTTTATTGGACAATACATTTTTTACAAGTTCAGCGGATATGTTTGTAGTACATGTTACTATAAAGTCATATATTCTTTCATCAATTTCTCGAATAAGTTGTCTATTATTGTTACCGTGGAGCTTATAGAGCCAATATAATCCAGGTCCTCCTGTAGGCCTACTTCTTAGGCATCCTGTGATTTTCTCGTCATTTTCTAGATATAGATGTATCTCTTCACATTTGCAAATTTCCTTATAAAGATATATTTCAACCTTTTTATAAACATTTTTTTTAGGTGTAGTAGATAAATATAAAAGTGGAAAATTGTACTTTTTGAATTTAAAAATTAGATATGACGGAACAGAATCCAAACCTTCAGGGAAGCAGAAAGATGAAAGTTTTGTATGACAATTGTACACTGAATCTGCAGTAATTAGATATATCAGGAAATTATTTTGCAATTGCTGTTTTTTACCATCAATATACAATTCTACAATTACTGAATCATATTTGGGAATATTATACTTTTCAGCTGTAAAATATAAGCTATCATATTTTACTAGTAAATCATTGTATGGTTTATATTTTTCCACTATCTCTGGAGTAAGTCCTGATTTCCACGGAATAGTCCAAAATGTAGAGTAAATCTCTTCATAGTAAGGTCTATATCTGTTATAATAATCTTTATCATTGAGAGAATCAGCTTGAATTTTATCCACTATATTTTGCAATTCCTTTAACCTAATTGTATCGAAATTTTGACCTAAAGAAGGAATTGAAATTCCACATAAGATTATTGAAAAAATCAGATACTTCATACTATTTTATATTTAAAAAAATTGATAATGAAATAGTCGCTTTATTTCCTTTACTATTATACAGATAAACATTTTTATCTTTCATGCCAAAAACCATATTTGTGCCTTTCATACCGTATTGTTGCTCACGATTGATAGCATTCTGATAATCTTCAGGGGAAGGATGCTGATCAAAAGAATGCTTTTCATTTCCACTTGGATGGGAGTGATATGTGCCAATTTTTGTAAAGAAGTTTATGTTTGCGGTGTTGTAGTCTATTGTTACATTTTTAGATTCCGAAATGTTATATGTAGTGCCATCCTTAGCCGGACGTATATCTTCTTCTTTAGTATTTACATCTATACCATAGATTCCACCATATTCAGCAAAACTATTTTTTTTATCACCATTTTCCACCTGATAAACCATTTTTTTTGCGAGTTTCGATTAAAGGAAGCCGCATGGCAGATGAGATTTCTGAGACTTGTGTTGTTTCTCCTTTTTTATTATTATTTTCTATCTTTTCTATATCTGCGTCATCAGTAACAATGTAAACTTCATTATCTTCGATCCCATCCGTTCCCAAGTAATTTCCAAATATATCATAAAAATTTCCAATCTCCTCCCCATTCGGGTCCACTAACTTCACCGGGTTATCCGCGCAATACGTGTAAGGCGACAAAGAAGGATATTTCGCAGACATCGGGTCCACGCTGAGCCAGATGCCTAGGTCGCTGGTGTAATAGCGTGCACCAAAGTACGATAAGTTCGTTTCCGAGTCCTTCTCTTTTGCGGAGAAGGTATAAGAGAAAATTTCCGACAAGTTTCCCTGCGGAAGCAATAGGTTTTGTGGGCGATATGTGGAAGAAACGTGCATTGCGGATTAGTGGGGTGCAAAGGTAAGGAAAAAGTTTGAGATTGGAGAAGAGAAATTTAGTTCGATTCGGGAAGAAGTGAAGAAAGTTCATTTTTGCTGGAATTTACACACTTTTGGGGATACTACCTGATTTTCTTGGCGTGGGAGATGTACTCGTCCGAGCCGATGACCATGCGGTTCTGCTCGTTCACGAGCTTGTTCATCTCGGAACGTATCTGCTTGACGGGAGCTTCCACCTCCTTGCCGTTGATGTAGATGGTTACCTGCGGGTGCTGCTCTTTGCCATAAACGTTAAGTTTTGGCAAAGATAGTTCATTCTTTTTATTACAAATTAGGACAAATTGGTTCTTTTAGAATATTAACTCATAAAAAATTAGCCGCAATTTCAAACTCAACCCCAGTAATATTTTCCTTTTCAATTGCGTCCTTTAACCGTTCAGATATATAACAATTACAATCTAAAGGGAAAAGGTTAAACAAGTCCAATTCGTGGTCAAAAGATTCTGACAAGGCTATTTGATCAAGATGGTAGTCCATTTTGGCTTCCTTATCCAAACTCATAAGATATTTGTACTCTTCAAAATTTTGAAGAGTTATTGGCTTGCGGGTATTATTGTTTAGCCATTCGGTACTATAAAAAGTGGATTTCTGATAATCAACCAATTCTGGCAGACGCAAGTCCGAATTATGAAAGAAATAATAATTGTATGTGGTCTTTTTACGTCCATATACGATAGATTCAATGAACTGATGTCCCATTAAATGGTGCCTTTCTAACAAATCCTTGAATTTTGGAGAAACTAAAAAATTGTTGTAACCTGAAAGTCCAAAACAATAGAGAGAGTCTGTTAATTTTGCATTTCTCTCTAATTCGAATTTTTGAATATTTGGAGAGGAAAACAATCGCCAAGGGGTTCTTAAAATTCTCATTTGAAGTGGTGTCCAGCAAGAAACTTGAGTCTCTCTAACTTTTCCAATTACATTAGTATCCAATGATTGCGATAATTTGTAAAACATAATAACTGAATTTATTGTATTAAAAATCTGTTGTTATACCACCATTTCTTTTAATAGCGTCTTTTGCTGTTTTTGCTAAATCTTCCACAAAAGCTTTCGCTTATTCTGGTGTATATCCAGGATGATTATCCTCCCACTTTTTAAGTTTATTAAGAATATGTTCATTATAATCAAGGTGAGGACCATGATTCTTTCCTAAAACAAATCCATTTACCAAACCATCATTAAAATTAAACCCAGCAGACACAGCATCTTGGACAACCGAGCTCTCTTTAAGTGCTTGAACAGAAATAAGATGATGTGCCTCCTCCCCTGTTTTAATTCCTTTCATAGTACTACGTAAAGAACCCGTTTTGCTTAATGCACCGGCCAACACATTTACTCTTTTTTCAAAGCGATCCAAATATTTCGCAATAGCCACGCCCTGCTTTCCTAATTTGTAACCTCCATATACATCACCTACTATGGGAATAACTTCGATAGCATATTCCCACCAAGATTGTCCTGATAGAACACCTACCATATCAAGGGCATCAGACAGTAATTGTTGTGCCCATTTTTTTGAAGCATAGGCGCTTAATCTATCTGTCACTAAATTTTTTATTAAAGCTTTGGCCACTGCCTTTGTCGCTTTTTTTGCAGCAAACTTAGCTCCTAAAGAAATAGGGCTTTCTCCATTGGGATCTGTAAGACGTATCGGATTGTTGTTACAATAAATAAACGGTGAAACTGATGGAAACATATCACTCATTGGGTCAACGCTCAGCCAAACACTCAAATCGCTGGTGTAATAG
>JAEZOU010000031.1 GCA_023413895.1 Bacteroidota bacterium | reverse complement strand
CATTTGCGAGTGATTTATAATTTTTTATGCTTTGAAGTGTGTTTTCACTTCGGCTAGCCTCCGTTTCATCACACTTCAAAGCTAATCCCACCGAAAGTGTTGTTGCTCGTGAACAAAAGCAGTAATCGGGTAGTTGTAGCAGCTCATTTCCGTTGCGACACCATATAGAAGCACCAGTCTCGCTTCCACATTGGGATTAACCCAACGGACTAACCTATTTCGGCATATAGTATATGAAACTCCCTGATCCTAATCTTGTTAGTTTTTCAGAAGATCCAAGATAATTGGAGAGAATTGCTATTTCTGGTCCTGGGAACTTGCAGTTCCAGCAGCTTTCCGCTGCCGTAAATCTTTCGATAACGATAGCCGTTGCTGTAATCCAAGTAATTTTCATTGTGGATTTCGCGTTCCGATTTCATTAAAATTTCGAGACATTTCTTCAAAATCTCTTCCAATCCTGCTCCGTTGAGCATTTCGTGTTCTAAAATTTCGTACTTTCGCACTTGTGTAATTTCCATTTGTTTATTTTTTTAGTTTTGCAAATATATCATATTTGCTGGAAATTACACACTTTTGGGGATACTACCGGCCAATACCATAAAGGTTGGTTTAAAACAACACTATCCATTTCATTCCAATTCCATCATGTACAAATGGATGGCGGACACGCTGCACAATTCCTTGAAATAGTTCAAAAAACAATCAATACAATTTAGAAAGTAATATTCGCTAAATGTTCTCTTTTGAATAATAAAAAAGCTCCAAGAGTAGTCTCTTGGAGCTTTTATGATGTTTATTTACGATGATTATTTAACAACGTTAAATTTCTTTGTAACCATACCATTTTCGGTGTTGATTTTCAAGAAATAGATACCATTTGCTAACTCTGTAACATCAATTTGTGCAGTCATATTATTAACATTATAAACTGACAATTTTTGTCCTGCAATATTGTACACTTCAATATTATTAATTTGAGCAGGAGCATTTACGTTAACGATATCTTTAGTTGGATTAGGATAAACATTTACGTTGTCAGCAGTAATCTCTTCAATACCTGTAGCTTCATCTAATGTAAAGTTATCTACGAACAAGTAATATTGATAATTAGAAGTATATTTAATAGCAATATATTTTGTTCCAGCAGGAATTTCACGATAAATATTTGCGAAAGAAGGAGAAGAGCAAGTCATTTCTTCTGACCAAGTAAAAGCATTTACATCATTTGTTGTAGAAGAAGTTCCAATCATAAAGGTTTCAGAACTTGGACCAAATAGTGTATTGTAACTTGCTACTTCAAATTGAAGAGCCATTGCACCAGTAAATTCAATTTCAGGAGTGATTAAATATTGAGTATAATCTGATGTTTCATCGTATGAAGTGAAAGCAAAAGCAAATTCTGTAGCTTCTTCATTAGTTGCTGCAGGTAATACTGTATTAATTTCAGGATTGTTATCACCATAAACTACGGTCCAACATCCTGGAGGAACGATACCTGAATTAAAATCTTCAACTAATGGGAATGCGATATTGCTGCAATCATAACCAACAGCATTTAAAGCGATAGTTACATCTTGTACACCTGTTGTTGAAAGAGTTACTGTACCAGTCTGATTTCCAGCAACACCGGTATATCTTACATAGAAAGTAGTACTGCTTGTTCCTAAAGTAGCAGTAGTTCCAAATGTAGTTCCATCAGCAGAAACAGTAAATGGAGCTGCAGTTGTAGCTACGACTGGATCATTAATATTGTAAACTTGGATTGCAACAGTTTTATCTTCATTTTGATTTACTTCTGCATAAAAAGAAAGTGTTTCTACTGAAGTAAGAATTGTTGGGTCATCATAAACGTAAATTTCAATATCATCCATCAAAAATTGTGCACCAATATCTTGAGCTTGATAATGGAAAGCTAATTTAACATCTGATTCTCCAGCAAGAGAGCTCAAGTCAACAGTAGCAACTATTTCAGCCCAATTGTCAAAAGTTGGCTCATTTTTCACAGACCAAAGAGGTGCACTCCAAGTAGCTCCACCATCAGTACTTGCAACAACAGTCACATTGAAAATACTATCTGTTCCATTGTCTAATGCTAAGTAGTAAGAACTTGTCATAAACATAAAGTCCATTAAAATAGTATTGTTAAGACTAGAGAAATCAAAAGTTTTTGTAATCAACTTCTCATCTTGAACATAAGAGTCATTGCGAAGAATTGAAGCCATGTTGCTATTTACAGCATAAGAGGTCCAAGTTGTATCACTATTTCCATCAATAGTCCAACACAATGGGGGAACACCCAATTCAAAATCTTCAACAAATGGGAATGTTGAAACTGGACCAGAACAATCAACACCTACACCTGTTGCTGTGATTGTTACATTTGTAGCGCCTGTAGAAGATAGTGTAATAGTTCCGTTTTCAGTTCCTGCAGTCGCTGGAGCATAACGAACATAAAGAGGAGCACCTGCTGCTGCAATAGTTGCAGTTGCTCCAAAGGTTGTATTGTCAGCTGAAACTTCAAATGGAGCAGTAGCTGTTGCTACAATAGCATCTGTTAATACATAACCTGTAACAGTAATAGTTTTTGAAGCTGTTACATCACCTATAGGAGTTGTAGCAAAAGTTAAAGCTGTTGGGTTAGCTACAATAGTAGGCGTTGTAGGTTGTGCAAAAATTTCTACATCATCCAAATTGAGATAGAACATATTAGTAACATCATAGTGACGGAATGCAATATAAATGTTTTGACCTACGTAAGCAGACAAATTAACAGTATATTCAGTCATAGCATGTGTAGTTGTCACTTGCAAAACTGATGTAAAATCAGTAACATTTGTTCCTGTAGTAGAAACATAAACTCCAAGTTTTTCTGCGCAATCATTTGCATCTTGCCCCCAAGCCCAAAAAGTTAAATCAGCAGCTGCAGAAAGATTGATTTGGGGAGTAATCAACCAGTTGTCAGGAGTCACTGGACCAACATAGTTAATGTAAGAAGCTGAAGTTATTAAACCAGTACCAGAGTGTGTATCGTATCCACTGGTAATTCCGAATTGAGGATCCCAATTGTTACCATCAGCATCAGCATCTACAATAGACCAACCTGTAGGAAGAGTTCCCGTATCAAAACTCTCCATAAGTATCGCTTGTGCATTTACAAACGACATCGTTGCGAAAAGAGCAACAAAAAGCGTTAAGATTTTTTTCATTGTTTTAAATTTTAGTTTGTTAATAAATGATTTTAAGTGACATCAATTAAATTTCACACCATCTTCCCATTCCATCTAAATTCATTAGACAAAATCCAAGAAAATGAGTTTGCAAAGATATAATTTATTTTGACATATCGTGAAACTCGTTTATTTATAAACAAAAACAAATAACAGGTTAACTAATAGTGTTTTATAAAATAGATTCTAATACAAACCGCAATGTTTGTTCTTCACAATTCATATAATTAACCAATTTTACCAAGGTATTTGAGCTACATTTCAAAGAAATCCTATTAATCACTCCTATTATTTTAGTAACTTGTTCGGTCCAACGTGTATCCATAACAGTCATTCTTTCTACAAATCTCCTACTAACGCTCCTCAAAACATATCAAATTAACATCTTGCTTAAGTTTTTCTAGTTGGTTTCCCAATACCTCATTGGCATGATCTTCTGAATTAAAAGGTCCGCACTTTCTTTGTTTTTTGGATATCGACTTTGTCTGTTTAATTTAATAATTTTCTGCAACACAAAATAACAACCTAATTTATGATATTTAAAATGCAAATATCAAACCAAACATTCAATCTAGGATTGATAGTATTAAGCACACTTTATATTTCTGGTCGTATATTGCTGAGTTTTGTCTGAAATAATTAGAGATACCTATTGTGAACTTTCGGAAGCAATAAGAGGAAATGCCAATAAGAGAAGAATCACATTCTCTATGTTATAGCATTTGTACCATACACAAAAAAACGATGTCACTACAGAGCATCTTGGCGTACTTGTGAGATATCTCGATGTTCTGGATAATCCAACGAGTAATGAAGCCCTCGGCTCTCTTTGCGTGCCATCGCATGCTTAATAATGATGTATCCAATGTTAATCATATTACGTAACTCACAGATTTCTGGAATCAAAATCGATTTTTTATAGAGTTCTTCTGTCTCTGCATATAGAATTTTTAAACGGTCGAAAGCACGTTTCAAACGCAAGTCAGAACGTACAATCCCAACATAATTAGACATTATGCTTTGCACCTCTTTCTTAGACTGCGTAATTAGAATCATCTCTTCATTATGAACCGTTCCTGCGGTATCCCATTCAGGAACGTTATGACAGAAATTAATATCCTCTAGTCGTTCCGATGCACAAAGGAATGCCCTATGGGAAAATACCAATGCTTCGAGTAGCGAGTTTGACGCTAAGCGATTTGCGCCATGAAGTCCTGTAGAAGCACACTCTCCAGCGGCAAAAAGGTTTCGTATAGAAGATTCCCCCCATTCGTCTGTCTTAATTCCTCCACAAGAGTAATGCGCTGCTGGAACCACCGGAATCATATCCTTAGTAATGTCGATACCAATGCTCAAACATTTGGCATAAATATTGGGAAAATGTTGGAAAATTTCGTTTTTGCTAATCATCGTGGCATCTAAATAGACGTGTTCTTTTCCACTGATTTTCATCTCGTTGTCGATTGCACGTGCCACAATATCACGAGGCGCTAACGAGCCACGTTCATCATATTTCTGCATAAACTCTTTTCCCTCTAAATCCTTCAAAATTGCTCCTGCACCTCGCAACGCTTCAGTAATCAGAAAAGATGGAGACTCATTGGGATTGTAAAGAGATGTAGGGTGAAATTGCACAAATTCCATACCCGCTACCGATCCTTTGGCACGATAAACCATTGCAACCCCATCACCCGTAGCAATGAGAGGATTGGTAGTATTACCATACGTGGTACCAATACCACCTGTTGCCATCATTGTAATCTTTGACAGAATTGTACGTACTCGCTTGGTTTGGGGGTTATAAACATAAGCTCCGTAACAAGTAGTATTCGGAGAGTAACGCGTAATCTCTTCTCCCAAATGGTGCTGCGTAATTATTTCTACAGCCAAGTGATTCTCTAAAATTTCAATATTAGGATTGCTCACTGCTGCTGCAATCAATTTTTTCTCAATTTCTAACCCCGTTACATCTTTGTGGTGAAGTACCCGAAATTCGGAGTGCCCACCCTCTTTCGCTAACGCAAATTTTCCTGATGCAGTTTTGTCAAAGTCAACACCCCATGCCAGCAACTCTTTCACACGCTCAGTAGATTCTCTAATGGTTATCTCCACGATTTTTCTATCTGACAACTCATCTCCTGCTATCATCGTATCCTGGATATGTTTTTCGTAAGAATCTGGTTCATAAACAACTGCAGCAATTCCTCCTTGCGCATATTTAGTCGAAGTATCATCTATTTTGGCTTTTGTAACCATACAAACTTTACCATATTCTGCTGCTTTTAACGCAAAACTTAATCCTGCTATTCCAGAGCCAATAACCAAAAAGTCAACACAATTTCTCATCTTTTCTTTCGTTTATTTACAAACTGCAAAGATACATCAATTATTTATGATACAATCAGTTTTTTTAAAACTATTTTCTCGTTAATCTGTATTTAAAAAATAGGTTTATGAATAAGATTATGAATAAAAAGATTGCTTTAGTTTTATCAAGTGGCGGTGCACGCGGAATTGCACACATCGGCGCTATCGATGTGTTAGAAGAGAATGGTTATGAAATAACCTCCATTGTCGGCTGCTCAATGGGTAGTTTAGTGGGTGGAATGTATGCTTCTGGAAATTATCAGCAGTTCAAAGAATGGATTCTTTCCATGACCAAGAAGAAGATGCTGAAACTTTCAGATGCAGACATCAATACAAGTTACGTAGTAAAAGGGGATCTTCTAATGAAAGAGATGAAAAGTTTAATGCCTGATTGCCTAATTGAAGAGTGTAAAATTCCTTTTGCTGCTGTTGCTACGGACGTTAGAAATGAGAAAGAGGTATTGTTTAAGAGTGGTTCTCTCTACAACGCAATTCGTGCCTCGATATCCATTCCTATCTTTTTCAAACCTGTACAAAATGAGGATATGTTATTGATGGATGGTGCATTGATAAATCCATTTCCACTAAATCACGTAATTATGAATGGTGCTGACAAAGTTGTTGCAATAAATGTTACCGCTAAAAGCAACAACGAGTTCATTCCACAACTTCAGCGTACAGGAAAACTTGAAGATGCATACCCATTCGGAAAAAGAAATCCTTTTATCCTGCAAGGCGCAAGTCTGCATCGAGAATTATTAGCAGTGATTCAAATGATGATAATTAGCAATAGCGAATTGATGATACAACAAAATCCTTGTAATCTATTAGTGGAACTTCCTGCATCTTCATTTCAATGTTTCGATTTCTTCAAAGCAAAAGAGATTTATGAAGTAGGTCGTAGATTGATGAGCGAGCAACTTCCAAAGTTGGAGTGCGATTAGAAACGTCCTCCGGCGCCACCTCCACCAAAGCCGCCAGCACCGCCAAATCCACCGAAGCCACCAAAACCGCCAAATCCACCGAAGCCACCAAAACCGCCACCTCCGTGGGAACCGCCAAAGCCACCTGGAATTCCACCCACAAAACCTCGAGATTGCCCCGACACACCCCCAAACTGGGTCGCACGTCGCCGTTTCATAACCTCGTTATAAATCACCATAAATGCTGCAAAACTGACTCCTAAAGCAGCCGCTTTTTGGTAAAGCTCATCACGTTCTTTATCTGAAATATTGTAACCATAGGTACTCTTTTCAATAAGATAAGTGATATTTTCTGCTATCAAGGCGTTTAGTTTCTTCTCTATATCCTGCTGGGAAAGTCCCATCGAAACGCCACGCTGAATAAGCAGTTGTCGCTCTTCACTTGTAAGTTGCCCTTTGTCAACAGCATCGTCACAAAGAAATGCCAACATCTTCTCTTTGAGTTCATATTGTAATTGTGGAAGGTAAACGGAAGCTGAAACTCCAAGTTTTTCCATATTTTGCGCTAAATGTTGTTTCTCTTCTTCTGTTACCTTCGCATCTTCAACTACTTCTGCAATAAGCTGGTCAACCTTTTGATTAATTTTTATACGAAGTCGTGCAATAAGCACATTGCGTTCTAAACCCGTTTTTTTCAATAGTTTTTCAAAATCTTTCCCTAACACTTTTCCAGCATTCACTGCTTTACTAATCAGGCGGTTGCGACGACTTTCACGCCATAAAAGGAATAGCCCAACAATTCCACCAAATACAAGAATTCCCATTCCTACAAAACCTGCGACCTCATCTGATTTTGCAGTTCGGTCCATCTCGCTTCTCGGAATAGAAATTTCACCTTTAACAATAGGAATAATCTGATTAACAGCATTTTCAATTGCAATTCCATAATTTCCTTTCTGCAATTCGGGAATCATTATCTCGTCAATAATACGTTTTGCAGTCGCATCTGGCAGCGCACCTTCTAAATCGTAACCTACAGCAATATAAACCTCGCCAGCGGTATGGGTACGCGGTTTTACGAGTATCACAATTCCGTTGTCTTTACCCGAAGATTTCACGCCCCAGCGGTCGCCAATTTCGTATGCAAAATCTTTCGCAGCATAACCACCTAGGTCATCAACGGTAACAACGCAGATAAGGTTGGAAGTTTCGTTATTGAACGCAACTAAACGCTGCTCAAGCGCATCTACCTGCGGGCGAGAAAGTACACCCGCAAGGTCATTAACCAAGCGCGCTGGCTTCGGCGCTGGCGGAATGACTTCTTTCGCTAAAACAGTGATGAAAAGTCCTGCAAAAAGTAAAAGTGTGATAAGTTTACGCATAATTATTTTCTAAAATTCAATGACTGGCGCTTGACTTGCCTCTGGTGAAGCTTGGAAATAGGGACGCTTTTCAAAGCCGTAAATTTTAGCCAAGAGATTTTTAGGAAAACGTCGAATCATCGTATTATAACTTTGCGCTGCTTCGTTAAATTTCTTGCGTTCTACAGCAATTCTATTTTCAGTTCCTTCCAACTGCGCCTGTAAATCTTTGAAATTTGCAGTAGCCTTTAAATCAGGATATTTTTCAACTGTTACCATCAATCTTCCCAACGACTTACTGAGGTTATCTTGCGCTTGCTGGAACTGCTGCAGGTCTGCCTCTGTCATCTGACTTGGGTCTAATTTTATGGATGATGCTTGCGCTCGCGCTTCTGTAACTGCTTCAAAAGTACTTTTTTCAAACTCTGCAGCTCCTTTTACAGTACTTACCAACTGCGGTACTAAATCTGCTCGTCTCTGATATACATTTTCAACTTGACTCCATGCTTTGTTAACTTCCTCTTCTGCAGTAACAAAAGCGTTGTAATTACAACTCGATTGCGTAATTCCTAAAAAAATGGCAATGGCCAAAATGAGTAAATTTCTGCTTTTCATATTTTTTTGTTTTGTTGTTTCCTTAACGACAAAAGTTTGTCAAAATTGTTTATTCTTTTTTTTATTTGGGCGTGCCGGCTCTTTCCCTACACACTTCCCCACCCGCTCGCCGTCGGGCTATCCGCTCAAATTTCGCGCCTCATTCTCTCGCAACTATCTTTCCAAAAATCTAAAATCCAAGTTCTAAATTCTAAGTACCAAACCCTCAAACCGGCGCTCATAACCGCTTCTATCCCTCACGCGCACCCACACAAAAGCATCGGCACCCAAATTTCAAGTAATCATCTGCATCAATTTTCTCCAAAGTTTTGAACCTTTCTGCTTACAATGTTGTTCTGTACACAGAATTTGAATGTTCCGCCGGTAATAATCGACCTCGTACCGACAGAACTTAACCCTGGAGGTCTTTGAAATTATGAACACAAAATTTTATATCTGTAAACATTGCGGAAATGTAATAAGCAAACAAGTCGATTCAGGCGTTCCTGTTGTGTGCTGCGGTGAACCAATGCAAGAATTAAAAGTGAATACCGTTGACGCCAGCGTGGAAAAACACGTACCAGAAGTAACAAAAATTGATGATTGCACATTGAAAGTTCAAGTGGGAAGCACACCGCACCCAATGCTTCCTGAACATCATATCTCGTTCGTCTATTTAGAAACCGAAAACGGCGGACAACTGCGCTACCTAAAAGATAAACCCGAAGCGGAGTTCTGTATCTGTAAAGATAAACCGACAGCCGTTTACGAATATTGCAACTTACACGGTTTGTGGAAAACCGAATTGTAGCCTTATAATAAAGTCCTTGTAAAAAGGGGGAGGAAATGTCGATTTCCTCCCCCTTTTGTTTTATTTTTCTAAGCAATTATCCAAATCTCGTATAATCTGCTCTTTGTTCATCTTCTGACCAATAAAGACAATCTTCTCCATTCGATCACCATATTCTTCGTCCCAATCGTGCTGAAGTCCAGGTTCCTGCTTCATTAGCTCTACAAGCTCCTCCTCTGGCGCAGTTGCAAACCAAAGTCCTGCCTCTACGATCTTTTTCTGAATCCCTGATTGCTCAAAAAGATAAGACATATCGCGATTATGTCGAAAATAACAAATACCCTTGGCACGAATAACTCCTACTGGCCACTTCTGGGTAACAAATTCGTAAAACTTTTCCACCTCAAAGGCGCGACGACGGTAATAGACAAACGTACTAATACCATACTCTTCCGCTTCACCCTCCCCGTGATGATGGTGGTGATGACAATGACACTCCTCCCCTTCGTGATGGTGACACTCCTCCGCATGGTGATGCTCGTGATGATGTGGATGGTGCGCCTCATATTCCTCCTCTGCAGTAGCCAATTTCTCAATTCCACGCACCCAACCTGCTGCACCTGAAACCATATTATAATCAAATAGTTGTGTATGAATAATCTCGTTTAAATCAACTTCCGCATAGTTGCATTCAATAATCTTTGCACCGGGTCGCAAGTGTTCAATAATATGTCGTAACTTCTTCCGTTCATCGTCAGAAACTTCCGAAACTTTGTTGAGCAATACAATATTGCAGAACTCAATCTGCTGAATCAGCAAGTTCTCAATATCCTCATCGTCAATATTTTCCTTCGTAAGTTTCTCTCCACACGCAAATTCACTTTGCATTCGCAACGCATCAACAACAGTGACAATACAATCTAATTTTCCCACTCCATTTTCTCTATATTTCTCTTCCATTCTCGGAATGGAACAGATCGTTCTCGCAATCGGTTCTGGCTCGCAAATACCACTCGCCTCAATTACAATGTAGTCGAAGCGCTGCATTTTCATTATCTCTGTTAATTGCTCAATAAGATCCATTTTGAGCGTACAACAGATACATCCGTTTTGAAGGGCTACCAAACTTTCATCTTTTTTCCCAACTATACCACCCTTTTGGATTAAACTTGCATCTATGTTGATCTCACCAATATCATTGACAATAACAGCAAATTTTATCCCTTTCTGATTGCTAAGAATATGATTTACCAATGTGGTTTTTCCGCTTCCTAAATAACCTGTAAGAAGTAGAATTGGAGTTTCTATAGTTTGCATATCTCTGTATATTTTGATTTTTTTGCAAAAATAGAGAAATTTAGAATTGGAACAATAAAAAAGTGTATTTTTGCAAAAACATATTATATTAAATATGTACAAGGAGAAAACAGAAAAAAATAAACTTCGGATTGAACAAATTATTTGTAAACCTGCAGGTTTCAAGTTGTTCTCTTTAGTTAATTCCCCAAAATGGAAACTACTTCTGTTGATACCTTTTTTACCTTTTTTCCTATTAAACTTGCAATTTTCTGAAAGTGATTTACAAAAAAAATCACATTTTCCTACTCAACAAGAGAGCAAATTACAAGATTATTCCACTAAACGCACCTTGTCAGAAAAGGCAATATGTATCAAAGAGGCACTTGTTTCTCTACCCTTTGCTAAAAACAACAATTTCACGCAAACATTACAGAAAACATCTGTCAGACAATTTAACATCAACGCTTTTAAGGCCTCAATAACCGCTGTAAATTCCCAATTGCAGACTTTCTTTAAACATTATTGCAAGAAAAAAACAATCATTGCAAAGATTATTCCACATCATATCGATTATTACATATTTTCATTATGTAAAATCACTACTTGATTTTTATTTTCTGTATCTTTTTCTTTTTTCATTAATTCCGCTTTGCGGGAACTCTCTTTTTGGTAAATCAATAATTTACCTTTTCAACGATATTATTAACCTATAAAAAATCAGTAGATATGAATGAAAATATGGAACTTTTAGAAAATAAAATTGCATATATGTCAGAAGAGGGATTTGTAAAGAAAAAATCATTCTTTGGCAGTTATTATATTTATCAAGCAACTCAAGCCAAAATGAAAAAGCATTACGTGTATATGAATGCTGAGGGAAAACATAAATTTCAATCTCTTGTACAAAGTAAAAATTTCAACAAAATCAGTGAAATTTCTAAGGAAATGAATGCTAGTTGTCGTTTGGAAGTATGGATTGCAACAGACAAATCGGCTTGTGTCATGCAATTACAAGAGTATATTCCACACAATTACCATGCATGTTCTGAAGTAGTAGTTTTAAAAGGCACTGATGCTCATGCTGTTATAAATTTTGTTAAGTAGTAAAATTTTTATCATGTTTATACTAATGATTATAGTGTTCCTAGTTGGCTACCTGATGATAGCCTTGGAACACCCTTTAAAAATTAACAAATCCGCAACGGCCCTGGTGCTGGGCGCACTCCTTTGGGTAATCTATATCCTTGCTGGCGAAGGAATTTACGATTCAGCAAATTTCAGGGCAGGATTCGAGAGTTTTTGTGCAGCCAATCCTGGATTAGCGCATCCCTTTATTGAGTATATTGCCAATGCTGAAATGTTAAGTCATCTTGCAGAAATTGCAGAAATTCTCTTCTTCCTTATCGGTGCAATGACTATTGTTGAAGTAATAGATAAACACCAAGGATTTACGCTAATTACAGACCACATCACCACCAAAAATAAGGTAAAGTTGCTATGGATTATCGGTTTTGTAACCTTTTTTCTCTCCGCAGTACTCGACAACTTAACCACAACATTGGTTATGATTGCACTACTCCGTAAACTAGTACAAAAACGTAGTGACAGACTCTTCTTTGCAGGAATTGTCATTATTGCAGCAAATTCTGGAGGTGCATGGTCACCTATTGGAGATGTAACCACCATTATGCTTTGGGTAGCAAATAAAATCTCTACAGGGCATATCATCTCACAAACTTTTGTAGCAAGTTTAATCTCCATGATAGTGCCGTTGTTGGCAGTTTCCTTATTTATGAAGGGCGATTTGGATGATGAAGAAAAATTGATGGCAAAATCGCAACGTAAACTTCCAAAACTTCATCGCCACCTAATGTTTTGGGTAGGAATCTGTGCACTACTATTTGTGCCTATATTCAAAATGTTAACTCACCTCAAGCCCTACGTTGGAGTAATGTTAGGATTGGGCGTAGTTTGGATTGTGAATGAGCTTCTTTACCGAAAAGCAGGAGAAAAACATCACGAAATGCGTGTAGGTCATATTATTTCTCGTATTGACATGTCAAGCATTCTATTCTTCTTAGGAATTTTGTTGGCAGTTGGAGCTTTGCAATCTGCAGGACAACTTTCGCTTCTTGCTAACGGCTTAGATAACACATTTGGAGATAATTTTAATGCAATTAATATCGTTATCGGACTACTCTCTTCCGTTATTGACAACGTTCCAATGGTAGCTGGAGCAATGGGAATGTACGATTTTCCACTTAATCACAATTTCTGGACCTTTTTAGCATATTGCGCAGGCACCGGTGGAAGTATTTTGATTATTGGATCCGCAGCAGGCGTTGCCGCAATGGGAATGGAGAAGATCGATTTTATTTGGTATTTGAAGAAAATTACTCCATTTGCATTATTAGGATACTTGTCAGGTGCTGGAGTTTATATTCTAATGAATATGATATAGAAAAATTCTCCCTAAATTTTAAATAGCAGTGTGTTTCACATTATTGTAATCAATAGAAAGCACACTGCTTTTTGTTTGTAGAGCACAGAATAGCAGAAAATCAACTTATGATAAAATCAATATAATATTTTTACACTCTTTGCGTTAAGTGAGATTGGCAGAACTTGAAGTTGCCAATTATTTTCATATAAAATTGGATAAAAATGAAACAATTAATACGTACACTTCTTATTATTATCGCACTCATTCCACTGACGATAGCAGCGCAAAACTACTCTGCTAAAGCATTCCTTGACTCAACGCAATACCTTATCGGTGATTACATTACAATCCATTTAGAAGTTGCTGCTCCCAAAGGTGAACCCGTAGAAATTCCACAATTGAATCAAGAGATCTTTGAGGCAAATCAACTTCCCTACGACTGGATTTCTAACTCTCCCATCGACACCTCATCTAAAAAATCACAAGATATATACAAGCAAGATATTACCATCATTGCTTTCGACTCTGGGCACTACTATTTCCCTCAATTGGCTATTTTATCTGCCGATTCACAATTATTAGCACAAACTGACCTACTTCAATTCGACCTAACTACTCTTCCAGTAGATACGACAGCCGAATTTAAAGATATAAAGCCAATTACCGAAACTCCTATCGGGTGGCATGAATTTTGGATTTATGTCAGAGAATATCTTCCATACATTATCATTATTATACTCGTTATTGCCCTCATTGCCTACCTGATTTATCAGATGGTAAAGAAGCACAAACAGCGTCCGAAAGTAACATCTGCAAAGCCAGCCAAACCGAAAGTTAAGCCACACATTACAGCACTACGCGCATTAGAACATCTGCGTAAGAAAAAACTTTGGGAACAAGGTAAAGTAAAAGATTATTATTCTGAACTAACTGATATTGTGAGAGTTTATATCGAAGGACGCTGGAATATAAACGCCAAAGAGATGGTTTCTAACGAAATTATCGAAGAACTTTCTCAACTACCTATTCCCCAAGAGCATATTGAGATGCTTAAAAAATCGTTCCACACGGCCGACCTCGTTAAATTTGCAAAATGGGATCCACTGCCCGATGACCACAACTACACCTACAAATGCTGCAAAGAGTTTGTAGAACAAACCGCCGAACAAAACGACACTAACATTAACAATGTGAAAAAATAGAGAAAATGAAACTTCTTGTCGCTATAATTCCTTTTTTAAAAGATATTGAATTTGCAAATCCTTATTGCTTTCTACTTCTGCTACTTCTGATTCCAATTATCGGGTGGCATCTGTGGAAACGCCATAGAATGCAGGCTGACCTAATCCTACCTACAACTACATCATTAGAAAACGCTCCAAAATCGTGGCGACAACGCCTACTTTGGCTTCCGAACACATTACGAATTCTCATTTTCCTTCTCGTAGTAGTTGCGCTCGCACGTCCACAATCACATTTCAGCACACGCAACGTTGAAACGGAAGGAATCGACATTGTCTTAGCGCTTGACATCTCCGCTAGTATGCGCACAATGGACTTCAAGCCCAACCGTTTAGAAGCTTGCAAATCGGTAGCAGAAGAGTTTGTCAGCACGCGCCAGAACGACCGCATTGGCATTGTTGTTTACGGAGAAGAAGCCTATACCATCTGCCCTGTTACTAGCGACCACAAAACGCTATCGGGAATGCTCAAAACAATAGATTTCAACAACTTAGAAAACTCGACCGCCATTGGAGATGGCTTAGGAACCGCCATTAACCGCTTACGCGAAAGTGAAGCGAAAAGTAAAGTGGTGATTTTACTTTCGGACGGCGTAAACAATAGTGGCTACATAGATCCGTATGCTGCTGCTGAAATGGCCAAAAACTTCAAAATCAAAGTTTACACCATCGGCTGTGGCTCATACGGTCAAGCACCAATTCCTACACCATATGGTCCACAATTGGTACAAACTGAAATTGATGAAAAACTACTAAATCACATTGCAGAAACCACGGGGGGAACCTATTTCAGAGCAACAAACAAAGAGAAACTGCGCACAATTTACCAAGAGATTGACTCAATGGAAAAAACAAAAATCAGCGAATCTGTTTATGAAAGTAGATCTGACTTTTTCTTCCCATTCCTTCTGGCAGCAGTTATTCTCTTCTTGGTAGAACTTATTTTCAGACTCTTCGTTTTGAAAGTCAATCCATAGCTTTGGGAATCTCATCTCTAGAAACCATCAAAATTAATTCCATATCTTTGACGCAACCAACAGAAAGTTGCTCTAACATATAAGAGCGCAATGTTTTGCGTGAAGGATTGAGGCGGATATGAGCGCCGGATTAAATACATGGGATTAAGATTGGGAAATCTAGTAATTGGATTTTGAGGAAAATTGTAGTACGAGAAATAGGCGCGAAATTAGAGCCGAAAGCCTGACGGCGAGCGGGCGGAATTGTGCGAAAGTATCGCCGGCACGCCCAAATAAAAAAAATTAAAACTTCATTTTAGAAAAGAGTACTTTTTCTGCAAAAAAATAAAAAAGCTTGCTTATTGTAAGAAAAAAAATTATACTTTTGCCCCTCACTTAATTTTTGAGCACATCATAATAATTTAGAGAATGAGCAATAAAAGATTAGCCAAACGCTATGCACAAGCATTCTATGATTTTGCAGAAGAAAATCAAAAGGTAGATGCCATCTACAACGACGTCCGTTTATTGTATAACACATACAAGGAAAACAATGAATTACAAGTTGTTATGGAATCTCCTATTATCAATTTTGATAAGAAAGATAAGATTTTCCAAGCCCTTTTTCAAGGCCATTTGGAAGAGATAACATACCGTTTTTTGCGACTCATTGTTCAAAAGCGCCGTGAACCTCAGTTAGAAGCAATTATGGAACATTATATCCATATCTACTACGAAAAACACAACATTCGTGAAGCGTACTTGACCACAGCACAACCCCTCAGCGATGAGATGCGCCAAGAGATAAAGACTCTTTTAGAGAATGAGACTCAATGTCAAATTGTTCTTCACGAAAAAGTTAATCCAACCCTAATCGGTGGAATTTTAATTTGCATTGATGATTTCTTGTTGGACGCAACAATCTTGTCAAGAATTAACAAGTTAAAAAATGAGTTCAAGCAAAATCAATACAAAGCAGCTTTTTAAGAATTAGAAACAAAATCAAAATACAATGGCAGAAATTAAACCATCAGAAGTAACCGCTATATTGCGTAAAGAATTACAGCAATGTAATACTGATGCTCAAATGGAAGAAACTGGCACCACGCTTGTGGTCGGTGACGGTATTGCACGTGTTTACGGTTTGCAGAACGTACGTTCAGGAGCATTGGTTGAATTTGAAAAACCAGAAGGAAATGTTACGGGTATCGTCCTCAACTTAGAGGAAGACAATGTCGGCGTTGTGCTTTTAGGTGACTCCAAGCACTTAAACGAAGGAGATGTATGTAGAAGAACTGGCCGATTGGCAACTATCAAAGTAGGTGAAGGCTTATTAGGCCGCGTTATTGACACGTTAGGTGAACCTATTGATGGTAAAGGTGCTGTTGAAGGTCCTCTATATGAAATGCCTATCGAAAGAAAAGCTCCTGGCGTAATCTTCCGTCAACCTGTAAAAGAGCCACTTCAAACAGGTATTAAGGCTATCGATGCGATGATTCCTATTGGCCGCGGGCAACGTGAGTTAATCATTGGTGACCGCCAAACAGGAAAAACAGCTATTGCTATCGATACAATTATCAATCAAAAAGAGTTTTACGACAAAGGAGAACCTGTTTATTGTATCTATGTAGCTATCGGACAAAAAGGCTCTTCTGTTGCAAATACCGTTAAAACATTAACTGAACATGGCGCTATGCCATACACAATTGTTGTAGCAGCTACCGCTTCTGACCCTGCAGCAAAACAATTCTATGCACCATTTGCTGGCGCTGCTATTGGTGAATATTTCCGCGATACAGGACGCCCTGCATTAATCATTTATGATGACTTGTCTAAACAAGCAGTTGCTTACCGCGAAGTTTCTTTGTTGCTCCGCCGCCCACCTGGACGCGAAGCATACCCAGGAGACGTTTTCTACTTGCACTCTAGATTGTTGGAACGCGCAGCAAAGGTTATTGAATCTGATGAAATTGCTGCTCAAATGAATGACCTTCCAGAATCTATCAAACCAATTGTAAAAGGTGGAGGTTCTTTGACCGCACTTCCAATTATTGAAACACAAGCAGGTGACGTTTCTGCATACATTCCTACCAATGTAATCTCTATTACTGATGGTCAGATTTTCCTTGAAACCTCATTGTTCAACGCAGGTATCCGACCTGCTATCAACACGGGTATCTCAGTATCACGTGTGGGTGGTAACGCACAAATCAAATCTATGAAGAAAATTGCGGGAACACTTCGTCTTGACCAAGCACAATACCGTGAATTGGAATCTTTCTCCAAATTCGGTTCAGACCTTGACCAAGCAACCACCAATGTTTTGAACAAAGGTGCTCGCAACGTGGAAATCTTGAAACAACCACAATATACTCCATATAAAGTTGAAGACCAAATTGCTATTATCTTCTGTGGCGTGAAAGCACTTCTTCAAAATGTTCCACTGAACAGAATTCGCAATTTTGAACAAGACTATCTCCACACTTTACAAGAAACTAAAGCTGACTTACTTGCAGAGATTAGAAGTGGAAAGATGGACGACAAAATCATGGCAGAACTTGAAGAAGTATGCCGTGAAGTTGCAAAAAAATATATTGCATAATCTCAGATAAAAAACTATGGGAAACTTAAAAGAAATTAGGGTAAGAATAGCTTCTGTCCAATCTACACAGAAGATTACTAGTGCGATGAAGTTAGTGTCAGCAGCAAAACTACGCCGCGCACAAAATGCCATCATCGGCTTACGCCCCTATTCTAACAAACTCAATGAAATCCTTTCCAATCTATCCTCATCATTGGAAAATAGTGCAGAGATGCCACTACTCAAAACTCGAAATATTGAAAAAGTTGTGCTTGTAGTAATCTCCTCCAATAGAGGCTTGTGCGGTGGTTTCAACTCAAATATAGTAAAAGAGGTAATCCGTGTGGTTGAAAATCGCTACGCAAAACAAAACCAAGAGGGTAACCTTCAACTTATTTGTTTAGGTAAAAAAGCAGCAGAACAACTTTCTAAAAAATATAATGTTATATCAGTAAATGAAGAGGTAATTGAAACTTCTCAATTTATTGTTATCAGTGATTTGGCAGAAAAACTGATGAAACAATATATTAATAGAGAGGTAGATAAAGTAGAAGTTATCTACAACCGATTCCAAAATGCTGCTACCCAATATGTTCAATCTGAGAACTACCTTCCTGTAGAGAATCTTACTGCACAAAAAGAAAATGCTACCAATATTGACTACATATTTGAACCTTCACGCGAAGAGTTAGTATCTGAACTTATTCCAAAGATTCTAAAACTACAGTTATATAAAACATTAATCGACTCTATCGCTTCTGAACATGGTGCTCGTATGACATCTATGGCAAAAGCAACTGACAATGCAACTGAAATCCTTAAGGAGTTGAAACTGAAGTATAACAATGCACGTCAGGCTGCCATTACCAATGAGTTGAACGAAATTGTAAGTGGTGCCAATGCAATGAACAATTAACATAATGTGACAATTTGTCATATCGTGACATTTAAAAGGAGAAAAAGAGGAAGAAAAACTCTTTTTCTCCTTTTTGGCATAAAGATTGCTATATAGGGCCTGCATTTTAAATTGTGCTAATAAGAATCAATAAATAATAACAACAAAAAAAAACAATTATGGGAAAAATTATTGGAATTGACTTGGGAACAACAAACTCTTGTGTTGCAGTAATGGAAGGTAGCGACCCTGTAGTAATCCCCAACAGCGAAGGAAGAAGAACAACTCCCTCAATCGTAGCATTTGTAGGTGATAATGAACGTAAAGTGGGTGACCCAGCAAAACGTCAGGCAATCACCAATCCATACAAAACCATCTTCTCTATCAAGAGATTTATGGGTGAAACATTCGATCGCGTAACCAAAGAATGCGAAAGAGTTCCTTATAAAGTAGAAAGAACAGGTAACAATATGCCAGCCGTAAAAATTGACGACCGCGCTTATACTCCACAAGAGATCTCTGCAATGGTGCTTCAAAAAATGAAAAAAACTGCAGAAGACTATTTGGGACAAGAAGTTACTGAAGCTGTGATCACTGTTCCTGCATACTTTAGCGACTCACAACGCCAGGCTACTAAAGAAGCTGGCGAAATTGCTGGTCTTACGGTAAAACGTATCATTAACGAGCCTACCGCTGCCGCTTTGGCATACGGACTAGACAAAAAGAAAAGTGATTCAAAAGTCGCTGTTTTCGACTTAGGAGGTGGTACCTTCGATATCTCAATCCTTGAATTGGGGGATGGCGTTTTTGAAGTAAAATCTACAAATGGTGATACACACTTAGGTGGTGATGACTTTGACCACAAAATTATCGATTGGTTAGCAGCTGAGTTTATGAAAGATTTCAACGTTGATCTCCGTAAAGACGCAATGGCATTACAACGTTTAAAAGAAGCTGCAGAAAAAGCAAAAATCGAACTTTCAAGTTCAAACTCTACCGAAATCAATCTTCCTTACATTATGCCAATTGACGGCATTCCACAACACTTAGTACGCACCCTTTCTCGCGCACAATTTGAACAACTTTGCGACGACTTGATTCGTGCTACTATTGCTCCTTGTAAAAAAGCATTATCAGACGCAGGTTACACAACAAGCGACATCGACGAAGTAATTCTCGTTGGAGGTTCAACCCGTATTCCTGCTATCCAAAAAGTTGTAGAAGATTTCTTCGGAAAAGCTCCTTCAAAAGGCGTTAATCCTGACGAAGTAGTTGCTGTTGGTGCTGCAATCCAAGGTGGTGTGTTGAGTGGTGATGTAAAAGATATTCTTCTTTTGGATGTTACACCTCTTTCATTAGGTTTGGAAACCCTTGGTGGTGTAATGACCAAATTAATTGAATCTAACACAACAATCCCTACTCGCAAAACTGAAACCTTTACTACTGCCGCTGACAATCAAACCTCAGTAGAAATTCACGTACTCCAAGGTGAACGTCCTATGGCAGCACAAAACAAGAGTATCGGTCGTTTCCACTTAGACGGAATTCCTGCTGCTATGCGAGGCGTTCCTCAAATTGAAGTTACCTTCGATATTGACTCTAATGGTATTTTGAATGTTACAGCAAAAGATAAAGCGAGCGGTAAAGAGCAAAAAATCAGAATTGAAGCCTCTTCAGGTTTAAGTGATGACGAAATCAAGAGAATGAAAGCTGAAGCAGAAGCTAACGCTGACGCTGACAAGAAAGCCAAAGAAGAAATTGACAAACTAAACGCGGCTGACTCATTAGTATTTAACACTGAAAAACAACTCAAAGAGTTTGGTGACAAAGTTCCTGCTGAAGACAAAGCACAAATCGAAGCTGCTGCAGCAAAACTCAAGACAGCACACGATGCCAAAGACTTTGCAGGTATGGATGCTGCCACCAACGAACTCCAAGCTGCATGGCAAGCTGCATCACAAAAGATGTATGCTGCTAATGGTGGCGGAGCACAAGCGCAAGACCCATTTACAGGTGCAAATCCTGGTGCTGGCGCACAAGGTCCTCAAGGCGGTGCTTCCAAAGGTAATAACCAAGAAGTACAAGATGTTGACTTCGAAGAAGTGAAATAAAACACTGAAATACACTAAATAAAAAACGGGTACTGGATAGATTTCAGCACCCGTTTTTTATTGCTTTCCGGACTGGATGTGTCAGGAAAACCAAGCAATTGTGAGGTACAATGGACAAAGTTGTATCACACTTTTTCTTTTTTGGGGAACTAGATGTGCCCGAAGAAATGTCGGGAATTTTGTACCATATTTGTACCGGACTATCTTTAACGACAAAGTGGATTATCTTAAAGTTGACAATTCTCACTATCCGAAAAATTTACGAGAACAAGTAATTAGTGCAGACTCTCCTCTTAGGGCACTTGCATTGGAGTTATTTTACATCGGCAATAGACTTATCTAGCTTAAAAACTTGAACAGATCAATAGCAAAGTTCCACTATCAAAAATCTTAACAATAAACTAAACGAAGTGTCCTTTGAATGGAAGCTTGCGGTAAAATATCGTGAATTTTTACCTAATAAAAATTGATGTAAACAAATATAAAAACTCCTGAATAAAGTTGTTGGAATAACTTACGAAAAATATGTTTATCCATCATCCACAGTTCAATAACACTAATTACTCTCCTCCCTACCCTTACACTTCTTTACAAAATCTATCAACTCGTGGGGAATATGGCAATAACCTTCAGGATTTTTATCCAAATAATCTTGATGGTAGAGTTCGGCCGGATAAAAATTTTGCAAAGGCAATAGTTCCACAACCAAAGGCTCACCCACCTTCTGCTCAATGCAGTGATAAACTTCTTGAATCAAAGACAAATCAGCTTCATCAGTAAAATAAATTCCTGTCCTATAACGAGTTCCAACGTCACCACCTTGTCTATTTAATGATGTTGGATCGATGGTGAGAAAATAAAGATTCAGAATTTCTTCTAACGTGATTTGAGTTGGATCATACTCAATAAGAACGGTTTCAGCATAACCTGTTTGGTCGGTATAAACCTGTTCGTAGGTAGGAAAAGGGAGATTACCATTGGCATATCCAACTTCTGTATTCGTAACGCCATTAATTTGTTTGAAAAAATGTTGCGTACCCCAAAAGCAACCGCCTGCTAAATATATCTGTTTCATTCGTATTTATTTTTCAAAAAATTGATCAGGAAAGTTAATTAGATAAACCTGTTCCGTGGTTCTCGTCAGCGCAGTATAAAGCCAACGAAAAGTCTCCTTATTCAGTTGGTCTTCTGAAAAATAGTTTAAGTCTATACAGGTATTTGCCCATTGGCCGCCTTGCGTTTTGTGACAAGTAAGCGCATACGCAAACTTTACTTGCACAGCATTAAGGTAGGGATTTCCCCGCATTTTCAGTGCGCGAATTCTTTTATCTGCAATATCCTCGTAATCTCTAGCAACTTCCATATACAATTGTCGTTGCTGATCTTTCGACAATGCAGCACCTTCGCTGCCTAGGGTTTCTAATAAAATTTTAATCTCCATCTCCGAATAGTCTGGATAATCACAAAAGCGAACCGAAACATCAGCAAAATGAAATCCATATAGTTCTTCACGTTTTCTAACAGCAAGCACTTCTATCAGCTCACCATTAGCTAAAAATCCTATCGAGGAGTTTTTCTCCACCCAATTATAGTTATTTTTTACAATCATCAAAAAATCACCTGAGGCAATCTCATTATCTCGAAAAAACACTCTATTTCTAATCTCTTGATTGAATATATTAGCACGTTTATTGGAGCGCGTAATAATAACTGTTTCTTCTGGCTCTTGACGGCTATAGAGTTCATTAATCTTATCCTCCAAATCAATACTAGAAAGTCGATGAAAATCAGGAAAATCTGTTTCCCAAAATAGAGGAAGCGAATAATCATTTTGCTCTATTTTTGTTCGTAAAGCTGTGGCATTAAATAGAATTCCTGAATCATGTGTTTGGCGAACTACTTCTGTAAGTTGGTAGCTCTCAGCATTTAATGAAAAGGAGGAGCGAAGATAATCGAGTTCTAAAGCAGGACTCTCTTCCGAAAATACTGGGGGCAACTGTGCGTCATCACCAATAAAAAGAAGTTTGTTTCCCTCACCTTCAAAAACATAATCAATAAGATCCGCTAAAAGATCTCGATCGCCCCAATTCTCGCCATTGGCACCTATAGGTATCATCGAAACTTCATCAACGATAAAAAGCGTATGGTGATTTTTATTTCGTTTTCGCGAAATATGTGTACCTTCTTCATTTTGAACAAGATTATAAAGATGTTTATGCAATGTAAAGGCCTTAGATCCTGAATAAGCAGCAAATACTTTTGCAGCTCGGCCAGTGGGGGCTAAAAGTACCGTTTTCTTTTGTAAACGATGAAATGTACGCACCAAAGCACTCACTAATGTAGTCTTTCCCGTTCCGGCATATCCTTTTAAAACAAAGAGTTGTGCTGGGTCGCGACGATATAAAAACTCCGTGATATGCATTATTGCCTCACGCTGCCCATTAGTCAATTGGTGAGGTATTTCTTGTGAAAACAATTGTACAAAAGTTGACTTAGAAAGCATGACCAATTCCAAATTGTAATCCTTGACTCCATTTCCACCATTTATTGTCTAACCAACTTCTCTGTATCCAACGATTTCCTTCAGGAATAGAGGGGTCGTAAATAGGAACGCCATAATCAAGCCTGATGATGAAGAACCCGAGATCAATACGTAATCCTGCGCCCACACAGAATCCTAACTCTTTGTAGAATCTATTAAAGCGAAATTCAGCATTGGGCATTCCTTCGTATTGAGATGACAACCAAATATTTCCCACATCTGTAAATATAGCATACTTCAATGCTTTGTAGAGTGTTCCTTGATATTCTAAATTTAATTCAATTTTAATATCTCCAGAGCATTCAAAATAGTTTTCTGCATAGTAGCTACCAGGACCTAAGGAACGGAAAGTCCAACCGCGCATACTATTAGAGCCGCCTACAAAGAAACTTTTCTCAAACGGTATAACACTACCGCGTGTAAAAGGAACCGCGACTCCAAAGTTAAAACGTGTAAGGAATATGTTTTTGGGATTGAAACTATGACTATAACGAAGAGTAATATCAAACTTTTCGTAGGTTGTATATTGATAATTATTAAAGAGTTCCCACTTCTCATCTTTATTAGTTATCTTATTCAATCCTGTAAGCAGTGCACCTGACGATTCCGCAGATAAGGAGATTCGAAAATCATTTTTTTTATTTTTTACGGGATGAGTATAATTCAACGTATAGTTACAATTCAGAAGAAAGAATTTTGCAAATTTACGTTGATAAGATTCTGGATATTCTGCAATGATATAGCTATTCCGCGAACCACGCGTATCAATGGTATTAATGTCAATTGGAGAGATGGAATGGCTTAAAGATGAACTTGGACTCCAACGATAAGTCATATTTGCAAACAACATCAAACGAGAAAACAGCTGTGAATAACTTGTACCAAATTTCAACGATGTATTGTAATTTAATGCATTTTCCTTTTGCATACGCTTAAAAAATATCAACCTTGGAAAATCAAAGGAGATACTTCCTCCAAATTCTCCGTAAGTTAGGTAGTCGTATGTCCCTCCTTTTAATCTACTATTCAACCAATTATAATAATAAATTCCGCCGTAGGCATTAATATTCATATACTCTGCACCTTTGAAGATATTTTTGTTCGTATAGGTAAATGATAGATTACTTCGATCGCTACGAACTTCAGCTACGGCAGAGATCCCGTGCTGCTTATTGCGGGTCAATTTATAAACTGCATTCAATACTCCTGTCTTATTAATAGTATCAATCTGACTCAAATCTTCATCAAAACTGATATTAATAATACTAAAATTTTTCAACGCACGAAGCTTTTTATAAGAAAGGTCGTATGAAAGTTGCGAATAAGGTTCACCTTTCTTAGTTTGAATGGCAGTGGCTATCACTCTATAGTTGAAGTCTTTAATTAACTTTCTATTTTTATTGAAGCGGCGTTCAGTATATGGCGACAAGAAAGTGTAAACCGTTGGATCACTTTTATCACGTACCGAAAAAAATCGCGTAGAATCAATAGCAATATCTCGTTCAAAACTAACATCGTAATTAGTATAGACAAACACCTTATTAAAATGATACTTATATTCAAATTTCTTTTTGATTTCTGGATCAGAAATCTCATTAAAATTAAGCAAAATAGAAACAGAAACCGTAGGATTTCCATCAACAGTTAGAAATTTATGCGAATTATTAGAATCAATCTCAATAGTGATGATTGAGTTCGAAACATAAAAGTAACCTTGATTGCGGATATTAGCAATAATACGTTCTCGTTCTTCCGATAACAACTCTTCGTCGTAGCGGTCGCCCACTTTCACTAATGCATTTACTGTATCTCCCAGCACAATTCTTTTGTATTGTTGGATATCTATAATATATTCTATCTCTCTGATATAATATGGGTTACCAATATTCAAGCTATACAAAACCTGTACTTTCTTCTTCTGATTACGTTCTACAATAGGAGTAACCGTAGCATTGTAATATCCCTTTTTAAACATTGCCATCTTCAACTGATTGATAGAATAAACCACATTATTCGTATCGTACAATACGGGAGCTTCCCCTTTTTTGCGCATCCACTGGTTAAACTTAGTGTCTTTTATTGTACCATCACGAAGTTCTTTAGGTTGAAAACGACCATAAATCGCAGTTTTTATGGGAAAAATCCCCATAAATTTCTTATTAGGAATCGGGCGCACATAGTTATCCAATTTATCAAATTCTTCGCCTTTATAATCTACAATCTCAACACTATTTTTGGTCAGCATATACTCATTTTCCCCGAGATTCTTGGTGGAACTACAAGCAAAAAAGAGAAAAGGAAGCAAAAAAATTGAGAAAGAGATTAGAAATTTCATTTAGCGCATATCATTAATGAATACATTGGGATATTGTGTTGCGTTGAAGATAAATAGAGAGTCTTCTATAGGCTTATTAACAACAAATTTATCGACAGATAGAGTTGAAATACTATTGTTCTTGTCATACATTTCAAAACGCACTATTTGATGGTTACTTTTGTTGATATATGCTCTAATTTTGTAGTAAGATTGAGATTGTAGTGGTAGTAAATCAACAACATATAACATCTTATTGTTTTCCGCTAATTCTCTAATAAACTGTGCTCTAAAATTCTTCTCCCAATTAATTAAGATTTTGGGATGAAAAATAGGTTCATCACCCTCTTCAAAGGAAAAAATCGAAACTTCGTTACTCTCTTTTTGATAATTCCAAAGATTAACACCATCACAATACACTTTTTGTTCTTCTAAAAACATAGTGTATTTATTTTTCTTAACTTTGAGTTCTCCTTGGAAAGTATCAAGTGTTTTTTTATCCTTAACAACTTTCACTGTAAAATTAAATTGCATTGAGGAATAGGCATTGTATTGAGTTGCCATTTTACGCAAAATTGAAGTCGCACCTTGGTCTGTATCAACGCTATTTTGTGCGTATGTAGTGGTGCAAATGATAATAATAAGAATTAAAGAAATCAGCTTTTTCATCGTAATATTTTTTATTTAATGATAGGAAAAAGTTGTATATGTTTAATGGTGCAAATTTACAAAAGTTAGTTATTAAAAAGTCCCATTCTAACAAAAATATTATTCAACTCTTCCATCGTTTTCACTTTCACCTCACGCACTTTACTACCCACTGATGGACCAACAATACCGAACTCCTCTAATTGGTCCATAATTCTACCGGAACGCGCATATCCCAACTTCAGTTTACGTTGGATTAAAGAAGTAGAACCAGACTGTGTTTCAACAATTAAGCGAGCGGCATCCATAAACATAGCATCGATTTCATCGGTATTGGCAAAATCCTCATCAACTCCCCCACCTCCTTTATCATCTAAAATATATTCAGGAAGTTCAAATGCTTCTGGATAGGACTGTTGTTCTTCAATATGTTGCGTAATTTTTTCCACTTCAGGCGTATCAACAAAAGCACACTGTAACCGAATCATATCACTACCTGTTGAGAGCAGCATATCGCCTTTCCCTACTAATTGGTGAGCACCCTTACTATCCAAAATGGTTCGGGAATCTACTATTGAAGTTACACGGAAAGCAATACGAGCGGGGAAGTTCGCTTTAATGGTTCCTGTGATAATATTAACAGATGGACGTTGAGTTGCAATAATTAGGTGAATACCAACAGCGCGTGCCAACTGTGCCAAACGGGCTATTGGAGTTTCCACCTCGCGACCTGCCGTCATAATTAAATCTCCAAACTCATCAATAACCAACACGATATAAGGCAAGTAACGATGACCTAATGCTGGAGAGAGTTTACGTGTACAGAATTTTGCATTATACTCTTTGATATTGCGGACCTTAGCTGTTTCTAAAAGATCGTACCGAGCATCCATCTCAACACAGAGCGAATTCAGTGTCTCTACCACCTTTTTAACATCGGTGATAATGGGTTTTTCTGCATTTGGAATTTTTGCCAAATAGTGTTTTTCTATAATAGAATAGAGTGTAAACTCCACTTTCTTCGGGTCAACAAGAACAAACTTAAGTTCTGAAGGGTGTTTCTTATAAAGTAATGACGTAATAATTGCATTCAAACCAACAGATTTACCTTGTCCCGTAGCTCCTGCCATCAAAAGGTGTGGCATTTTTGCCAAATCTACCACTAATGGCTCATTACTAATTGTTTTTCCTAATCCAATAGGAAGATCAAATTTATTATTTTGGAACTTATCCGAAGTGATAATTTCTCGCATAGAAACAATCTTAGCGTTTTTATTAGGCACCTCAATACCAACAGTTCCTTTACCTGGAATTGGGGCGATGATACGAATGCCCAATGCTGCGAGTTGCAACGCAATATCATCTTCCAAATTTTTGATTTTACTAATACGGATTCCATCTTCTGGGATAATTTCATACAAGGTTACCGTTGGCCCCATTGTAACGTAAATATCCTTAATCGGAATACCAAAATTTTTCAATGTAGTTTGAATCTTGTACGCATTTTCATTCAATTCCTTCTTTATCAACTGATTATCAATATCTTTTGATTCATATAGAGTTAATAAATCAACAGGTGGAAATTGATACATTGAAAGATCTAAATGCGGATCATAATCCTCTAACGGAAGGGCAACATCTGCAGGTTGCTCTTCAGGCAATTCTGCCAAAGGCTCTACAGACCAATCAGAATCATCAATAACCTCTTCTGATTTCTGCTCAGGTTCAGGATTAAGAATGGTGAATGACACATTCTGTTCATCAATATCAGGAATCTCGTCCAAATTAGGAATATTACTATCGTACTCTTTAGATAACCCATTGAGGTTTTGGATATAAAGTTCTCCCATCTGAGTATCCTCTGGAGCTGCTGGCGTAAAAATTTCTGTCGTTTTTTCCGCTGCAACACTCTTTTTATACTCTCTTTTCTGTTCCTTTTTAAACAATCTTTTCCAGAAATTTTCCTTGCTCTTCACACCACTTTTTTTCTCCTCTTTTTCATTATTTTCAGCACGCATTTCAGAGATTTTGTCGATAGTAGCAACAATTGAGAAATTGAAACAGAGTATTAATATGATTAGAAATAGCCCTAACAAAATAAGCGAAGTCCCCCATGGTTGAACACTATTTATAAGGAGTTGCGAAATATGATTTCCAAAAGTTCCTGATACAAACTCATACTCTTTCCCTGCCAAAAAGCAACCGAATGTTACCGACAGCCAAGCCATTGAGCAAACAACCTTCAAAGTTGTACTACCTATAGGTAACAGATTGCGTTTAAAACAGATTCGCGCACCATATAAGAAAAACAAAAATGGCAATCCGATACTAAAAAAACCGAAAGAATAGGAAACCGTATAGTAAGCGAGATAGGTCCCGAAATTACCAATCAAATTCTTTGTTTCTTCACCCGCATCTGAAGTGATATGAGTACTATCGCTTGCAAAATGGAAATAGGAAGAGAAGATAGAGATAAACCAGATAATTGAGAAGATAATCATTACAATCCCATAAATTTGAATCATTTTAGGAGAAGCAAAAAATCTAAGAAACGAAACAAAATCAAACTTATGTGTACTATTTTTTTTCTTCTTACTATTTTTAGAAGGTGATGTAGTTTTCTTTGTTTCCTTCCTCATCGTTACTAACTTCATCGAACGCTTTGAGGATTTAGGCTTTGTTGATTTTCTTTTTTTGCTTGTATTAAATTGCGCATTAACGATTCTCATTTTCTCCATTTATTTACAATTTTCCCATACTTTTTTTCACTCATCACAACCATTTTTTCA
The DNA here is from genome assembly GCA_023413895.1 of Bacteroidota bacterium. Lineage (GTDB taxonomy): Bacteria > Bacteroidota > Bacteroidia > Bacteroidales > WCHB1-69 > JAEZOU01. The sequence continues at coordinate 5,232 of JAEZOU010000031.1, read as the reverse complement.
AAATGCAAACTTCACTTTTTCGCACAAATTCACTCACAAAAGAAGCTAAAGACAAAATTAAGTAATTAGATTTGATAAGTTTGAATTAAATATAGATTGATGCCAAAAATATATAATTTTCAGGCTTTTTCATTCGTTCTATTGAAAGAATATTAACAAACTAATGTTTGAAAAATATGGTAAAATGAATAATAAAATCGCATTGTTAGTGTTATTTTTGCTAAAATTTATATGTAGATTATGAGAACTGGTTATTTATTAAACATCTCCTCCACAGATGTGGTTGCAGGGACAGAAATTGCCACTCAAGAAGTGGTTGTTGAGAAATTAAGAATAATGGATTTAGTCTTTGATCCAAGCAGTATTTGGATTATGATTCCTCTTATGCTGATGCTGGCGTACGCTATCTATGTTTTTGTAGAACGTCTTCTTACTTTAAATAAAGCTGCCAAAGAGGAATATAACTTTATGAATAATATTCGTGATTTTATTCTGAATGGGAAAATAGAATCTGCACTTTCATTATGCAAAGGCAACAACACCCCTTTAGCAAGAATGATTGAAAAAGGGATTAGTCGTATTGGTCGTCCTTTGAATGATATCTCTGCTGCGATTGAAAATGAAGGCAAACTGGAAGTGCAACGTCTTGAGAAAAAAGTTGCGAGTTTGGCAACAATCTCTGGCGTGGGCCCGATGATTGGTTTCTTGGGAACCGTTGTGGGTATGGTTATTGCTTTTCACAATATGGCAGCAAATCCTAACAACTTGAATATTGCTGATTTATCTGCAGGTATTTATACAGCAATGATTACCACTATTGGTGGTTTAATTGTAGGTATTATCGCATATATTTTTTACAATATTCTTGTAGCAAGAATTGCGAATGTAGTGTATGTGCTTGAAGCAAAAACTACTGAATTTATGGATCTTCTCCATGAACCCGTATAATCAGTTTATTTAATTATTTGACTATGGCTATAAATTTGCAAAATAAAAGACAAGTAGAGTTTAACTCCTCATCTATGTCAGATTTGGTGTTTCTCTTACTGATTTTCTTTATGATTACCTCTACATTAGTTGCCCCGAATGCCATCAACATTACCCTTCCCAAAAGCAATTCAGACAAACAGTTAGCATCTCGAAACATTGAAGTATATATTGATAAAGAGAACAACTACTACGTGAACCCTGAAAATGCTAAAGCAGCCCCCGTTCCGTACGAAGAGTTGTTACCAGTATTACAAGGACTAGCAGCGGAAGACACTGCCGAGAGAAAGTTCGTCACACTTCGTGCCGATAAAGACGTAACCGTTGAACATATCGTAGCATTAATGGATGTATTGAACCTACTTAACGAAGGTTTATCGGAAGGACAAAAATACAAAATCATCATGGCAATTGAGCCTAAATAGATATGAATCAAGAAAATAAGCACAAAGCAATAGCATCTACAATTACAGTTTTTTCAATGTCTGTAATCTTACTTATTCTCTTTTTCTGTGGAATGGAACATCAGAATCCACCTCCACAACCGAAGAAAAGTATAATCATTGAACTCGACTTTGATACGGGCGGTGGCGGTGGTGGCGGAAACGAAAGTGCTCCAACTCCCACACGTACTCCTCAACCTTCTGGCGAACATGTGGCAACCCAAGATTTTGAAGATGCTCCTGCAGCGTCCTCTTCACCTATAAAAGAGGCTGCTGACACAAAACCCAAAGTTAACGAAAATGCTCTTTTCCGACCAGGCTCCGGTGGCGGCTCTGGTGGAGGTTCAGGCACTGGCTCAGGTTCTGGGCGCGGTGATGGTCTCGGCCCTGGAACAGGTTCCGGATCGGGCGGTGGCTTAGGATATGGAACAGGAGGAAGAGGTTATCATCACATGCCAGATGTTTCCTTGAAAGATAGAAACGGGGTAGTTTTCGTTGAAGTACACGTAAACGAAGCTGGCGATGTGATTGATGCTAAGGTAATCTCTAACGCAAAATACCCAACAACTATTACAGATAGAAACATTCTGAATAATTGTGTCTCAAGAGCAAGAACTGCCAAGTATGCACCTGGCAAAGAGGAACTACGTGTTATTATCTTTAAACGCTAATGTCACAATACGAAAAGATTTTAAGCTATATCTTTAAAGCATTCCCCATGTATCATCGCGTGGGAAGCAGTGCCTATAAAGAGGGATTGGAAAATATTGAAGCTTTGGCAACAATAACTAACAATCCTGAGAACAAATTCCCAATTATCCATATCGCAGGAACTAACGGAAAAGGTTCTGTTGCCCACTTATTAGCTTCCTATTGTCAGGAATTAGGACTTAAAACAGGACTTTTCACATCGCCGCATCTTATTGATTTTCGGGAAAGGATAAAAATTAATGGGAAAGAGATTTCTGAAGAAAATGTAATTCATTTTTTTGAACATTACGATGCCGAATTAAAACAAATTCAACCCTCGTTTTTTGAGTTAACAACCATTTTAGCTTTTGACTACTTTGCCAAACAAAAGGTTGATGTAGCCATTATCGAAGTAGGCTTGGGCGGTCGCCTTGATGCAACTAACATAGTCCATCCATTTCTTTCTATCATTACAAACATCTCCTTAGAGCACACTCAGATGTTAGGTGACACATGCGCTAAAATTGCTTTTGAGAAAGGTGGCATAATCAAGCCTAATACGCCTGTTGTAATTGGTGAATACAACGAAGAAACTTTGCCTGTTTTTGAGCAGATAGCATCAAAAAACAGCACAAAATTGACTCTTACCGATACCATTGAAATAAAACTACTGCAAGAAAACTTATCTAATTTTCTACTTAACATCTATAAAGATAAACAACTTTGGATAGAAAATGCTAAATTTCCGCTACCTGGCTTATATGAATTAAAAAATCTAAAAACATTTTTGGCTTCCATTCCCTTTATTAACCAATATTTCCAACTTTCAACATTCCCTATACGGCCAGCCATTGAGCATGTAATTCATAACACACATCTACTGGGAAGATGGCAAATTATTAGTGATAAACCACTTATCATTTGTGATGTAGGACATAATCCAGAAGGACTACGCAATACGATGCAGCAACTCAGTCAGATGAAGTGCAGAAAAATTCATTTTCTTATCGGTTTTGTTAACGACAAAGATATCGATTCAATATTGCCACTTTTGCCCAAAAATGCGAGCTACTACCTTTGTCAAGCAGATATTGAACGTGCACTTGCGCCAACTGCACTCGAACCTCTGTTTAAAGCAGAAGGCATAGACTACGTGGTAGGAAGTTCAGTTGCTGCAACCTTTGCGCTTATCCAATTCAATGCACAAAACGATGATATAGTATATATAGGAGGAAGCTGCTTTGTTGTAGGAGATTTTCTTAAAGCCATTAAAGAGAAAAAAATTCTTCTTAATTGAACAAAACAAAGAGTTATTTGTTAACGAATGTCGAATAATAATTAAATCACTATTTATATGAGCTATTGGATAATTTTTTTTGTATTTATGGGCTTAAGTTTGATAGTAAGTCAAACGTTAAAGTCTAAGTTCAACAAATATTCACAAATCCGTCTATCCTCAGGAATGACAGGAAAAGATGTAGCGGAAAAGATGTTGAGAGACAATGGAATTTACGATGTAAAAGTTGTTTCCACTTCTGGGATGTTGACTGACCACTACAACCCTGCAAACAAAACTGTAAATTTGAGTGAAGGCGTTTACAATAGTTGTAGTATTTCTGCAGCTGCTGTTGCTGCACACGAATGCGGGCACGCTGTTCAACACGCTACTGCCTATCATTGGCTAACATTACGCTCCACATTGGTACCTATCGTACAATTTGGTGCTAATTGGTCTCAATGGATTTTGATGGCTGGTCTTCTACTTCTTTCTTTCGGTACGGCCTTCGGGAGTACTGTTTTGTTAATTGGAATCGGGTTATTTGCACTAACCACAATCTTTGCATTCATCACTCTTCCTGTTGAGTACAATGCATCTAATCGAGCTTTGCAATGGTTAAGTGATACACATACATTGAGTACATCAACCGAAAATAGTTATGCTAAAGATGCCCTTCGCTGGGCAGCACGCACATACGTAGTTGCAGCACTTTCCTCTTTGGCAACCTTACTTTATTACATCGCTATCTTTTTAGGTCGCCAAAACGACTAAAGAATTATACGATAATAACTTCCAAAAGAAACAATAAAATCTGGAGGATAAATTACCCTCCAGATTTTATTGTTTTACCAATTTTAAACGGAATTATCCCTTTTAGTCTTGTAGCGGATTTCTGCTAATAGCAAAAACCATAGTCACACCCAAATAGTTCGTACGCTTTGTAGCGTAAAAGGACGGGAGGTTTTCTGCATCTTGATATGTTTTCAATTCTCCTATGAATACCTTTCCGTCATCAAATACTTGATTCGGTCTGTTGTTTTTTTGTGTTTCCATTTTCAAATAATATGTATATGTTCTATTAGTTGTATGGAATTTAAGGGATTACACAAAGAGAGTCACATTATTAACCAGTATCAAAATCTTTGCCGTGGAGTTCAAGTTATTAACGACTTGGTAATTGATGTGTTTTTATGCAACAACGCTATTCACATAATTGTACCTTGTCCGAAATTAACAAAAGGCGACAACATTGTTGCTTTGTTTGTATGTGATAATAGTGACAACTATGTTACGATTAACAACTATGAAGTTGAAATACAAGAAACATTTGCAAAAGAGATTGAACACACAGTGACGGAATTTAACCGTATTTCTTTATACGTGGCATATCATACTGGTGGTGTTTTGCACCAAGCAATATACGATGAACTTAAAGCATACGTTGACAATTATTCTTCCGATGTTGAAATCAATTCTTTTATTTGGAATCCCAATAAGAATTTCAATATATATACAGAACCATATAAAGATGGATATGGCGTTTATTTGGGAAAATGTTTAAGATATTGTGTAAAAGACAAGGGTGTTGCCGACAAAATTTGTAAAATACTTAAAACTGATTTGACAAACTTCGTCTTGGGACGTTATCCAATAAAACAGAAAACACACGAATAGTGTGTTTTCTTTACAAGACTAAAAGGGATAAATCCTATTTTTTGATAAAACTGAGGCTGCATCCATTTACGTGATTCAGTCTCGTTTTTATTTTGCTTGGTAAAATGCCAGACAGTATCTCATATTTAAACTTTCCTCTGCTTCTCCACTCTAAAATTT
>JAEZOU010000038.1 GCA_023413895.1 Bacteroidota bacterium | reverse complement strand
TTCGCCGTTAGCAATAGCTTCTGCTTGTTTGAGTGATTCTTCGTGTTGTTTCTTCTCGGCGTAGCGCAGTTTCATCGCTTCTATTGTTGCTTCGTCAAGCACTTGTATTCTGCCGCGGCGCACGCATTCGTCAAGGTCGTGTGGACCGAAAGCTTTGCCTTGTACATTAAAGTCTGAAATGTTGAAGTCGAACACGGTGCGCAGGGTGTGTCGTACCATTTTCTGCCCACCGCGATTACCTGCCACTTTGCGTCTCAATAACTTGCGAATGATATCAATTTCTCGTTGTGAAAATTTATTTCTACCCATAATTATCTGGAACTTTTTCGGGGTGCAAAGATAATAAAAAGAGGAGTTACTTTTATAAAGAACATTTTCTTTCTGATAAGTTAGTGGAAATGTCTTATAAAGACAAAAAAAACCCTTACGTTTTGCATAAGGGCTTTTTTGTGGTCCCACTCGGGCTCGAACCAAGGACCCGCTGATTATGAGTCAGCTGCTCTAACCAACTGAGCTATGGGACCAATCACTCTTTATAAATGAGAGTGCAAAAATATGATTTTTTTTTCAATTTTTAGGCCTATTTTGACTTTTTTTTGAAATTAATCATCGTTTTGATTATCAGAATGTTCTGGAAGAGCGTTGGCTTTTTCTCCTTCTGTTAATTCAGAATTTTTCTCTTTACTTATCACTTCCATCTCCTCTTTTATGTCATTATAATCTAAAATGACACTATTGTTGTTGTCCAATTTTTGGAGAAGAATCTCTTCAGCAAGAACATCTTCGACATATTTTTGAATAGCACGTTTCAGAGGGCGTGCGCCGTAGTTGCTGTCCCATCCTTTTTCTACGAGAAAATCTTTTGCTTTGTCAGTAATTTCTACTTCTAAACCTAATGCAGATACTCGTTTCAATAGTTTTACAAGTTCGATGTCGATAATTTTCTTAATCTCCTCTTTGGTAAGACTATTGAAGAAGATAGTGTCATCGATACGGTTGAGAAATTCTGGTGAGAAGTTTTTCTTCAAAGCAGCATCAATTACGCCGTGTTCCAATTTTCGCTTGTTGGCAATGGTAGCATCGGTGCTAAAGCCAACGCCTGTTCCGAAGTCTTTTAATTCGCGTGAGCCAATATTAGAAGTCATAATGATAATGGTGTTTTTGAAGTCAACTTTTCTGCCAATTCCATCCGTAAGTTGTCCATCATCAAAAACTTGCAATAAGATATTGTAAACATCTTGATGAGCTTTTTCTATTTCGTCAAGTAGTACGATAGAGTAAGGCTTACGGCGCACTTTTTCGGTTAGCTGTCCGCCTTCTTCGTAGCCAACATATCCTGGAGGCGCACCGATAAGACGAGAAATAGTATGTTTTTCCATATATTCACTCATATCGATACGAATCATTGCGTCTTGAGAATCAAAAAGATACTCAGCTAATACTTTGGCAAGATATGTTTTTCCGACACCAGTAGGACCGAGGAAGATAAATGTACCGATAGGTTTGTTTGGGTCTTTAAGGCCGGCGCGATTTCTGCGTATAGCTTTGGCAATTTTTACGATAGCTTCATCTTGTCCGATAACTTTACCTTCCAATTCAGTAGCCATCTGCATCAATTTTTCTCCTTCATTTTTGGCAATTCGTTTTACGGGAACGCCTGTCATCATTGCAATTACCTCCGCAACGTCCTCTTCTGTAACTGGAGTTCGGCGATTTTGCTCTTCAGTTTCCCAATCTTTGCGAATCTTTGCTAATCGTTCGTTTTCATTTTTAATAGCATCTCGATAGTTTGCAGCTGCATTAAACTCATTATTAGCGATTGCTTCTTTTTTGAGTTTTTCCAGCAATTCGATTTGATTTTCAGCATCTAACATCTCTTGAGGAACTTTAATGTTCTTGATGTGGATGCGTGAACCAGCTTCATCAAGTGCGTCGATAGCTTTGTCAGGAAGGCAACGATCGGAGATATATCTTGAGGACAATGTAACGCAAGCTTGCAGTGCTTCGTCGGTATAGCGAACGGAGTGGTGTTCTTCATATCTATCTTTGATATTTTGAAGAATTTCTAACGTCTCTTCTGGTGTGGTTGGATCCATCAAAACTTTTTGAAAACGACGTTCTAAAGCACCATCTTTTTCGATATATTGACGATATTCGTCCAAAGTAGTAGCACCGATACATTGGATTTCGCCGCGAGCCAAAGCGGGTTTAAACATATTGGATGCGTCTAAACTGCCTGGGGAGCTACCGGCCCCCACAATGGTATGTAGTTCGTCGATAAAGAGAATAATCTGTGGATTTTTTTCTAACTCTTCCAAAATTGTGCGCACGCGTTCTTCAAACTGTCCGCGATATTTAGTTCCCGCCACAAGTGATGAGATATCTAAACTGATAATTCGCTTCGACATTAATGTGCGAGGAACTTTGCCTTGCGTAATGCGAAGAGCTAATCCCTCGGCGATAGCAGATTTTCCCACTCCTGGTTCTCCAATGAGAACGGGATTGTTCTTTTTGCGGCGACAGAGGATTTGAGCGATTCGTTCCAACTCTTTATCTCGACCAACAATAGGGTCTAACTTTCCATCGAGAGCATAGCGTGTTAAGTCTTTTCCGAAAGAATCGATCATTGGAGTTGCGCTATTTTGTGTATTGCCGCGCGGTTGCTGAGTAGAAAAACGTGAAAAATCGTCATCTTCCTCCACTTCGTCATCATCAAAAGTTTTAGCTTTAGGAGAGGTCCTTTCAGCAATATCACTACTTTTGGTATCCTCCATCAAGGCTTGATAATTGATACCACTTTGACGAAGTAGGGTTTGAGAAACATTATAGCTATTATGATTCTCTTTTAATATTGCAATGATAAAATGCAACATACCTAAATCTTTGCTACGGCAATTTTTAGAGATTAGGTAGGCAAGACGAATAATATTGTTTGTTTGCTCATTAAGAGGAATCTCTTCGAGAGCAATTTGTACTTTATTTTCGTTTTGGCTGATAATCTTTTCAACTTTTTCCAGCAAAACATCAGTATTAATACCATATTTTTCCCATACAGACGTTGTGGAATTGGGGTTGGGAGTTTTTAGAATAGCACAAAATAGATGGTCAGCAGAGATTTGACCATAATTGTAGGAGGCTGCTATTTTACGAGCTTCCTCCATTGCTGCGCTCATCTCTTCGGAAAAATTGATATTCATAATTATTTTTTTGTTTGGTTGGCTACCTCTTCCATCAATTTTTTAAGTGTTTCTTCATCAGCAAGATAGTAGTCTTTAATTACATTGAATTTTTCATCTAATTCAAATACGTATGGAATACCTGTTGGAATGTTGATTTGAGAAATTGCTTCGTCAGAGATTCCTTTTAAGTATTTCAAAATACTTCTCAAACTATTTCCGTGAGCTGCAATTAACACTTGAGAGTGTTTTTGTAATGCTTTTTGAATAGAATTTTCCCACAATGGAATGATTCGAGCTGTGGTATCTGCCAATGATTCAGTGCCAGGGTGTCCTTGTGGATCTTCAATATTTTTATATCTTGGGTTGTTGATAGGGTGTCTTTCGTCATCTTCAGGAAGTGCGGGTGGTGCAATGTCGTAGCTGCGGCGCCAGATTTGAACTTGTTCGCTACCATATTCATCAACCATCTCTTTTTTATTCATTCCTTGTAAGAAACCATAATGTTTTTCATTTAAGCGCCAAGTTTTTTCAACAGGAATCCAAAGAAGATCCATCTCTTCCAATACATAATTGAGCGTTTTGATAGCTCTTTTTAAGTATGAAGTGTAGGCAAATTCGAATGTTAATCCTGCTTCTTTGAGGCGTTTTCCAGCTTCTTTAGCTTCGTTAATACCACGTTCTGAAAGATCTACATCTGTCCATCCTGTAAATCTATTTTCTTGATTCCAAACACTTTGTCCGTGTCTAATAAGTACGAGTTTATACATAATTTCTTTATTTTAATTTGTTATTCTTCGGAAAAACAATCCAAGGTTTGAAATGTTTAGCTTCTTCAAAATCCATTGCGCAGTAGGAGATGATAACTACAACATCGCCAATAGCCGCTTTGCGGGCAGCGGGACCATTGAGGCAGATTACGCCAGAATCTTTTTTGCCTTTGATAACGTAAGTTTCTAAACGCTCACCATTGTTGATGTTGAGTACTTGAACTTTTTCGTTTTCAATAAGATTTGCGGCTTCCATCAATGTTTCATCAATGGTGATACTACCTACATATTGTAGATTTGCTTCAGTAACTACTGCCTGATGAATTTTTGATTTTAATACTTCAATTTGCATCTTTAGAGTGTTATTATTTATATTTGACATTGTCGATAAGTCTTACTCCACCGATAAAAACGGCAATACAACCGATAACAGTTTCCGCATCAGAAAAATTTTCTATGGGCTGTAGGGTTCTTGCGTTGGCAATAGCGAAATAGTCGAGTGTAAATTCAGGAACTTTAGCAATCTCTTCTTCTACAAATTGTTGAGTTTCCTGAAGTGTAGAGCAGTTTCGGGAACTTTCCAAAATTCGATGGATATTTGCAGCTGTTGTGCGGTCTGCTTCCGACAAGCGTGCGTTTCGGGAACTAAGAGCTAATCCAGAGGCTTCGCGGACGATAGGGCAGGGGACAATCTCTATGTTGATTGCATATTGGCGCACTAACTCTTGAATAATGGCCAACTGTTGAAAATCTTTTTCACCGAAGTATGCTCTGTGGGGTTGTGTCCAATCAAAAAGACGTTTTACAATTACGCCGACGCCGTTGAAATGTCCTGGTCGGAATGCTCCTTCCATAACCGTTTCTAATGCGCCAAAATTATATTTTTCAGTAGGTGGAGTGGGAAAAACTTCATCCACAGTAGGGGCGAAAACAATATCGGTAACTTTTTCGATGTACGCCAAATCCTGCTCTAAGGTGCGAGGGTACTTCTCTAAATCCTCTGCATTGTTAAATTGAACAGGGTTAACAAAAATAGAACATACCACAATGTCGTTTTCTTGACGTGCGCGCTCCAATAATGAGTAGTGCCCGCTGTGCAATGCTCCCATTGTGGGAACTAATCCAATTGATTTGCCCTCTTCGTGAAGGCGTTTTTGAATCTTTTCTAACTCTTGAACTTTATTTATAACTAACATAATGAATCTGTTTTGTTATCGTAAAAACTAGATTTTTCTCCAATTTTTTTTGTGATGCGGTAGTTTTTGTTTAGTTTTTCCTTTTTTGTTAAAAGTAAATCTGTTTTAAATAGTTGGTTTATAATATGTTATGAGTTGTGAAAAAGGTGTTTCTTATATTGCTTTTAACCTGCGAAAATATAAAAAAATATGGAAAAATATCAAATCTTTCCATACTTTTTTAAGCATTGTGATGTGTAAAAGTTTTACTCTATTTCAGGAAGTTCTGTAGTATGTGTTAGCATAAAACTAACGTTGGTTCCATCGTGAGTTTTGCACATCCAATGCATATTTTCTGCACTTTTTTCCGTAATATGCCAAGCGTCGTAACTATAGTTTTCTTTGTCGATAATAGGTGCATTGCTATGCATAATGATAATATCTCCGTAATGGGTATAATGTCCGTTCATATCGCCCTTTTTGTATTTTCCTGTGGCTTCGTTGTAGTAGTAGAAATCGAATTTTCCATCGTTGAAAAATTGCCAATAGTAGTCGTGCGTTTGGGTGGCAGGACTTACCTCTTTACCAAACCAAATTCCTTCTAACTGAGAGTTTTCTGAACTTATTTTTTTTAATTTGTATAATTTATTATCGCTGATATTGGTGTTGTTGATGGTTAGTTTCTTGATGTAGTAGGTTAGGGAAGTTTCTGTAATGGAGTTGATGGAGAGTTCGGCATTGATTAGATTTCCTTGTGCGTCTTGGCCTTCGTAAGTGATGACGTTTTCGGTTACTCTATAGCTGAACGCAGGGTGTTTGTGCCAATCAGTTTTTCCATTTTCTGCTTCAATACCTTCAGACCATTGTAGTTTGTTGTTATCTTGAAAATGGATAATGTGAAATGATTGTGTTGAATTGGCTTTACCATCGATGTAATCGCAAGCCCACCGACCTAAAATTTCTTGTTCATAATTGATTTCGTTGGGCTCGTTGCATGAAATTATTGTTATAACACCCACAATAAAAAATAGTAGTTTCTTCATCTTTTTTGATTTTTATTTGTTCATCTGCAAAACGATGTCTATTTGTTATTATTATGCTGAAGTTTTTGGAAAAAAAAAGACCGGTTTTGCCGGCCTTTTTTATAGTGTAAACGATATTTTACCAAACGTTAAGTGGACGATTTTCCATCATTGCGTTTACTTTCTTAGCAACGTTTTCAATAACGGCAGTGTCGTCGATGTTGCAAAGTACTTCATCGATGAAGCCCACGATAGTTTCCATATCTTCCTCTTTCAAACCTCTTGAAGTAACGGCAGGAGTACCTACGCGGATACCAGATGTTGAGAATGGAGTTCTAGAATCGAATGGAACCATATTTTTGTTAAGTGTGATGTCAGCTTGAACAAGGGTGTTTTCCACTTTTTTACCTGTTAAATCAGGGAATTTGGTTCTCAAGTCGATGAGTAATAAGTGGTTATCGGTACCACCACTGATTACTTTGTAACCTCTGCTCATGAAAGCTTTTCCTAAAGCTTCAGCATTTTTCTTCACTTGGTTAATATATTGTAAGTATTCATCAGAAAGAGCTTCTCCGAAAGCAACAGCTTTAGCAGCGATTACGTGTTCAAGTGGACCACCTTGGATTCCTGGGAATACCATACCATCGAGAACTTGAGACATCTTTTTGATTTCACCTTTTGGAGTGGTGTAGCCCCATGGGTTGTCGAAATCTTTACCCATAAGGATAAGACCGCCGCGAGGACCGCGTAACGTTTTGTGTGTAGTTGTGGTAACGATGTGGCAGTAAGGCACAGGGTTATTCAAAAGGCCGCGAGCAATAAGACCTGCAGGGTGAGAGATGTCACCCATTAAAATTGCGCCCACTTGGTCAGCAATTTCGCGCATACGTTTCCAATCCCAATCGCGAGAGTATGCAGAAGCACCACCGATAATCAATTTTGGACGAGTGCGAAGAGCAACTTCTTCCATTTTGTCGTAGTTGATTACGCCAGTTTCCTCTTCAACGGTGTAAGCAACAGCTTTGTAAAGAAGACCGGAAGAGTTTACTGGAGAACCATGTGAAAGGTGACCACCATGAGAAAGGTCTAAGCCCATAAAAGTGTCGCCAGGTTTAAGGCAAGCCATCAATACAGCCATATTAGCTTGTGCGCCAGAGTGTGGTTGTACGTTTGCCCATTCTGCACCGAAAAGTTCTTTTGCACGGTCAATAGCCAATTGTTCAGTTTGGTCAACAATTTGACATCCACCATAATAACGTTTGGTTGGATATCCTTCTGCATATTTGTTTGTTAATACAGAACCCATAGCTTCCATCACTTGGTCGCTAACAAAGTTTTCTGAAGCAATCAACTCAATACCTTTGGTTTGACGCTCACGTTCTTGTTTGATAAGGTCAAAAATTTGTGTATCTCTTTTCATTATACTAATATTTTATGTGTCTTTATTTTCAGTTGGCAAAAGTACATTTTTTTTTAATATCTACTCCTCAATATTTTTATTCCACAAGATATGTGTATCCAATATTGAATCAGCCTACAAAGTGGTTTGTGAAAATCATCTAATCTCTTATCATTTTGATGTACGATAGAATAAAATTTTCTTCAAATATTTTTTAGTACATGTAATATTTTGTGTTGTTGATTTGTTTAATGGATAAAAAGCCTGATTTTAGACTTAAATTCTGACAACTCACATAAATGTTTAATTAAAATAATGAATTATGTTTACTGTAATTGATGTAGAAGAGATGTTAGCTGTAGTATTTATTTTTGGAGGAATCCCTGCCATGATTTTATGGGGCTTTATTGCCAAACTTAAAATGCGTCGTCATCAAATTGATAAGCAAAGTGAACTTATTGCAATGGCGATTGAAAAAGGAGAAAATGTTGATTCTAAGCGAGTAACAGAGATTTTTAGTGCATTTAATGTCGAGAAGAAAAGCACCAAGAGAAAAGTGCTTAAACATTTAGAATATGGTGCATTATCTTCATTAGTAGGCGTGTTTATTCTAATTTATGGATTGTGTAAACAGAAAAACGACCCGATTATGATCGGAGGATTGTTGCTGACCATTGGAATAGCATTTTTGATAATGTTTTTTGTATCTAAGAGGTTTCTTCAAGAAGAGATAGAAAAGGAGGTTGTTGAAAAAGAATAATTGCGTTTATCACTAGCAAGCAAAAGCCATTGTAGTATTGTATTATTTAGAGGAGAAAAATATACGGGAGATTCATCAAATCACCCAATTATCAGAAACAACTATTGCTGTAACTCTCTTTAGGGCGAGAAAACAGCTAAAAACAATTTTAGTCAATGAGTACAAAAAATAAAATAAAACAGCGTTTACAAGAAAATGCACCTATATTTTCTGATAATGAGGTGTTTATGAAAGATGTGATTCGTCAAATCGACCTTTTGCCATTGCCCAATAATAAGCTAGAATCTTGTTTGAGGCGTTATACTATGTTGGAACGATTCGTAATGCGCTTGGATGTAGTGCGTTGGATATTGGTGGGAAGTGGTGGAGCGATAGTGATAGTTTACCTCCTTTTTGCACATTATGAACTACTTATTAACGCTATGGTGGGATTTCTGGACTTTCTATAAAGCAAATGGTTGTATGGTAAACCTCTTTTCATAGGAAAATTAAATGTTCTTAAATTTCTTTTGCAAA
>JAEZOU010000065.1 GCA_023413895.1 Bacteroidota bacterium | reverse complement strand
CTTATTAACAAAAAACAATATTAAATATTATTTTCTTTGTATCGATGAAGAGGACCCATTGATTCATATCAACATTGAAACCAATGATATTTTCATTAATGATGTTGATTACCGAGAATACAAAGCTCAATTCTCAAAACCAATGCAAAAAATCAGTTCAATAGGCATCATTCCAGAGGACGACATATTACAACTTCCAATTGACAAAGACAATATACATTGGGCAACCCCCTACACCTATGTTATGCCTTTGCGTGAGCCTTTGAAATCTGACAGCAAATATGGTTATCGAGTAAAAACATGGTTTTCCGATGCCACGTATCATTTAAAAATGCAAAACTACTATGATTTAATTTTTGAAACTAAATAAATCAACCAAAATAATGATAATGAAAAAAGATAAACAAACAATAAAAGTTTCACGATACACATTTTTTGTGGAGCAAAACAACAGAAAATTCCTGTATAATACGTTGTCCAACGCATTGACAGAGGTAGATGATGAGTTGTACAATTATATGAAAACCTTAAAAACAAAGCGTATAAACACAGAAAACCTGTTGAATGACGAAATGATTGTGAACTTGAAGAAAAACATGTTTCTTACAGAAAGTACGAACCAACGGCAAAAGTAGCAAAAATAATGCTACAAAAAACATTCGCGAAACGCCCCGCGAAACAAGATGGGCGAAGTGTTAAATGTAAATCGATTAAAATTATGAAAATCATAAAAGAAATAGAAAAAAGTAGATTGACAGAAGATGGGTTGAAAGGAATCAAAGGTGGTGCTACTAATCCAGGCGACCAATGTTCAGAAGAAGTAACATATAGATCCTGTGGCAGCATAGGAAATATTCACTTTAATGTTGTACCTTATTGGTTTGGCACCCATTTCTTAAAAATTGCATTTATGAATAAAATCGATTCAAAATTAAGCAAAAGAATTCTTCTTGTTGCAATAATATGCTTCTCAATTGTTAATATATCGTTTGCTCAGTCTAAAGGTAGCGTTGATGAACGTTTCGAACTGACCAGTATTGTTTTTCGATTGACAGATGACATAGCATTTGTGCATTCCACACCAGCGAACTACATAGCCGATATTGACGACTATTTCTCGCCGTACAAGAATCATGAACTCATAGAATTTGTGAAAAAGACGATGTATTCCAAATCAATTTTAGATATTTCACTACCAGTGGAATTGGCGAGCGACATAAAAATCACTTCTGATAGCATTATGTGGACAAATGATTGGACCCCCCTTTTCGTTCAGCACGATACTCTTCCTGTTAAACGTATTTGGACACGTTCAGAGCGAGAGGAATATCTCTGTCTGCTCAATAAATTCTATAAAGATACACACTTTCATAAGTTTTATAGTTCTCACACCGATTTTTATGCTGCCATTGAATCTGCTTTCGATTCCATTATTTCCAAAATTGACACAAGTTGGTTCCTAAATTTCTTTGGTATTCCATATCAAATGGATAATATATGGTTGGTTCCAGCTAACGGATACCACAATTTTGCCATTCATAGGTCTGATCGTAATTTTTGTAAATATAACAATTGTGCGCTCGGAGGGGTATTAATTGACAGTATTGGTATCCCCTATTTACATAAAAACGTTTTCATGGTATTAATTCATGAAATTTGCCACAACTACTCCAATCCGATGTGTGCTAAATACGATACGATGTTTGCTGATATTTGTGATACATTGTTTTTCAAGGTAAGCGACAAACTTAAAAAATCATACTATTCTCTCCCGTCGGCCATCTTATATGAAGGAACGAACCGTTTATGTGAATTTTCCTACTATGTTTCTCAAAATATCTATAATGACATTGAAATAAAAGAGAAGATAAGGAGTCAGATTTATGACGGATTTATTTGGTTTGAGGATATGTTACGTTATATGAATGTGTTTTATGCGAATCGTGAAAAATATATTACTTTTGAGACTTTTATTCCGCAACTCAAACTGTTTTTAGAGCAAGTTGTGGAAAACATGGAACACTATTATTTTCCTAAATACGATATGCTTATTCCTCGTGTGGTGGCCACCTATCCTGCGATGAACAGTGTTGTAGAAACAAATTTGAATGAGGTGAGAATACAGTTTTCTAAACCCATGCAGCATCTGCGTGGAATTCTAAAAGTAGATGTAGAAGATGTTTCGTTTCCTCCAGTGGTAGATTGGCGCAGCATGTATTGGGAAAATGACTATGTGTATGTGATTCCTCTAAAAGAGCCTCTTAAGCAAAATACCAAGTACGGTTTAAAAATAACCTCTGATTTTGCTGATGCCTTGGACTATTTCGGTGCTATCCCATACGATTTGATTTTTGAAACCAAATAAATCAACCAAAATAATGATAATGAAAAAGATAAACAAACAATAAAAGTTTCACGATACACGTTTTTTGTGGAGCAAAACAACAGAAAATTCCTGTATAATACGTTGTCCAACGCATTGAATGAAGTGGATGAGGAGTTGTACAATTATATGAAAACCTTAAAAACAAAGCGTATAAACACAGAAAACCTGTTGAATGACGAAATGATTGTGAACTTGAAGAAAAACATGTTTCTTACAGAAAGTACGAACCAACGGAAAAAGTAGCAAAAAAATGTTACGATCTTCCTTTGCGAAACGCCCCGCGAAACAAGATGGGCGAAATGTTAAATTGAAAATCTAAAAAAATGAAAATCATAAAAGAAATTGAAAAAAGCAGATTAACAGAAAATGGGTTGAAAGGAATCAAGGGAGGTGTAGGCAATGGTGAAAATTGCAGTTCGGAAGCCATCTATGAAGCATGTGGCAGAAAGTATTCTTATGCACCTTGCGCCATGAAACTTTCTTGTGATAGTCAATATTTTTATTGTACAGGTCCTGAACCTGCACAAAAAGAGACCTGCTCGACTGGTTATTGGGTAATATGCCCCAATAATTATCATGAATAGATAGATAAAAAGCTCGCAACGTCAAGGTGGGGTCAGCTCACCTTGATGTTTTTGTTAATCAAATTAAATATCTGAAAATATGAAACATGGAATTTTAAAGAAGTATTTGGCGTTAATCGTCTTCGTTGCACAAACCCACTTCGTTTTTGCCCAAATTAGCGCAAAGATAGATGAAAGATTCGAACTTACAACCGTCGTGTTGAGACTTACGGGCGAGAACGCTTTCACTCGCGCACCCGAGTCAAAATACACTGCGGATATTGACTCCTGTTTCGCAAAATTCAAGAATCACGAATTGATTGAATATGTGAAACGGACAGTTCACTCCAGAAATATCATAAATCTTTATCTACCAGTTGATTTGGCTGGCGACATAAAGATAACGCCAAAGGGGGTTGCGCTTAATGACACATGGAATCTGTCGTGCAACGGGCCGGATTCGTCAAGCGGCACATGGACAAAAAACGAGTTGAAA
>JAEZOU010000040.1 GCA_023413895.1 Bacteroidota bacterium | reverse complement strand
GTTGCCAAGGTGATTCTATCAACTTCTTCATTACTGTTCGCCCATCAATTACAACTCCGGGCAATGTTGAGTTTACTTGTCCACGTGATACCACTGTAGTTTTATCTTACAGCGAATGCGAACAGTTTGTCAATATCGGTTATCCTGAATTTGTAAACAATATGACAGGAATGGATGTAGTTATCACTAATGATGCTCCAGCGGGTAATATCTTCCCAGAAGGTACTACTATTGTAACTTGGACTGCTACCGATGAGTGTGGTGCTGCACTTACCTGCACACAAAGTGTGGTTATTCAATTCCCATCTTGTGGTGATTCTATTGCAGACTTTGATGGTTACAGATACTCATCCGTAAGAATTGGCTGCCAATGTTGGACAGGTGAAAATGCTCGTAGTGAACATTATTCAGATGGAACACCTGTAGATAATTTCCGCTATTACAATGATAGTGATTCGTTAGAAAATATCTATGGCAAATTGTACACTTGGTACACTGCAGTACGAGTTCCAGAAGGTGATAATAATGCAGAACCTTCTATCTCTACAGATCCACTTGGAAGACCATACGTTCAAGGTATTTGTCCTGAAGGTTGGGCATTACCAACAGTTGATGAGTATATGCTGATGATTGCGAATAGTGGAGATGCAACTCACGCCAAAGATGGCAGCAATCTCTATTGGTTACCAGGTTATGAAGGTCAACCACCATTCTCAGGCTTTGATGCATACGGTGCAGGTCTTTATAATGGAGCACATAGTCGCTACGAAGGTTTGTTAGGTAAGACCTATTTCTGGACAACGTTAAGTAGTTCAGGAAGTGAAACTGCAACGACAGTAGAAATTAACTACTATTGTGCAGAAGGTCTCCAAACCGAACTTAGCAAGGGCGATGGCGTAAGCATTAGATGTATTCGTAAGAGATAACCCTTAAATATCATTTTTTGTAAGGGCTGGCAGTAATGTCAGCCCTTTTACTTTTTTTGTTCATCAAAATCTGCGGATACGTTGTTATAAGAGAATTTCTGTGTTTTCGGAGTTAGCAATTAAGCAATAGGTTTGCGTGAGGGATAGAAGCGGTTATGAGCGCCGGTTTGAGTATTTAGAACTTCAAGTTTAGAACTTGGAACTTAGATTTAAGGTAGGTTGAAGTGGGAGATTGAGGCGCGAAATTTGAGCGGATAGCCCGACGGCGAGCGGGCGGATTTGTGTGAAGGAAGAGCCGGCACGCCCAAATAAAAAAATATTTTGTCTGATAAATGAAAAAAGTTTAATTTTGTACGTTAATTATGGAAAAAGATTATGAAAGTAAAATATATTAAAAAATCGTTTTTAATTACCATAATACTTTTGGTGGCAATTATATTGTCCTTAAAATTAAGTAATAATAGTCGGACAGAAATGCGGGATTTTATTCCTTATATCAGTGCTTATACGGGAGGATTGGTGCAAGAAGATGCGGAAATACGGGTGGAGTTTGTGCAAAATATTTCGGAGGAGCGGCGAGAAAAGGTAGAAAAACAGAAGATTTTGAAATTTTCTCCGAGATTAAAGGGAGAACTGAAATGGGAAAATCCGCGCACGCTTGTTTTTACGCCCGATTCGGGAGCATTGCGCGCAGGAAAGAGATATCAGGCTACTTTGGAATTAGGCAAGATATTGGAAGTTCCAGAAAGATTAAAACAATTTAAATTTGATTTTTTTGTGCAAGAGCGGGCTTTTAATGCGCAAGTAGAGCAGATTTTGGTAACGACAGAAAATCCCAATTTTGTAGAAGTAAAAGGGAGAATTAATTTTAATAGCAGGGTTGAAAACGAGGAAGTGGAGAAGATGATAGCGGCTTCATTTTTAGGGAAAAAGCTCGAAGTAAAGTTGGAGAAGATGTCTGAAAGTGATAGTTATCAGTTTGTTATACCTGAAATTGAAAAGCAGACGACAGCGCAACCATTGACAATTATTGTTGACGGAAAATTTGCACGGATTGATGATGAGGTAACGATTACGGTGGAAATTCCAAAGCTTGGTGAGTTTTGCTTGTTGTCGGAGCAGGTTGTGTATCAGCAGGAGATGGGTGTGGAGTTGACTTTTTCGGAGCCGTTGTCCGAGAATCAGGTATTGGAAGGATTGGTTACGCTGAGAGATGATTTTGGAGTTGAGATTGAAACGATTTTTCAGCGCAACGAAAATAGGTTGACGCTTTTTTTTGATAAGCAGAATAGAGAACGAGTGAAACTATTGTTGGCAGCGGAGTTGCGAAGTTCGGTTGGTCATGTGTTAAGTTCAGCTGTAGAGAAACAGATTTCGCTGCTTGCAGAGGGTCCTAAGGTGGAGATCCTTTCCGATGGTTTTATCCTTCCCAATTCTGATAGTTTACTATTGCCATTCCGGGCTAAAGCATTGAAAGCTGTTGATGTACAGATAATTCAAGTTTATGAAGACAATATTCTTTCCTATCTGCGCGAGGACCAATGGGGAAGAATGAATAATTTGAAACGTTACGGAAGATTGGTATATAAGCAAACTCTTCGATTAGCGCCTACCGATGCGCAGAGTTGGGGAAATTACTCTTTAGATTTGAAGAAGCTGATAAACCAAGAATCGGGAGCAATATACAAGGTAATTTTTACTTTCAACCAATCGTATGCAATGGAGCCATTTAATGGAGGGAAAAAGATGGAATTTGAGCGTGAAAATGGAATGGTGATGATAGAAAACGGTGTGTTGACAGAATCTGATGAAGCTGCTTGGGATTTCAATAACGGCTATATGGGTTATTTTGATGATAGAATTGAAATTGATTGGCAGGAGTACAATTGGCGTGAAACGGAAAATCCGATGTGTGCTTCGTATTATATGGAACGTACAAATGTGGTAACCTCTACGCAGATTTTAGCTTCTAACATTGGAATGATTGTGAAATCGAATGACCAGAATGAACATTGGATTTTTGTAACCGATATTTTAACAGCAAAACCTATTCATGGTGCGCAAGTTACGTTGTATAGTTCTCAGTTGCAAGAGTTGGCAAAAGGGGTAACCGATAGAGAGGGTTATGTGCAATTGAAAAGTAGGGGAAAAGCGCTGTTTGCAGTTGCACAATATCAGCAGGAAAAAAATTATGTGAAATTGGTAGATGGAGAAAGCAATTCGACAAGTCGGTTTGATGTGGGCGGAAGTCAGTTGTCGAAAGGCTTGAAAGGTTTTATCTATGGTGAGCGCGGGGTGTGGCGCCCTGGCGATACGTTGTTTTTGTCGTTTATGTTGCAAGATAAAAATGATAAAATTCCAGAAAATCACCCTGTTACAATGGAAATCTATAATCCGTTAGGCCAATTAATGTTTAAAGAGATGGCTACAAGTAGCCTAAATGGGTTGTATGTTTTTACAGTTCCAACAGCACCAAGTGCACAAACGGGGACGTGGAAAGCGTATGTTAAAGTAGGAAGTTCTACCTTTACAAAATCGTTATTAGTGGAAGCTATAAAACCTAATCGTTTAAAGGTGGAGTTAGCGCTGCCCGAAGGAAAGTTCTTGGATATGAGTAAACCTATAGCAGCAAAGTTACATTCACAGTGGCTGACGGGAGCTGTGGCACGCAACCTGAAAGCCAAAGTGGAGCTCAATATCGAATCGCAGAAGACGACTTTTAAAGGTTTTGAGAGATATGTTTTTGATAATCCTACTCTCCGAAAAATGCAAATTGATGAGATGCTGTTTGATGCAAATTTGGACCCAAACGGAAATGCACAATTTACAATCGAAAATGTTGTAGGAAAGCAGGCTCCAGGTTTACTGACCGCAACCTTCGTTTGCCGAGTTTTTGAAGCGGGTGGTGATGCAAGTATTCATTCGCAAACTGCAATCATATCACCATACGATTGTTATGTGGGTGTTGAGTTAAAAAATGAAGAGGGACAGATTTTTGATCTCTCTTCGGAAAAAGAACATCGTTTTAAAATTGTAACTACATCTCCGTCAGGGAGATTAATAGATGCCGATTCATTGGAGTATAAAATATACAAAACAGATTGGAGTTGGTGGTGGGAAAATGATTATCGCGAATTTAGTTCCTATATCAATGCAACTTCTGCAGAACCTGTTTGTAGCGGAAAGTTGAGAACAATAAAGGGTAAGGCAGTGGTACCATTTCGTGCTGATAGTGGAGAGGCTGGTACTTATCTAATCTATATTGTGGATAGAAAGGGAGGGCATGCAACAGGTGGAGTCTTTACGGTGGATTCAAGGTCTGGATTTCTGGAGTTTCCTAATGGGTCAGCATCAGCATACAAAATTCTTCCCTTTACAACTGATAAACAAGAGTATACACCTGGCGATCGTGTGGAGGTTTTCCTTCCTGAGATTTCGGAAGGCTATGCTCTAGTTACCATCGAAAACGGACAAGAGGTATTGCGTCGTGAGTGGATCGATGTAGCAGAGAAAAATAGTTATAGTTTTGAAGCCACTGCAGAGATGTCTCCCAATGTTTACGTGCATATTATTTTATTACAGAAACATTCACAAACAGTGAATGACCATCCCATTAGGATGTATGGTGTAAAACCTATAATGGTGCACGATAAAAATACCGTTCTCAATCCTGTAATTTCTGTGCCGAAAATAGTGCGTCCCGAAAGTGTTTTTACTGCAAAAGTAAAGGAAAAGAGTGGTAAGAAAATGACTTATACCTTAGCAATTGTTGATGAGGGATTATTAGGATTGACAAATTTTCAAACGCCTGATCCGTGGAACTATTTCAATGCTAAAGAAGCTTTAGGAGTGAGAACATGGGATATGTTTGACCAAGTAATAGGTTCATTTACAGGAAAATATGGTTCGTTATTTAGTGTAGGAGGAGACCAAGCATTAAAACGTGGACAGAATGGAATTTCGCGTTTTAAACCTGTGGTTAAATTTTTGGGACCTTTTGAACTGAAAGCAAACGGAGAAAATATCCATAAAATATCGTTGCCACAATATATTGGTGATGTCCGGGTGATGGTAGTTGCACTGGGTGATGAGCGTGCGTATGGAAGTGCAGAGCAAAATATAAAAGTGAAAGCCCCTTTGATGTTATTGTCAACACTTCCACGCGTTATTAGCGTTGAAGAATCTATAGAGTTACCGATTAACGTTTTTGCAATGGAAGAACAGATAAAAGATGTAAAAGTGAGTGTAAAGACAACCGGAAAACTAAAAATTGTAGGTAGCCATTCACAAAATGTGAAATTTGCGAAAACGGGTGATAAAACTGTGCTTTTTAATTTGAAATCGTCAGATATTATTGGAAATGAAAAAGTTATTATAACAGCAAGCGCCGATGGCTTTACAGCACATGAAGAGATTGAGATAGAAGTGCGCAATCCAAATCCTTACTATACAAAGCAGGTTCATCAGTTGATTACGGCTGGAGGTAGTGCTACACTAGCTTATCACTTGTTTGGTGTTCAAGAAACAAATTCGTTGAGTTTGCAAATTTCCCGTTTGCCAAATCCCGATTTAACACGACGTTTGGAGTTCTTGGAAAATTATCAACATAGTTGTACAGAACAGATTACATCGAAAATTGTACCATGGCTTTATATAGGAACCTTACAATCACTCACTGCTAATAAGCAGCAGTTAGCAGAACAAAGAGTAAAGGAGGCATTAAAGACAATCTATTCACGCCAAGCCGTAAATGGTGGTTTTGTATATTGGGCAGGCGATAGAGAAGCAAATCCATGGGTTACTGCTTATATCGGACATTTCTTGTTGATAGCGCGTGAGAAGGGATTTGCTGTAGATGCTGACGTGCTGGAACGTTGGATTCAGTATCAGAAGAGCCGCGTGAAAAATAGTGCTGATCCGTACGAAGTTCGTGCTTATCAACTTTATACATTGGCATTAGCACAAAATTCTGATATAGCAGCTATGAATCGAATGCGCGAAGCAAAAGGAGTATCTTCGGTTGCCAAATGGTGTTTGGCGGGTGCTTATGCCGCAAGCGGAATGAAAAATATTGCGCAGGAACTCACTTTCAATCTTCCCACAAATGTAAGTAACTATTGGGGCGGTATCACTTATGGTTCTGCTTTGCGTGACGAAGCTTTGATACTAGAGGTGATGTTGCTAATAGGAAAGAAAGAGTTGGCTTTTAAACAAGCGCAACGAATTTCTAATCGTTTGCTGCAAGAGGATATTTTTAATACCTATTCAACAGCGATGGCACTGATGGCATTGGCAAAATTGTCGGAAGAGAGTAGCGGAACAATGAGCTTTGCTTATCAATTTGAAGGTGCTGAATCGGTAGAAAATAGTACCAAGACTATCTGGAACAAATCTTTGAAAGGAGCGAAAAATAGGGGGGTGATTACACTTAAAAATCGGGGAAAGGGTACACTTTATGCTTCTTTAATTACTCGTGCACAGCCACTAATCGATACTCTTCCTGCCGTGAATAATAACCTAAAAATTGAGGTAAACTATACTGATTTAAAAGGAAATCAGATAGATGTGGAGTCATTGCCTAAGTCAACAGATTTCTTTGCCTACATAAAAATTTCTAATACTCATCCTTCAGAGTCTTTCTCCGATTTGGCACTAACTTATAGGGTTCCTTCAGGGTGGGAAATTTATAACGAAAATATCTTCCTTGAAAGAGAAAAAATAGAAAAAGATTTTGATTATCAGGAGATTCGTGATGATATGGTGCTGACATATTTTGGAATTCCTAAAAATAGAACTAAAATTATCAAGCTGCGTTTGCAAGCTTCGTATGCTGGGGAATTTAACCTTCCTGCTATAACGTGTGAATCGATGAGTAATCCTAATGCTTATGCCCGTACAGCAGCAAAACGTGTAATTGTAGAAACAAATTTTTAATCAGTAAATATGAATAAAAGAAAGAATATTAAGCCGTTGGAAGTAAATGGATTGCATAGTGCACCAGAAAATCAGATGAAAAAGAGATTTAGTTATCTTGCCGTTATATCAATTTTTCTCTTCTCTTTTCTTCTTTATGCCAATACATTCCATCATGGTTGGGTACTTGATGATTATGGTGTGTTTGTTGAAAATAGGTATGTAACAGCAGGTGTTGAAGGTTGGAAAGATATTCTAACACATACTTATCGCGATGGGAATGGATTTTTTAGCGATAAACTCTATCGCCCAATTTCGCAGATGATGTTTGCCTTGGAGTGGGAGATGATGCCAGAATCGCCAGGTTTTTACCATCTTATGAATACGTTGTATTATGCACTCACTTGTGTGTTGATTTTCGCATTTTTAAGAAAGATTCTAAAAAAATATTCTCCTTGGATACCTCTTCTTATTACACTTCTGTTTGCTGCACATCCTATTCATACCGAAGTGGTTGCAAATATTAAAAGTCGCGATGAGATTGTTTCAGTACTTTTTGTTATGCTTACGTTACTTTCTTCGTTGTCGTTGGTTTCAGCTACAACAAAGTTTCGTAGATTGCTCTGTTTGTGTGCAATGATTTTCTCCTATTTACTAGCACTCTTTACCAAAGAGAACGCTATAACCTTGCTGGCATTGCTCCCGCTAACCCTCTATTTCTTTACCGAAGCGCGCGCTAAAGATTATATAACCGTTATGATACCAATGGTTATTGCTGCTGCTTTTTTTATGTTTATGCGCCAGCAAATTCTCAATGTATCACCTTATACGGGCGATTTGTCCGTTGCAATTGTTGATAATTACTTCTATGACGAAAATCTGATAACATCTTGGGCGACAGCTATTTTTCTCCTTGGTAAATACCTATTACTACTTTTTATTCCCTATCCGTTAGTGTGCGATTATTCATATAGTCAGCTTCCATTAACTACTTTTGCTGATTTTTCAACCTTGCTATCATTACTTATCTATTTGGCACTTTTTATCTTTGCAATTCTAAAATTTAGAGAGAAAAGTCCAATTTCATACGCTATCTTTTTCTTCATTATCACGATGAGTATTTATAGTAATCTGGTGGTAAAAATTGGTTCTTCCTTTGCAGAGCGTTTCCTTTATTTCCCCTCTCTGGCTTTTTGTATTGCCATTGTAGTCGCTATGTATCAGCTTTTTAATTACAAAAGAAAAGATGCAGAGGTTTCTTTTATTAAATATAATAAATCATTGACTTTTATTGTTTTATCTGTTCTGATTAGTTTTTCTTCACTTACAGTAGTGCGTGCAGCAGAATGGAAAGACCAATATACGTTGTTTGGCTCAGACGTGAAAAAGTCTGAAAATAGCGCGCATCTGCGGCTCTATTGGGGATTGGCGTTGTACGACAAAGCTGTAGAGTATGAGGAGAAAAATATGGCAGAAACTCGTTTGAATGTTGTTCAAAGTAACGATCGAAATTATTTGAAATATCTTCGTGAAGCAGCTAATCAATTTTGGAAAGCGACTGAGATTTATCCTAATTATGCACAGGCATACGAACAGTTAGGTTTAATTTATATGCGAATTAGTGAGAAGATTGGAGCACAAACGGCCGTCGATACAGCAGAATTTTGTTTGCAAAAATCTATAGCTCTGTTGCCAGAAATTTCATCTGTAAATAGTAATCTTGCAAAACTTTATTTTATGCGCCAACAATATGACGAGGCAAAGAAACATTATCTTGTTGCAATTCAGTCAGATCCACATTTTGTAGATGGATATTTCAATTTAGGAAGTGTGTATGGAGCAACGGCACAATATGATTCTTCGCTCTATTATTATCAGAAAGCAATAGAATTAGATCCCAATTTTTATAGTGCGTATGCGTATATGGGATTGACATACGCAAATTTACAAAAATATGATGAAGCAATAGCTGTTTACAATGAAGCCATAAAGAGAGAAGCCAAGAATGTTACGGCTTATATTCTGAAATTGAGAGTTTTAATTATTCAAGAGAAGTGGAATGAGGCTCAAGCGTTGGCGGAAACTGCTTTGCAATTTTCACCTTTCGATTCAGAATTATTTATGTTGTATGGAAAGATTTTGGTAGCGTTGCAGAATGAGACAGCCGCACTACAAGCGTTTTCGAAAAGTATCCAGTATAATCCTCGAATGAGAGATGCTTATTTGGGAAAAGCTGACCTCTTCAATCGTCGTGGAATGGTCGATTCTGCTCAAATTTATTTGCGTATTGCACAAACAATAAAATAAAGAGTTTTTCGTTAACACTGCGCCTAATTTATTATAATGAATCAACATAAACAACAGATACAACAGATTAAACAACGATTTGGTATTGTGGGTTTTGACGCAATGTTGGACCGCGCAATTAATATAGCAATTCAGGTGGCACCTACCGACCTTTCTGTATTGATTACTGGAGAAAGCGGAGTGGGTAAAGAGGTATTTTCCAAAATTATCCATGAAAATAGTCAGCATAAAAGAGGAAAGTTTATTGCAGTGAATTGTGGAGCAATTCCCGATGGAACTATCGATTCTGAACTTTTTGGACACGAAAAGGGCGCATTTACGGGTGCTATTGATGCGCGTAAAGGATATTTTGAGGTTGCTGATGGCGGAACTATTTTCCTTGATGAGGTCGCTGATTTACCTTTGGCAACACAGGTGCGCCTATTGCGCGTTTTGGAAAATGGTGAGTTTATTAAGGTAGGTTCTTCAACTGTGCAGAAAACCAAAGTGCGTGTTGTGGCTGCTACTAATGTGAATGTAAGAGAAAAAATTGCCCGAGGTCAATTTCGAGAAGACCTCTTTTATCGTTTAAATACAGTGCCAATTCATATTCCTGCATTGCGCGAGCGTAAAGAGGATATTTTCCCACTTTTCCAAAATTTTGCTATCGATTTTGCAGAAAAAAATAACCTTCCACCCATACAGTTGACCGCTGATGCTCGTGAATTATTAACCAATTTTGCTTGGCCTGGAAATATTAGACAACTTCGTAATATTACAGAGCAAATTTCTATTATTGAGGTAGATAGAGAAATTAATGCTGAAATTTTATCTCATTATCTCGATACCCATAGAACTGCTGGATTACCCGTCTTGTTCTCTAAAGATGCCCCTAATAATGATACTTCTGCTTTTGAACGCGAATTGGTATTTAAGTTCTTAGGTGACCTTAAAAAAGAGGTGGCAAATTTGAAGGATATGGTGATGCAGATGAGAAATGAACCTGCGAAAAAGATTGAGATCCCTTCTCGAATAGATTTGTCCGAAAATCCCTACGAGGAACCTATTCGCTATGAGTTGGAAGTGGAACCCGATTCACATCAAATTGAAATAGAAGATACTATTGTGTGTGAAAATCCCTTGTCGCTGATTGATGTAGAGAAAGAACTAATCCAAAAAGCTCTTCTAAAACATAATAATAAAAGAAAATTGGCAGCCGAAGAGTTGGGAATTTCGGAAAGAACTCTCTATAGAAAGATTAAAGAGTATAATATCCAATAATGATTTCCCATTTCTTTTACATAAAAAAAGGTTGACTAAAATAGAAGTCAACCTTTTTTTGAAACCAAATCTATAATTAACGGCATTCAATACCTGTTTTGGCTCCTGCAATGGTTATAACTGTGTTCATAGAAGAACATTTAACATTAGCTTCTTCGTTATTGAAAGTGTATTCACTAACAACTTCGTCGTTAAGCCATTGTTTGCAATGACATTCTTTATTGCAAGAGGTTGAAAGAATGGCTACAGAAGCACATAAACCTAAAATTAAAAATGCTTTTTTCATAGTTTGTTGATTTTATTAGATGATAATTTTGGCAAAAGTAACAATAAATGGTATAGATAGCATAATGATTAACTTTTTTTAAGGAAAATACCAATTTATCGAATTAGAGTTATATTTCCTTTCGTTTTATACTTAGCATGACTTTCTCCGATACAAACTCCTTCATAGTAGTAATCGTAAACGCCTGGAGGACAGTTTTTTCCCTTATATTTTCCGTCCCAACCCTCCTCTATATTTTGAGTTTCAAAGATTAATTCTCCCCAACGGTTATAGATGCGGAAAGTGAATGATTCAATTATTTCGCTGCGCACAAAGAGTTTGTCATTTTTTCCATCTCCATTGGGCGTAAATGCATTAGGAATGAAAATAAGGGGTTCGCCACAATATTTTTCTGTTACTTTTACATATACGGTATCCCACATCTTGCAGCCAAAAATGTCAGTTACTTCAACCAAAAATGTGGTAGTTTGAGTAGGACGTGCAGTGGTCGTTGCTTCATCAGGATTATCCAAATTCTCGTCAGGTGTCCAAGTATATTGATATGCATAGCCATCATTAAAGGTAGTGCAGAAAAGTGTGATGGTGTCGCCATAGAAGATGTCGTTTTCAGAAGCCCACGCTTCGATGGTGGTAGGAAAAGTTCCTGTTTGCTTGGTTACAATAATAGATTTTATAGTGGTACAGCCGTGCTCCGAAGTGATAGTAACGGTATAGGTCATAGTGGTTGGCGGAAGTATCCAAGGCTGAGCACTGTTCTCTCCAGAAACAATATGCTCGTCCGGAGACCATTGATATGTATAGTTGCTACTATTGGTTTCTAACGGAATCTGAACCGATTCTTCAAAGCAACTCACAACGGTTTCGGGCAGATTTACTTCTATCTCTTCAATTCTGACAATAACAGAAGCAACTTCTTCGCAATCTCCAATTTTGATTTTTAAGTATAAAGGAGTTACGGAATTTGAGGGAGTATAGGTCAGAATAGGATTGTAAGGATCTGAGTTTAAAGTGTTAGAAAAGTTGAAATCTGTTGACCATTGGAAGGTAGCATTAGCAGGTGCAACTATCTGTGGATCGATAGTGATGGATGAGTCCACGCAGCAGAAGATTTCGGAAGGCAAGGTGTATTGTATTGCCGATGGAAAAACCCATTGCTGTAGGGTATCGTGGCAGATACCATTGGAAACGTAACAAGTATAAAGTGTGGGCTCTGTGGGAGCAACAAACGGGTTGGAGATAGTAGAATCGTTCATTGCAATATTGGGTGACCACTGATAGGTTACCACACCGCTCGGCGCTGGCGGAATCCCTATCTGCAAGGCCATATTGTTGCACATATAAAGTGTATCAAGTTCTAGGGTTGTGTTGCCCAAAATTAGTATGTCTTGTTGTATGGTATCCGCAAAGTTACAACTTCCAGCATCTTGCGCGATTAGGGTTATGGTGTATGTTCCAGGTGTGTTGTATGCGTGGGCTGGTGAGATTTCTGTCGAGGTGGTCCCGTCTCCAAAATCCCAAAGGTATGTTGTGCTGTTGCTAATCTCTTGTGAGTTATTGGTGAAATTGATGGTAGTGGGAGCACAATCGGTTGTTAAGGCGTCAAATTCGGAAATAACTACAGGTAGGTTGAAATCCATCTTAATTAGTGCCAAGTTGCAGTTGTGACTATTGTTGGTTTGCGACCAAACGCCAGCAGTTGTCGGGAAGTTGCTGTGCCCACCACAACCCGCACACACCGCCTGATAGATGCGTCCCTTACTGTCAAAACGACTTGTTCCTCCGTCAACGTGTTCGTCTCCACCACCTAAGGCATTATCGCTTCCAAAAAAGGTTGCATATTCTAACGATGAGGCGTCGTCGCTGATGCAGATGAAGTAGTAGTCGTTGTTATCAGTGGTGTTTTGTAAAGCATCTATAGTTATGGGTAAGCCAATAGTACCACCAAATCCATTAATACGGATAGATGCCCAACCCGACATGTATATCTTATTGCATAAATCAACCAAAAGTGCTGTCGGCGAAATGTCAGGACCAAAGTTGTTGGTGCCAAATTCTGTGGACCATACGATGCTGCTCAAATCCTGTTGCATCTTTGTGATAAATTGACCATTTCCTTGGTGCCATTGTGCATTGATAACCCAATTCTGTTGGTCATCTTCAGTTTGTCCATAAATATGAGGAAATCCTAGTTTGTCACATTTTACTAGGTATGCTTGGTCATAGTTTGCACGCCCTAAGTAAGTGGAGTGAAGAAGTGTGGAGCCATCGTTGCTGATGTGAGCAACAAAACCATCAACACCACCAGGTTGTACATTTTGGTAAGCGGGGTATTGCGTTGGAAGGTTTTCGGAGGTTGTTCCACCGCAGAAATAGATGCTATTGTCATCACAAATGTTCAAACTATAGCCTGCATCCATTCCTGAACCACCAAAATATGTACTCCAAACCATATCGGTTAGGTTGTAATTCATTTTAAAAAGAATTGCCTCGCGCATATTTCCATTGTTTTGAGGGCTAAATGCATTTGCCGTAGTGGGAAAGTTGGTGGAGTTGGTCGTCGATACAACATATACATTACTGTTCTTATCCAAAACAATTTCACCACGGCACTCGTCAGCATAGTTCTTGCGAAGCTGTATGTCCGATGTGAGAAGTCCATCGTTGCCGCTTCCGCCTACAAAAGTAGAGCCTAAAAGTTGTGTGCCTGTGTTATTGAGTTTTACTACAACAATGTCGCTTCCATTTCCATAATTAATGGAGTTGCTCAAATTCAGGTTTGTACCACCTTGAAATTGGTTTTGAAAGGCATTGACAGTTGTTGGAAAATTAAAGGAACTTGTGGTTCCAAAGATGTAAAGCTCTCCATTTCGATTACATACCAAACTATGTGGCTGCTCGGAAAAATTTCCCCCGATATAAGTGGAAAAAAGTAGATGCGATCCCGAAGCGTTGAATTTGGAAACAGCAATATCACAAGCACCGCCAGCATAGTTGATTTGGTACGCTCCTGTTGAGGTAGGATAGCCAGTGGCAAAGGCAATTCCACCGCCAAAGGCATTCCCTGCATTGTCATAAGTGGCCGTAAATCCCCAATTGTCAGCTGTAGAACCTGTATAGGTTGAGAAAACAAGCGTGGGATCTATAATTAGTGGATAGTTCGGATTATAATCCCCTATGTTGAAGCGAATTTCATTCTTCGTTAGTTTGTATTCACTTGATATGTAGTGCTTTTCTCCATTAATAATTTGAAAGGTAATAGGTGCTAACTCGCTAATCTCACCAACTGATGTGTGAATAATTAGATTTCCCTTTCGCAGAGAAAGTTTGTCTATTCCCTCAAATTCTAAAACAATATCGGAGGGATTGGCGTGAGCAGCAATATGAAACTCATACTTTAATGTGCCGTTGGCTTGAGTGTAACAAAGATCAATGCCAGAATAGAGCTCTTTATAAATAATCTCCTTAAAAAGAGGAACTTCACTACTCCAACTTTTGGGGCTGTTTCCTAAAAAATAGTTGTGATAATGTTCATATTTCTCTTTTTCAGAAAATTCAGGATTAACATTTGCATTTTTAAAATGAACTTTGTATGCATGTGCGCTAACGAGTGATCGTTTTATCTCTTTGTTGAATTTTTGCTGATGAAATTGCTCCCACTCTTTCCCATTTAAAAAAACGTATGTTATACATCGCTCTTCCAAAAATACTGCACCACCATTCAAATTGGCTTTATAGCGAATTTCTTCTTCCCATTGACCTAAATTCTTAATAAATGCAATCGATTTGTGGCCAGGATTTTCATGCCCATAAAGAGGTGGGGTACAAAAAGAAATTACTATAAAAAGTAGCAGGGATAGTAATTTTATAATAGATTCTTTCATAATGTTAAACATAATGCTATAATCGGCAAAAATACTACTTTTTTGAATGCAAAGATTTCAATCTTTAGGAGGTTCTTCAATAAAAAGGCACCCGTTTGGGGTGCCTTTTTATTGAAGTTTATGGTTATGCTTTTGTTTAAGGAAGTGCCTCTTTTTGGGGTTGTTCCTCTTTTTCGATATTGCTGTTTCGCGTGAAATACATTATTGTGGAAAGTAACATAAATAAAATAAGTGTACCAGATAACAAAGCAAAGTTTTCTAATTGTAATAGTACGAAGTTGATAGCGTAGAAAAGAGCAACAAAAATCCCTAAAAGATATGCAGCTTTGTTCTTTAAAATTCCACGGAAATAAAGGGTAAGTGCTAATGTGGTCATCAGTGCAGCAATTAGGTAAGATAGTCCGAAGAGGATGAATTCTGAAAATGCGAGCAAAAGCGCATAGAAAAGTGCTAATGATAAACCGATGACAGCATATTGGATAATGTGAATTTTCTTTTTGGTGATAAACTCTACTAGTAATCCAGCTACAAAAACCATAATGATAATTAAAATGCCATATTTTGTAGAACGTTCCGCTTGAAGGTATGGGTCGGCAGGGTCAAGGAATGTTACAGCCATACTGTTGGCTACATTCGATGTGTTTATTCCTAAAACTGACCATTCGGCAGTGAAACCTTTGTCGGTGATTGTACGTTTTGTAGGAAGAAAGTCTCCATTAAAACTAGGATGAGGATATGTAGATTCCATTTTTAGAGTCGTATGATTTGCTGATGCAATGAAATCAATCGATTCAGTTCCTTTTACTTCAAGGTTAATATGAAAATCAAGATTATCTCCTGCCTGTAAATCTTCAGGTAGTTTGATTGTGGTAGATAGAATGTTATTATAGTCATCTTGTATCACATCAAATATGTATTCCTGATTAAAAAAGATAAGTTTAGGTATAGACGTAAGTCCTTTAAAATCGGAAATTTCAAACTGCAAGTCACAAAATTTCTGATTGCACAAACTATCAGAAGCAATGAAGTTTCCAGAAATCTGGATAGTAGAGTTATACACAAGAATTTCGTATATGGAACGACGCAATGTCTCAACATTGACTTTTGTGTCAAAATCTAAACGATTGGCTTTTTCGTATATATGAGTTTCCTCATTGTTATTATTGGTGGTTATCGTTCGGAGGTAATGTAGTTTAGGCGCTGATATTACTTGATCCTTTGCTGTTGCATTAGCAATTTCTTCTTTGATAGTCTCCTTAGTTTGTTCCCGTTCTCTAATGGTACCTTTTATCATTGCTAAAGGGATGAGAAGAAGTAGTATTATGATAGCAATGATAGTTAATTTTAATGTGTTTGAAAAGTAAACTTTGAAATTTTGTGACATAAAATTGGATTTTAGTTTTTTTTAAAAGGACAAACGAGAATGAAATATAATATATTGTATGAGAGAAATAAAAAAGATTGTATGAGAGAAATAAAAAAGACGCCATTGGAAATGACGTCTTTCGATTATGAGTTTTGAATAGAATATTAGTTTGCAATAAAGCCGAAGAGGATACACGCAATGATAAAAGTAAACGCAATGTTGAAACCTTGTGCGGCAAGGAAAGCTTTGAGTGATTGTCGGTTCTCTTTGGAGAAGATCTCTTTGAAACGTGTCTCCAAACCAATGCAGACAAAAGCGATGGAGAAGAATATTCCTTGGAAATTCTTTGCTAAGGATTTGTATTTGATAGATTCGCCAGCAATTTCAGTGCTTCCAGAGAACCAGATGCTGAAAATGACGGAGGCAAGTACCATTCCGACAACAAATTTCGGGAAACGCTCCCAGATGACAGCAGCAGTGGTTTTTTCGGCTGAGTGCGTACCGCGTAATGACCAATAGAGCGAAATAAAGAAAGCTGCAACACCGATGAGAACGTTTTGTGAGGCTTTAACAATTACGGCTGTCTCTCCAGCTGTTTCTCCAAGAATTCCCCCTGATGCGGCAACGGCAGCGGTTGTGTCGATGGTTCCACCAATCCAAGCTCCAGCAACTTGTGCAGCCGCTGTCGGATTTTCGAAAATCAAAGGAAGTATCCAGTTGCAAAGTAAAGGCATAATGTAAAGCATCGGAATGGCAATAACCATAACTAACGAAATGACGTAGCTGAGTTTCTTCTGGTCACCTTTGATGGTTCCGCAAGTGGCAATAGCAGCAGAAACTCCACAAATGCTGACAGAACTCGCTAACATCGTGGCCATTTCATCGTCAACTTTAAAAACTTTGCGTGAAATCCAAAAACCGAAGTACCAAACGCAAATTACTACAAATAACGCTTGTGCAAGTCCAAATGCCCCCGATTTCATAATTTCTCCAAAAATAACGGTTGCACCTAAACATACAATTCCTATCTTGATGTAAAACTCACTCTGAATGGCAGGCTTTAACCAATCAGGAACTTTGAAACAATTGCTGACAATTAGTCCGAAAAGTACAGCAAAGAGTACTGCTTCCAAGCCATATTTCTTGCAAAATGGAATGCTTGCGCAGAGTTGTGCAAGCAGAGTGAGTACGAAGATGGCGAAAAAAGAAAGAAACACATTTTTGAATGGTTTCCGAGAAATAAATGCGGATAGATAAACAATAGCTAATAAGAATATAAATGTAATACCCGTGTTAATCCATCCGGAAAGTGTTGTTAGAGATTTGACATTCAACATCTTGATGTCGTTCATAAATGAGGGCATAATCGTAATAAGAAGTAGAACGATGAATCCTAGTACGACTACCAACCATTCTTCATTGATTAGAGCTTTTTTTGTAGTTGTCATAAATTATGTTTTTTGTTAGAATTTCACTGAAAGCATTGCGTTGAATCCGTGTCCCAACTTATCGTTCTTTTGAATGTCGCGTAAAGTGTAGCAAACATGCAGGTTGAGGTGCTTCTCCGGCCACCAGTCAATACCAGCTGAGTAATAACTTGATGTACCATTTTCTGCAGTAATATCTTTTTGATAAAAGTCATAGCGGAGTACAGGTCTCATTTTTTGTTTTACAGAACTTTTTTTACCCCATCCGAAGTGAAACCAATAGCCAGCAGTGAGGTAGAAACCTTGCGTGGTTATGTCATATTTTTCAATGGATTCAATATCCTCAACCGAAATGGTGCGAGTAAGACCGGTTTTTCCCCATATATATTCGCCGCGGAGAGTCAGATTCTTGTTTTTGTATTCTGCACTTCCACCAAATCTTAATCGCAAAAGATTGTCCATCATATCGTTGTCATATCTACCCCAATATGCGGATCCAGCTAATACAAGGTCTTTCAGAAATGGTCTGAATTCGATTCTTCCAGCAATGTCTTTCGCCATATTGTCGGTTTTGATATTCACACCGTTTCCGCCAAATACACCTACATAATAGGTTAAGAGAGGGTGTTTCTTACCATCTCGTTCAAATTGCGCTAGGGTGCCGTACAACTGTACTCCAATTTCGCGCCCCATACTTACATTGCTGAGCCCGCTGATGTCTTTATATCCAGAAAGTGCGGTGATTACTTGCGCGTTGTCCGTAAATTCCATGTCAAGTGGAGAATATGGATTCTCTAAAGAAAATGGCGTTTTGAATTGTCCCGCTTGCAGATTGATATATTTGCAGAACTTTACTCTCATATAAGCGTCTGCAATCTTCGGTGAGTTGGCGAAATCCACTTGAACACGGAAATCCAACTTCGGATTGATCTCCCCTTTAAAATCTAAACGTGCGCGACGAATCTGGAATGCGCTGTTTTCTGAAAGTTCGCCGTCGTTGTGCTCCTGATGGCTATAGTCGTATAAAAAGTTGACGTATCCTCCAATGGAGATATATTCACTGATGCGGAATTTTTTCTCCTTCTTCATCTCTGTCGGTTTGGAAGTTGTTGCCGATGTGTCGGTTTGTGCAACCGCAGCGGACGTTATTGACGTGCATAGTAATAAGACGAAGAGTTTAATTAAGTACATTTTTTTCATAATATTGTGTTTTTAATGAAATTTACAATTCTCAATCTACAAAAATAGTCAAGATTCATAAATTCTTTGTCACAATTTTTCCTAAAAATGTTGTAAAATAGAATCCTTACAGTAAGGATTTATATATTTTATTGATATAGAAGTAATTATAAAAGATATTTTTTTGAGAAAATAAATTGTCCTTATTGAAGTAAATACTATTTTTGCATCGCTGAAACAACAATTATGACAGAATTTACATATCTTATATTGCTTGCTGCTCTCTTTTTTACTACGGTTTTCTTCCTATTTCTTTATGTTAAGTGGCGCTGGAAATATAAACAATTGTTGAAAAAAAGTTTGCGGACTTCTGAGGTTTCGATTGAATTGGTGGAAACGGTTTCGTTTGTCGCAGACTCTGTGGATAGCGCTACTGAGAATAGAATACTGAATGACCTATACAGACTTTTTGAAGAGGAGAAAATCTATCTGAACTCCCAACTGACAATAGGTGAATTGGCAAAGTTGGTGGGTGTAAGTAAGTCTGTTCTCTCGCGCATTATTAATGCAAAAGCACAACGTAATTTTCCTACCCTCTTAAATGAGTATCGTGTGAAGGAGGCCGTGCGCTTGCTTAAAGATCCAAAAGCACAAAATTATAAGATGGAGATTATCGCGGAGATGTGCGGATATCGAAATCGCCAAGTATTCCATTCTGCATTTAAGCGCTGCGTGGGTGTCACTCCAATCCAATTTCGAGATATGACCATGACGGAAGTTGAGTAGGACTATTCTTTTCGTGGTAGGTTAATTAATTTTACGTGTTTATTCTACTTTTTTTGTTAATTTTGCAGGCGAAATTTTCTATGTAATTTTTCTATGTCAAAGATATATAATTATCTAGATAAGATAAAAGAGGGATTTTTCTCTACTCGCAAAAAAACTTCAGGAGTTGTTTTTATAGATGTTGAAGTAGGAACCATAGATAAGAATGTTTACGATTATGGAGCTTGTAATGAGTTGCAGAATGAGTTACACTCCCCTTCAAAAAAACAGTTTTCTGAATTTATTGCTGAATCTAGATTTATATGTGGACATAATATCATTCGCCACGACTTGAAATATCTTTCAGATATAACACATATTAAGGATAAAGAGCCTATAGATACGTTGTTCCTATCTCCGTTACTATTTCCTAAACGACCTTATCATAAGTTACTGAAAGATGATAAGTTACAGGTTGATGAACTGAATAATCCCTTGAATGATTGCAAAAAAGCGAGAGATCTTTTTTATGCAGAGGTTGGAGCGTTCAATAATTTGTCAGAAAATCTAAAAGCTATCTATTTTGGATTATTACATAACTTTGCGGAATTTCGTGGATTTTTTAACTACCTACAATTCAATATAGATGTTGATGATTTGAGTTCGTTGATTAATAGTGAGTTTTCCTCTTTAATCTGTAAGCAAGCTCCGCTACCTGCCCTATGTAAAGATTTTCCGTTAGAGTTGGCGTATGCCTTAGCATTAATATCAACTCAAGATTCAATTTCCATCACTCCGCCTTGGTTATCGTATAATTTCCCTCACATTGGCAATGTTTTGAAACAATTGACGAATACGCCTTGCTCAGATTTGTCATGCAAATATTGTCGTGAAAAGTTTGATATTCATAAAGGTTTGCAAACTTTTTTCGGCTATAATGAATTTCGTACATTTGAAGGGGAAACTTTACAGGAAAAGGCTGTGAAAAGTGCTGTCAAGGGAGAGTCTCTTTTGGCTGTGTTTCCAACTGGAGGCGGAAAGTCTCTTACGTTCCAATTACCAGCATTGATTTCTGGTCGCGCAATGCATGGGCTTACTGTTGTTATCTCACCATTGCAGTCACTGATGAAAGACCAAGTGGATAATTTGGCGGCAAGAGGCATAATTGGGGCAGTTACAATTAATGGATTATTAGACCCAATTTCTCGTGCAGATGCGTTTGAACAAGTGGAGAATGGAAAAGCTTCGCTACTCTATATTTCTCCTGAGATGTTGCGCTCTAAAACTATCGAAAGATTGCTGGCGGCTAGAAATATTGTGAGATTTGTAATTGATGAGGCACATTGTTTCTCCTCTTGGGGACAAGATTTTCGGGTTGATTATTTATACATAGGAGATTTTATCCGAAAATTACAAGAAAAGAAAAATAATGATACTATAATTCCTGTTTCCTGTTTTACCGCTACTGCAAAGCAGAAGGTAATTACTGATATATGTGATTATTTTAAACGAAAATTAAATCTCTCGTTTCAGTTATATACAACACCTTCGGTACGAAAAAACTTACATTATTCTGTGTTATATGCAGAAACCGAAGAGGAAAAATATAGTTGTTTGAGGGATTTAATACTTGCTAATTCCTGCCCAACTATTGTATATGTTTCTAGAACAAAGAAGACGGTAGAATTAGCCCAGAAATTATCGAAAGATGGTTTCTCGGCGTTGCCCTATAATGGGAAAATGGATTCCAATGAGAAAATCGCTCATCAGAATGACTTTATGGCAAATAATGTTCAGGTTATGGTGGCAACTTCTGCGTTTGGAATGGGGGTAGATAAAAAAGATATCGGTTTGGTTGTCCATTATGATATTTCAGATTCTCTTGAGAATTATGTGCAAGAAGCAGGCCGAGCAGGTAGAGACCCAAGTTTGCAAGCCAAATGTTATGTGCTTTATAGTGATAAAGATCTGGATAAGCATTTCTTACTACTCAATCAAACCAAAGTGAGTATCAGTGAGATTCAGCAGGTGTGGTCGGCAATAAAAAAATTTACGCGTAACCGGAAAAAAATTTGTTGCTCTTCTCTCGAAATTGCACGTCAAGCAGGGTGGGCAGAAGAGGTATCAAGTGTGGAAATGCGCGTAAGAACAGCGATTTCATCTTTGGAAGAAGCAGGCTATATAAGTAGAGGAAATAATGTACCTCAAGTTTTTGCTACAGGAATTTTGGTGAAAAATATGGAGGAAGCTCGTGAACGCATTATCAATTCCAAACTATTTGAAAATGAGAAGGAGCAGCAAGTGGCAATACGGGTGATAAAGTCTTTAATTACAAAAAAAACTGTAGCAAAATCTGTAAGTGGTGAAGCTGAATCAAGAATCGATTACTTGGCAGATATGCTCGGATTGTCGAAAGAGGAGGTTATCAGTACGATAAATGTTTTGCGTCAAGAGAATATTATTGCTGATACTAAAGATATGGCTGTCTTTATCGATAGCTCAGAAATTCGTCCGAAACAGATGCTCGAAAAGTTTGCGCGATTAGAAAAGTTTCTTCTGACAATAATTGCAAATTTAGAGGAGGATTTGTCTTATAAAGACTTAAATGAAAAGGCATTACAAGATGGTATTCATTCTAATATTAAGCAGATTAAAAACCTTTTTTATTTTCTATCCATAAAATCTTATATCAAGGTGGTGAATAAGAAAGGCGAAAGAGTGGAGTTAGGCTTAAATAAAGAGTTTGAGACCATGATGCAAAAATATGAACGCCGCATTGATATCTGTAGGTTTATTATTGAGAGATTATATAAATTAGCATCTCCGAATAAATTTCTATCTAAAAATGATGAGGTG
This sequence comes from Bacteroidota bacterium, assembly GCA_023413895.1. Taxonomy (GTDB): domain Bacteria; phylum Bacteroidota; class Bacteroidia; order Bacteroidales; family WCHB1-69; genus JAEZOU01. The sequence continues at coordinate 24,542 of JAEZOU010000040.1, read as the reverse complement.
TTGGTGCCATTTTCAGTAAATAGTTTGTTGAATGAGTATCAGCAAAAACGTAAAAATATCTTCAATCAACAAGACCAATGTTATATTTCTGATATTGAGGAGGCATTGTTGTATTTGTCAAAAATTGGTGACCTAAAATTGGAAGGTGGATTTTTAGTTATCTATAATGCTCTTGAAATCAATAGATTGAAAGATTTAAAGAATCGCTATAAAGTAGAGGATTATAAGGTGTTGGATGAGTTTTATAAACAAAAAATTCAGCAAATTCATATTGTAGGAGAATATGCAAATTTAATGGTTAGAGATTATAATGCTGCCTTGCAATATGTTTATGATTATTTTCAGCTGGATTTCAAAAAGTTTATTCATAAATATTTCCAAGGGGATAGAGTTAAGCAAATTGAAAAGAATATTACTCCCCAGAAGTATCATCAACTATTTGGGGAATTGTCTGAAAAACAACAACAAATTATTAATGATAATCAGTCAAAATATATTGTTGTTGCAGCAGGTCCAGGAAGTGGAAAAACTCGTGTGCTCGTACATAAATTGGCCTCTTTGCTATTGTTGGAAGATGTTAAGCATGAGCAACTTCTGATGTTGACATTCTCGAGGGCATCAGCAACGGAGTTTAAACAACGGTTGATAAATTTAATTGGGAATGCAGCCCATTTTGTTGAAATAAAAACGTTTCACTCCTATTGTTTTGATCTTCTTGGAAAAATTGGAAATATTGAAGAGGTGCAAGATGTAGTGGCAAAGGCTGTTGAACTTATCGAATCTGGCGAAGTGGAGCAAGGTAAAATCAATAAAACAGTTCTTGTAATTGATGAGGCGCAGGATATGGATGAAAATGAATATCATTTGGTTAGAGCTCTGATGAGAAATAATGAAGAGATGAGAGTGATTGCTGTAGGTGATGATGATCAGAATATCTATCAATTCCGAGGTGCCAATAGTCAATATATGCTGTCGCTAATTACCGAGATGAATGCCTCAAAATATGAGATGGTTGAGAATTATCGTAGTGCGCCAGAGATTGTTGGATTTGCGAATCAGATAGCCCGCAGGATAGATAACCGTTTGAAGAGTTCACCGATAGTTTCCGCTCTAAAAACGATAGGTGATGCTAGAGTTGTAAACTGCAATTCGGAAAATCTTGAAATTCCATTGGTGAATAAATTCTTACAATCATATCAAGGTGAGTCGGCGTGTATATTGACCCGAACTAATAGTGAGGCAGCTTTGGTGATGGGACTATTGTTGAAACATAAAATAAATGCTCGTTTAATTCAATCAATTGATGGTTTTAATTTTTGCAATTTAGCTGAGATAAGATATTTCTTAAAACATATAGATATAAGTGGAAAACCAATAGTTATCAGTGAGGAGTGTTGGCAAGAAGCTAAAAATAAAACTATAAAAATGTATCATGATAGCACTTGTCTAGACTTTATTGAAATCTTTTTCGATACTTTTCAAAAACTATATCCAACGAAATATAGAAGTGATTTGCACGATTTTATTATAGAATCTAATATTGAAGATTTTTGCAAAATTTCGGAAAATACGGTTCTTGTATCAACAATCCATAAGGCGAAAGGACGAGAGTTTGACACAGTTTATATGTTGTTAGCAAATGAGTTAGGAAATAATAGCGAAAAAGTTAGAGCTTTGTATGTGGGAGCCACAAGAGCAAAGCGAAATTTGTGCATTTTCTCAAATACACCTCTCTTTGATAATATGGATGCTATACACGAGGTGGATGATGTATTGTACCCAAAACCCGAGGAGATTATCCTTTCGTTATCACTTCGCGATGTTGTCCTATCTTCTTTTAAGGATAAGAAAAAAGAGGTCTTAAATATGCGTAGTGGCAATATGTTACGTTATGCTAATGGTATTTTGTATGATCAATCTGCAAGACAAATTGCTCGCCTTTCAAAAAAAATGTGTCAAGAGTTAGCAGATTGGGAAAGCAATGGATATTTTGTTAATTCTGCAAAAATTGAGTATATTGTAGCTTGGCATGAGAAAGGAGAAGTGGAGGATATCGCTGTGATATTGCCAGAGTTGCGGTTGCAAAAGAAAAAAACTAGTTTCTAAGTTCAATTGCATTTCCTATGATCGAATTCTCTGTAGCAGAATTTTGTGAATCCTGTTAAAAGATAAAAGTCGGAATGACACATTCCGGAATCGTGACGCCAGAATGATGATTAGGGTAAGTAAACCAATTAGAACTGCTATCCCGAATAGATTGCGCACACTCACCAGCATCGACTGCCAAGTATCTCAGGAAGTTGTCGTTTCCATCAAGATATCTTGAGAATACGGGTATGCAAAGTAAACTTTTTTTAAATGGAAAATCAGGAAGTTATTTTTTCGGTTCGGAATTTTTCTTCAAAGTGTAAACTCCAATCTCAGGGAGCATGCCTATGCGTATAGGAATGCCTGCTGAGGCTAAGCCGACATTAACATATAATATGTTCCCGTTTTGCTCATATTTTCCACCCCATTCCCGGTAACGAAGGGCACCAGGAGAACATTTCCATTTATCGGTTAGAATGCCTAACTGCATTCCATGCGTGTGCCCACTCAAGGTGATATGTGCTGAATATCCTTGGTTTATGGCATCTTGCCAACCTTGTGGCGCATGTGTAAGTAATACCACAAAATCGCTGTCGCTTACGTTTTGGTAGGTTTTGTCAAAATCCCCAAAACTGATTGCAGGTTTGGCAGGTGACCAATATTCCAATCCAGCAATGGTGATGCAATTTCCAAGGCTATCAACCGCAATCTTGCAATTTTCATTGCGCAAAACGTGCCAACCCATCTGCGCTTGAAAGCGATTGTTCTGCTCTATGTCTGCTTCCCGTTCTTCCTCATTGTCAAAGTGTGCGTAACGGCTGTAATCGTGGTTTCCCATAATGGAGAAAATCCCATGTGTGGCATTGAACTGATTTAAAATGTTCAAATAAGGAATAATTTCGTCAGAGGTGAAATGAACAACGTCTCCCGTGATGAAAATGAAATCTGCATTCTCTTTGTTTATCCTTTTTACAAGATGTTCCATTGCCGCTGTTCCATTCCAAGTGCATAGGTGTAAGTCTGATATGTGAATCGCTTTTAGACTGTCAATGGCAAAGTTTTGAGGAAGGATGTTCCAAGTGTGTCGAGTGGTGTGGAAATGATTCCGAGTGACATAAAAAGGTAGTGTGCCGATGAGAATTGTCCAGAAGAGAATTATTGAAATTGGAATTGTTTTTCTTCGGACTTGCGATATAAATTCTGGATTTCTAGTTTTCCTTTGGCGAATAAACGAAAATAATTCAGCACAAATCAACAAGACGCAAGCAACTGCTTTTGCCAAGTAAATCATCAAAATCATTCCAAATGTATTGGAATACCAAGTTTTATTTAAATGTTGTATTCCAATGATATACACAATTGTAAGGTAGATAAGGGAGATTAGTGCTGGCAACCAATACAGGGTTGAAGCAATTGCCTTAAGGGACCTTTTCTTTCGGTTGGAACTTGAACAGAAAAAGGGAAGTGTTGTTTTTATGCGCATCCAAAGGTAAAGTTCTGCACCAAAAAGAACGGAGAAAATGTAGATTCGTTTATGAATAGCTGGATTGGCCTTGGCAAATATGATGAACAAAAAGAGGGTTGCAACAATCCAAATTAGTGCGTAGATAAGATACTTTGTGCGGGGATTTAACTTCATTATCCATTGATATTTTGAAGTGAATAGTATCTGAAATAATCGCCTTTCAATGATAAAAGTTGGTCATGAGTACCCGATTCTGTAATTCTTCCCTCTTTTATAAAAAGGATCCTATTGGCATTTTTAATGGTGTTGAGACGATGCGCAATAATGATGGCAGTTCGAGTTTTTAATAAGTTTTCAAGAGCTTGTTGTACAAGAAGTTCCGATTCGTTGTCTAATGCAGATGTTGCTTCGTCAAGAATCAGAATTTGTGGATTGCGTAAGATGGCACGTGCAATGCTCAATCTTTGGCGTTGCCCTCCCGAAAGTGCTGTGCCGCGTTCGCCAATAACCGTTTCGTATTGTTGAGGAAGTTCTTGAATAAACTCATCTGCATGCGCAATTTTTGCTGCCTGAATAACTTGCTCAAGCGTTACATTTTTCAGTCCAAAGGTAATATTGTTGAAAACGGTGTCGTTGAAAAGTGTAATATCTTGATTTACAAGTCCAAATAGAGCACGTAAGTCAGAAATTACAAAATCTTTGATGTTAGTACCATCAATTTCAATCGATCCAAATTCAATATCATAGAATCGAGGAAGCAGGTCCACTAATGTCGATTTACCGCATCCAGAGGCGCCAACAAACGCAATTTGTTCCCCTTTTTTCAGCGTAAAACTTACTCCTTTAATAATGTCGCAATCTTGGGCTTGTTGTTGAGGTTGATACGAAAAACTAACCTCCCGATATTCAATCTTATCGTTAATTTTAGTAATCGTTTTTGGATTCTTCTTTTCTATTATAATTTCCTGTGCATCAATAATTTCATAAATTCGTTTCGCACTTGGACCTCCTTTTTTTAGGGTGTAAAAAACAGTTACTAACTGTTTTGCTGGAGGAAGCATTCGCGCAAAAATCAGTATGTACATTATGAAAACTTGTGCATTGAGCCCTTGCCCACTAAAAATTAATTTTCCTCCAATACAAAATACTAAAATCATTGTGATAATGGATAGCATTTCAACCATCGGAGAAGCTAATTCACTGATAGTAAATATCTTTTTGTTAATTTGATAGTGCTTGTCATTCTCTTCTTTAAATTTGTTCGTAGCGTATTCAGTGGCGTTGTATCCTTTTATGATACGAAGTCCTCCAATGGTTTCTTCAAAAAGAGAGCTCATCTTTCCCAAAATTTGTTGCGCATTTTTAGAGTTTTTCTGGATGCTTTTTCCCACAATGGTGATGAGGTAACCTGTTGCTGGTAACAAAACTAGCGAGAGTAACGTAAGAAGTGTGTTAACTTTCAATAGCGCAATAAGATAGGCTATCAGCAAAAAAGGATCTCTGCATAGTGCTTGTAATGATGATATTATCGACCATTCAACCTCTTGTACATCTGGACCAATTCGGTTCATAATATCCCCTTTTTTCTGTTTGGAATAGAATGAAAGGGGAAGAATAATAAGTTTATGGTATATATCTTTCCGCAGGCTGTTGAGAACGCCAGCGCGGATAGGAGCTAACCAAAATTGCCCTAAATATCGAAATAGATTGCTGAGAAAACTGAGAATAATCATCGATATGGCAATCATTATCAAGGCGGATTCTTTTCCAGATTGTATTACCAACCTCCCCATATAATAGTAGTAGGTGTTGATAATGGAGTCCATCGATAATTTTAGTTCAGGTATAGTGGATATCGGTTCAATTTGATTGAAAAGAACTGATAAAAAAGGTACAATTAATGTTAGTGAAAATACAGAAAATATGGAATATAAAACATTTGAAAAGATGATTAATACGATATTCTTTTTGTACGGGAAAACGTAGCGCAAGAGCCGTAAAAATAGTTTCATTTTTTCAAATGTTTATTTATAACTCGTTTATAATTTATGAGTTACGATTGTTATTCTTTTTGCCTTTTCTAATTCTTCGTTGGATAAAAATATGACTTATCCAAAATGCTAATGTTACACCAAATGCTAAACCAATAAGAATGAAAAATTGGTTTTCATCTTTATAAAGAAAAAAGATGGGCAAAATAAATGCTGCTAAAATGAGCAAATATCGGAAAATATGAATCATTACTTACTTAGATTTTCAATTTTTTCTTTTAGCATTGCAATTTTTTCTTCGCTGTCAGCCTGCTTCTTTCGTTCAATAGCTACAACTTGCTCAGGAGCGTTTGCAACAAAACGTTCGTTAGATAGTTTCTTGAGTACCGATTGTAAGAATTTTTCGGCATATTCCAATTCCGCTTTCAATTTTGCAATCTCCTCATCTTTATTAATATTGTCAGCAAGAGGAATACAATATTCAACATTTTGTTCAATAAAATTGAGAGAATTATTGACAGTTTCGTTGCAATATTGAATGTTGGATAGGTTACAGAGTTTGGTAATTACAGCGTTGATTTGGTCGTCGCGTTCGCTTTCCGCTTTGATAATGTATAGTTCGATGGCATTCTTTTGAGGAATATTTTTGGTAGCACGAATACGACGAATGCTTTCCACTACTTTTTGAGCATTGGCGAAGCGAGCCAAAAGCTGTTGGTTAAGTTCTGGTGAAGGTTGTGGCATCTGAGTAATCATAATAGATTCACCTTCAGATCTTTCTCTCAAGTTTTGCCACAATTCTTCGGTAAGGAAAGGCATAAATGGATGAAGAATTTGCATCAATTTTTCAAAAATGGTGATAATCTCTTCATAGCTCTTTCCATCAATGGGTTTTTGATATGCTGGTTTCACAATTTCAAGGAAGTAAGAGCAGAAATCGTCCCAAATCAATTTATAGACTGCCATTAACGCATCAGAAATGCGATATTTTGAGAAATGATCATTGATGGTTTGAAGTGCTTCGTCCATTTTGTTGTTGAACCAATCAATTGCAGTTCGTGTGTGAAGCGGTTGCTCAATATTGGTGTCAATGTCCCAACCTTGAATCAAGCGGAATGCATTCCAAATTTTGTTGCTGAAGTTACGACCTTGCTCGCAAAGGGCTTCGTCAAACATTAAGTCGTTGCCTGCAGGTGAACTGAACAACATTCCTACGCGGATTCCGTCAGCACCATATTTGTTGATAAGGTCAATAGGGTCTGGTGAGTTGCCTAAAGATTTAGACATCTTTCGGCGAAGTTTGTCACGCACAATGCCTGTAAAATAAACATCTTTGAAAGGAATCTCTTTTTTCCATTCTAAACCAGCCATAATCATTCTGGCTACCCAGAAGAAGATAATTTCTGGAGCTGTAATTAATACTGCTGTTGGATAGTAATAGTTAATCTCTTCATTATTAGGTTTTCTAATTCCATCAAAAACAGAAATAGGCCATAACCAAGAGGAGAACCATGTGTCCATTACATCTTCATCTTGTCGTAAGTCATTGATTTGTAAGTTCAGTTCTGGAAATTTGCTGCGGGCTTGTTCCAAAGCTGCTTCTGGAGTTCTTGCTACCACATATTCGTTGTTGGGTAGGTAGTATGCTGGAATGCGATGCCCCCACCAAAGTTGACGACTGATACACCAATCTTTTACGTTTTCCATCCAGTGTGAGTATGTGTTTTTGAATTTTTCTGGATAGAAGTGGATGGTATCATCCATAACTACTTGTAAAGCAGGCTCTGCCAATTTTTTCATGTCGCAAAACCATTGCATAGAGAGTTTAGGTTCAATAACGGCATTGGTTCGTTCAGAATAACCTACTTTATTTGTATAATCTTCAATTTTTACTAGATTTCCAGCGGCTTCAAGCATCGGAATAATCTTTTCACGTGCTTCAAATCTGTCAGTGCCTACCAATAGCGTTGCACTTTCGTTTAGTGTACCGTTGTCGTTGAAGATGTTGATTGTTGGTAAATTGTATTTTATACCTAAGTTGTAGTCGTTAATGTCGTGTGCAGGTGTAATTTTTAAAGCTCCTGTACCGAATTCTCTGTCCACATATTCATCGAAAATAAGTGGAATAGAGCGATTTACCAATGGTACAATGCAACGTTTCCCTTTTAGATGGGTAAAACGTTCGTCATCGGGGTGCATGCAAACAGCAGTGTCTCCTAAAATGGTTTCCGGACGAGTAGTTGCAATGGTTACATATTCATCTTCGCTACCTTCAATTTTATATTTGACATAGTATAATTTAGATTGAACTTCTTGATAAATAACTTCTTCGTCAGAAACTGCTGTGAGCGCTGATGGATCCCAATTCACCATTCTTACGCCTCTGTATATGAGTCCTTTTTCATAAAGGTCAACAAATACATCAATAACAGATTCTGATAATTCAGGGTCCATAGTGAATTTGGTACGAGTCCAATCACAAGACGCTCCTAATTTGCGAAGTTGCTTAAGAATGATACCGCCATGCTTCTCTTTCCATTCCCAAGCGTGTTTCATAAATTCATCGCGTGATAGCTTATTCTTATCAATACCTTGTGATTTTAGGTGACTAACAACTTTGGCTTCGGTCGCAATGGAGGCATGGTCGGTACCGGGTACCCATAATGCGTTAAAGCCTTGCATTCGAGCTCTACGAATCAAAACATCTTGAATTGTATTGTTTAACATGTGTCCCATATGTAAAACACCAGTTACATTGGGTGGTGGAATTACAATCGTGTATGATGGTTTTTCGTTGGGTTCTGATTGAAAATATTTTTGTTCAATCCAATACTCATACCATTTATTTTCAATGTTTTGAGGGTCGTATTTAGTCTCGATATTTTTCATTTTTTTAGTTTAATTTTATCGTGCAAATTTAATAGAAAAAATAATACTAATATGTAGCTTTTAGTTTTTTTAGTTGTGTGCTGACATAAGATAGGCTTTGATAAATTCATCTAATTCACCATCCATAATGGCAGTGACATTGGAGGTTTCATATTGTGTTCTCAAATCCTTTACCATTTTATAGGGATGCATAACATAACTCCGTATCTGTGAACCCCATTCAATCTTTTTTTTGGAACTTTCAATCTCTGAGATTTTTTCTCTCTTTTTGGTTAATTCAATCTGATAAAGTTGAGACTTCAACATCTGCATCGCTTTTTCGCGGTTTTGAAGTTGGGAGCGAGTTACTTGGCATTCGATTACAATGCCTGTAGGGTGGTGGTGTAGGCGAACTGCCGTTTCCACTTTGTTTACGTTCTGGCCACCAGGACCGCTGGAACGATAGGTGTCCCACGAAATATCAGCAGGATTAACATCGATAACAATGTCATCGTTGATAATAGGATACGCAAAAACAGAGGCAAAAGAGGTGTGACGTCTATTGGCAGAGTCAAAAGGGGAGAGGCGTACCAATCTGTGAACGCCAATTTCGCTTTTTAGGTAGCCATATCCATAATCACCTTCTAACTCAATAGTCGCTGATTTAATTCCAGCAACATCACCTTCCTGCCTATCTAATTCTCTGATTTTATAGTTGTTGCGTTCCCCCCAACGAATATACATGCGTAGAAGCATCTCTGCCCAATCGCAGCTTTCTGTGCCGCCAGCACCCGAGTTTATGGTGAGAATTACGCCCATTCTGTCCTCTTCATCGCGCATCATGTTTTTGAACTCTAAGTTCTCAACAGCCTTTAAGGCTGTATGATACGCCGTTTCACACTCCTCTTCTGTAGATTCTTCTGCTTGCAGAAATTCATAAAGAATAGAAAAATCGTCAACTTTGGAGGTGGCTTTCTCAAAGTCAGATACCCAAGATTTTATCTGACTAATCTCTTTTAGTAATTTCTCTGCTGATTTAGGGTCGTTCCAAAAATCTGCAGTGTGGGTAATCTCCTCTTTTTGGTTTATTTCTTCAATCTTTTTGTCAATGTCAAAGGCACCTCCTTAACTCACTGAGTCTTTGAGATAAATCTTTGATCGCTTCGTTAAAAATTATCATTGTTATTAAATTTTAGGTCTAATTGTGTTAAAACTTGCGATATCTCTCCTCCAGAATATCCCCGATTCATAAGATAACGATATAATTTTTGTTTAGTAACATAGGTTAATTCTTTATTCGTTATCCATTTTTCAATTAATGAAATGAGATTTTTTTCTATAGATTGGGAATCTAACTTTGCAATCTCTCTTCTAATGAGTTGCTCCTCAATGCCTTTTAATTTAAGATTGTAAATGATTTTTTGAACACCCCAACCTTTGGTATTTATTTTCCCCCGAATATAGCTTTGAATAAATCTTTCTTCGTTGATAAAACCTTCTTCAATTAATTGATTGATAATATTTTCAAAATCAGATTCTGAAATACCTAAAATGCGGAGTTTCGTCTGCACTTCTTTTGTACACCTGTCTTGATAGGCACAATATTTTCTGATTTTTTCAAGAACTTTCTCCATATTATCCTTTGATATCTGGAGAGGTCCAAAATACAATTTCTCCTCCATCGGAGTTGAAGAATTTATACTCTACCAGCCCAAAGTCATGGTTGGCCTTGATGTTAATCCATTGTTTATATTTAAGGAACCATTTGACTCTTTTTGAAAAAATTCCTTTTGTTAGATATGCGTAAACAAATGGGTGTACAACAATAGAGAACTGCTTTTCTCTCTGTTTTTCAAATAGATACTCGACCATGTTTTCAATATCTTCTTCAAGAAGAACAGAAGGTTTTATTTTTCCAGTTCCGTGGCAGGCTGGGCAAACTTCGGTATTTTCAATAATGGTAGCTTGTCGAACTCTTTGACGAGTAATTTGGATTAAACCAAACTTATTGACAGGTAATATTGTGTGTTTGGCCTTATCCTTCTTCATCAATTGTGACATTGTTTGATAAAGCAGAGTGCGGTTTGAGGCTTTCTGCATATCAATAAAGTCAATGGTGATAATGCCGCCCATGTCTCGCAAACGCAATTGTCTTGCAATTTCTGCTGCAGCTTCTAAGTTAACATTCAGGGCGTTTTCCTCTTGGGTACTGTTAGATTTAACACGATTGCCACTATTGACATCAATTACGTGCATTGCCTCGGTGTGTTCAATGATGAGGTAAATCCCGTTTTTGATGGTAACCACTTTCCCAAATGAACCTTTAATCTGTTTGGCAACGTTCAGGTGTTCAAAAAGTGGTGTTTTTTCTTTGTATAGCTTTACCAGGTCGGTTTTCTTAGCATCATAAACAGAAAGGTAATCTTTAATCTCTTTGTAAATTTCAAGACTATCCACTGTAATCGATTCAAAGTCGTCGTTGACCATATCACGAATTAACGTTGAGGTCATGTCCATTTCCGATACGATTTTGGAGGGTACAGCTGCGTAAGGAAGACGATCAACGGCATTCTTCCACTTCTGTATCAATTGCTCTAAGTCAATGGTAAGCTCTTCAATGCTTTTGTCTTTTGCAATTGTTCGAATAATAATTCCAAATCGTTTCGGTTTGATAGCTTGTACCAATTTCTTTAGACGTTTTCTCTCTTCAGCATTCTTGATTTTTTGTGATACTGATATTTTGTCCATAAAAGGAACTAAAACAAGGTAACGTCCAGCAAGAGAAATCTCAGTGGTAATTCTTGCACCTTTGGTCGAAATGTGTTCCTTGGCAATCTGAACCAGAATCTTTTGTCCTGAAGAAAGAATTTCTGAAATTTTTCCTACTTTCCCGATTTCTGGTTTAAGTTCAAAATTAGAGATACTTTTTCTATTGGAGTTTATAGCTTGATTAACAAATTCATTCATCGAAAGAACGTGTTCTCCCAAATCTAAATAGTGTAAAAAAGCATCTCTATCACTACCAATGTTTACAAAAGCTGCATTCAGTCCGGGCATAATTTTACGAACTGTACCTAAATAGATATCACCTAAAGAGAAGTTGTCAGTAGATTTTTCCGTGTGAATCTCCACTAACTTCTTGTCTTCGAGTAATGCAATTTGTACCTCTTGGTCGTGAGAGGTAATTACTAATTCTTTTGATATATGTTTTGGTTCTTCTGTCATAGCATTTAAAAAGAAAACTAAATAATATGCTAAGCAAAATTATTTAGTTTCCTCGAAATCCTAAGAAAGATTATTTCTTCTTATGTCTATTCTTTCTTAAGCGTTTTTTTCTTTTGTGGGTTGACATCTTGTGTCTTTTTCTTTTTTTACCACTTGGCATAATTATAAAATTTTAAGGTTGTTACTTAATTTTCTTTACTACAGAAACAAAAGTTTTGCAAGGTTTGAATGCAGGGATTTTATGAGCTGGGATAGTAATAGTTTCTTGTTTAGAAATATTGCGAGCAGTTTTTTCAGCTCTTTCTTTTACGATGAAACTTCCAAAACCTCTAAGATATACGTTTTCATTTTTTGCTAAAGAACCTTTCACGGTTGTCATGAAAGCTTCAACAATTGTTTGAACAGTTTGTTTATCTACGGCTGTTTTGTTTGAAATTTCGTTTACGATTTCAGCTTTTGTCATAGTTTCAATTTATTTTTTGTTAAACACTAATTTCCCCTTATATTTTGGGAGTGCAAAAATACACATTTATTTGATTTACAGAGCCATTATTTTGATTTTTTTTTCTAAATCAATTTTTTTGACAATTGGTCAGCTAATCTGCTAGCTCCAATTCTAAATAGTGAATTATTTAACCATCTGTCACCCAATATGTTATATAGTATTTTTAGGTAATTAAGTGTGATTGTCGAATCTGAAATTCCTCCTGCAGGTTTGATTCCAATTTCAATATTTTCTTCTTTATGGTATTGATTGATAGCATCTAACATTACGATAAATGCTTCGTAAGTTGCATTTATCGCAATTTTTCCGGTAGAGGTTTTAATAAAATCAGCTCCCGCTTTCATCGCAATATATGATGCTTTGAAAATGTTGTCTGGTGTGAGCAATTCTCCTGTTTCAAGTATGACTTTGAGATGTGCTTTTCCCGTTGCTTGTCTGATTGCAACAATCTCTTGATATACTTCATCGAGTTTTCCTTCCAAAAATTTTCCTCTTGAGATAACCATGTCAATCTCGTCAGCGCCTTGTTCAACAGCATATTTCACCTCAGCAACTTTAATCTCTATTGGAGATTGGCCAGCAGGAAAAGCACCTGCAACAGATGCTACTTTTATTTTGTTGTTTTTAAGACACTCTTTCGCTAAAGCTACAAAGGGTGGATATACGCAAACTGCGGCACAATCATATTGAATTGCCTTTTTACACAACTCTCTTACTTTTTGTTCTGTATCTGAACCTTCTAAGGTGGTTAGGTCAATGCAGTGAAGCGCTGTTTGATATGCTTCTTCATTATTAAAAGGCAAGTCTCGAGCAATTATTTGATTAATTCTCTCTTGAATCTCTTCTAAACTATATGGGTAGTTAGGCAGAGAAAAAGGTAATGTTTGCATTTTATTGAATCTTGATGGGTAGCTTTGTAATTTCTTTTTTATGATAAAAAAAAGAGGATGAAAAACTTCATCCTCTTTTTGGAAATATTTAGATATTAGATAATACCTTGAGCTAACATAGCTTTAGCTACGCGCATGAAACCAGCAATGTTTGCACCTTTAACATAGTTAATAGTACCATCAGCTTGTTTACCATATTCAACACACATATCATAAATATCATTCATGATTTTGTGTAATTTAGCATCAACTTCTGGAGCAGTCCAGTTGATGTGACCTGCGTTTTGGCAGATTTCAAGACCTGAAGTTGCAACACCACCAGCATTAACAGCTTTACCAGGACCGAAAGGAATACCAGCAGCTTGGAAAGCAGCGATAGCACCTGGTTGGCAACCCATGTTAGAAACTTCAGCAACGTATTTAACGCCATTAGCGATCAATTCTTTAGCATCTTCTTCTGCCATTTCGTTTTGGAATGCACAAGGGCAAGCAATGTCACATTTTACAGTCCAAGCTTTCTTACCAGCAGTGAATTTTGCAGCAGCTGGGAATTTGTCTGCCATATCTTGAACTTTGTTGCGGTTAGAAGCACGCATTTCTAACATGTAGTCAATCATCTCGTTAGTGATACCATCAGGAATTTCGCAAACACCATCAGGACCAGAGATAGCAACAACTTTAGAACCTAATTCAGTAGCTTTGATTGCAGCACCCCAAGCAACGTTACCGAAACCTGAAAGAGCAATTCTCTTACCTTCCATAGTGTCATTTTGTTGTTTTACCATTCTTTCTACATAGTAAATTGCACCAAAACCAGTAGCTTCTGGACGGATCAAAGAACCACCCCAACCGTATGATTTACCAGTTAATGCACCAGTACTGTGTTCGCGAGAAAGTTTTTTGTATGCACCATATAAGTAACCGATTTCACGTCCACCAACACCAACGTCACCTGCAGGGCTGTCTTGGTCTGGTCCAATGTTTCTCCATAATTCATACATGTAAGCTTGGCAGAAACGCATGATTTCAGCTTCTGATTTTCCTACTGGATCGAAATCAGCACCACCTTTACCACCACCTAATGGAAGGTTAGTTAATGAGTTTTTGAAGATTTGTTCAAATCCTAAGAATTTCAACATAGATACATTTACTTTAGGGTGGAAACGAAGACCGCCTTTGTATGCACCTAAAGCAGCATTGTATTGTACACGGTATCCTAAGTTAGTTTGAACTTCGCCATTATCATCTACCCAAGTGATGCGGAATGTGAAGATACGATCTGGTTCAACAATACGTTCAACGATTTTAGCTTTTTCAAATTCTGGGTGTTGGTTGTAAACTTCTTCGATTGATTCCAACACTTCTTGAACAGCTTGTAAGTATTCATTTTCACCTGGATGTTTGGCTTCCAAGTTAGCCATGATTTTTGAAACTTCCATATTATTTTAAATTTATTAGGTTTGTGTTTTTTTTATAACTATTCGAGCGCAAAATTATAAAATTCTTTTGGATTTGCAATCCTATTTGCAGAAATATTTTTTTTTATTTGTAGGTGGGTAAAATATTGATAATTAAGCCTGAAAATAAACCCTAATTTGAAAATTTAAAATATCTTCCATTTTTTTGAAAAGAGATTCCGATTCTGAAGGCAAATCTTAGAAAGATTTTTTTCTGTTGTTAGAGTTTTATTTTGCGCTGTTTTTAATTTGCGTAATCACCTTTTCTGTAGATTCCCAAAGTAGTTTTGCTGTAAGGTCCCAGCTGAATTTTTGTCGTTGGATTTTTCCTCTTTCAACAAGTTCTTTGCGCAAACTTTTGTTGTTGATAAGTTGACGCATACCTTCGGCAATCTCATCTACCGATAGCGGATTGACGTAGTAGGCAGCATCACCACCAACTTCGGGCATTGAGGTTACGTTAGAGGTCATAACGGGAATTTCTGCGTGGAAGCCTTCTAAAATAGGAACACCAAATCCTTCAAATAGAGATGGATATAAAATCGCTTCTGCACCTGAGGTGATTCTTGAAAGTCGGTCTGTGTCAATTCTCCCTTTAAAAATAACGTCATCTTTGTGCTGCATTGCGTTATAAGCATCTTCGATATCTCCACCCCACCACTTTTTCTGTCCTACTACAACTAATTTTGTGTTAGTGTTATCAATCTCTTTAAATTTGTCAAATGCACGAAAAATATTATCCAAATTTTTGCGCTTATGGATAAGTCCTACAAAAAGAAAATAGGGATTACCATTGGATTCCTCTTGACGTGTTTTGAGTTTCTCCTCTAGAGTTGCAGGTTGAAAGTGTGATTTACAGCCTGAATATACTATATCTATTTTTTCGTATGGAATATGGTAGATTTCATGAATGTCTTTTTTGGAATACTCAGAAACTGTTGCTAGTTGTGTGGATTTCTCTGCAAAACGATGGAAAAATCGTTTGTAGTAGCGCAGCGGTGTGGGTTTAATAAATTCTGGATTTTTTTCAAAATTCAAATCGTGGATTACATTGACAATTGGGGTCTTGATGTGCAATGGAATCCATCCATCTGGTGAAATAAAAAGATCTGGTTTTATTTTGCGAAGTTGATATGGAACACCAAACTCAAAGAAAAGATACCAAAGGTATGGATGACGTGCTTGTGGGTATGTAACAATAGGGGTGATGTTGTCGCTAAATAAAAACGATTCGTCATAAGGACGATCAAAGATAAAATAGAAATGGTGTTCGGGGTGTTGTTGGGTAATTCTTTTTAGGGTTTCAAAAGCAAAAAAACCGATGCCTTCAAGTTTATCTTTGACTAAAAGGCGCGTATTAACTGCGATTCGCATAAACTTCTAATCGTTGCTTATTATATCATTAAACTTGATGTCTTTCACATTCAATTGGATACTCGTGATGTTGTTCCAAGTGTTTTCTTCAACGTGATATATGATGTCAAAGTCATCAGATTTTTTTACTTGCTCAAAATATTGTTTTTGGTTAAAGGCAATTACATCAAGTGGTTGACAAGATTTTTCTGGATAAAGAACTCTCATCTTTATGTGTTTTTGACCCACAATGCGCGCGCCATGGAGGCCACCTTCTTCAACAACATGTCGTGAACGGAAGATAGGTGACATATTTCCTGGCCCAAATGGAGCAAATTTTTTTAAGTTATTGAGAAATGCTGTGTTGATTTCTGATAGGTCTAAATCCTGATCTACTTCTATTTCAGGAGTAAAAGCAGAATCTTCTATGTTATCGTGTACATATTCTTCAAATTTTTCGATAAATTCGTTGAGATTCTCTTTTTTGAAAGAAAGACCCGCAGCATATTTATGGCCGCCAAAGTGTTCTAATAGATTGGAACAATAATCAATACCATCGTAAATATTGAATTCTTTGACAGAACGTGCTGAACCTGTTATCAATCCGTCAGGTGAATCGGTGATTACGATGACTGGACGATAAAATTCCTCTACTAATCGAGAGGCTACAATTCCAATAATACCCTTGTTCCAATTAGGATTGTAAACTACTAAGCTCTTTTTCTCTTTATATTCAGGATTGGAAAGAATAATATTGATGGCTTCTTCAGTAGCTTTTTTGTCCAATTCTCTTCGTTCATCATTGTGTTTATTAATATTGTACCCGAGGTCTTTAGATTTGTCTTCATCTTCGCAGATGAGCAGTTTTACAGATTCTCGTCCTGTTTTAATTCGACCTGCAGCATTGATACGTGGGCCAACGAAGAAAACTAAGTCTGAAATTGAAATTTGTCGGTTAAAAATTGTTTCTGTTTTCGGTGGATATTGGATTTTAAATCCAGATTGTTCAATAATGGATTGGATACCTTTTCTAGGGAATCTGTTGATAATGATTAATCCGAAGTGTGCTAAAATTCTGTTTTCTCCAGTTATAGCTACAATATCGGATGCAATACTAATGGCAACTAGGTCGATACGAGAAAGCCATAATTGGTCTGGGAGGTCAAACTTTTTGCAGTATCCTTGGATTAGTTTGAAGCCTACGCCGCAACCTGATAACTCTTTATATGGGTAAGGACAACCACTGCATTTAGGGTCTAAAATAGCTACTGCGTTGGGCAATGTATCTCCTTCGAGGTGATGGTCACAAATAATAACATCAATTCCTAATTCATTGGCTTTATCAACTTTGTCATTAGCTTTGATGCCGCAATCTAGCGAAATTAATAAGGCAAAGTTGTTATCTTTGCAATATTGAATTCCCTCATCAGAAATTCCGTATCCTTCTTTATATCTATCTGGAATATAGTATTCTATATATTGTTGATATTCGGAGCCGATAATTTCGCTAAGGAAAGAATATACTAAAGCTACTGCTGATGTGCCATCAACGTCATAATCCCCATAGATTAGAATCTTCTCATTGTTGAGAATAGCTTGTGATAGACGCTCAACTGCTTTGTCCATATCTTTCATCAAGAATGGATCGTGAAGTTTGGATATATCGGGATTGAAAAATTCTTCTGCTGCTTCTGGAGTTGTGATACCTCTACTAATCAGTAAGGCGGCTAATGACTTTTCAATTTGCAAGTCCCGACTAAGGGAATCCACGTCATTAGAGTTGGGCTGAGTTTTGAGAATCCATCGTTTTTCCATAAAACAGATACTATATCAGGTAGGTCAGCAAAATTACATAAAATGATTGAACAATCAGCCAATTTTGAAAAAAAATATTTCATTGAAAATCAGCTAGTTATATTCTTTACACTGATATTAGTGGTGCTTTAGAAAAAAAAAAATTATATTTTCATCTTTTTTTCAATTTCATCAATAGAACTTTTCATTCGCTTGTCAGTTTCATAAAGGTTGGAAATTGTCCGGCAAGCGTGAAGTACGGTTGCGTGATCTCGGTCGCCACAATATGCACCAATTGTAGCTAAAGGAAGTTTAGTGTATTTCTTAGCAAAGTACATACATATTTGGCGGGGCTGAACTACATCACGATCTCGTTTATTGGAGTTTATCTTTTCGATGGAGATGTTGAAATAGTCGCAAACTACTTTTTGAATATATTCTATTGAGATCTCTTTTGCTGTGCTTTTTACATATTTGTCAATCATCTCTTTGGCAAGTTCGATATTGATCGTTTTGTTATTGAGAGATGCTTGTGCTAAAATAGCAATCATTGCGCCTTCTAATTCGCGGGTGTTTGAAGTAATTCGTAAAGCAATATAGTCGATTACTTCTTGAGGAAATACAATACCGCTATTTTCCATTTTCTTTTGTAGAATAGCGATACGGGTTTCTAAATCGGGAATTTGAAGATCGGCTGTTAGCCCCCATTTGAAACGCGATAATAATCGTGCTTCAAAGCCAGAAATTTCAACAGGAGATTTATCGGCAGTGATGATGATCTGTTTCTTTCTTTGGTGAAAATGGTTGAAAATGTGAAAGAAAGCATTTTGTGTTGCAGCCTTAGTTCCTGCAATGAATTGAATATCATCTACAATTAATACATCGATAGATTGGTAGAAAAGGATAAAATCGTTTTGGCAATTATCCTTTACGGATTGTAGAAATTGTTGATAAAAGAGATCTGAGTTTACATAAACTACAGTTTTATCAGGGTGGTTTATTTTTGTTTGCAAGCCGATGGCATGCGCTAAGTGAGTTTTGCCTAAGCCTACGTCAGAGTAGATGAAGAATGGGTTGAAAGCTGTGGTGCCTGGGTTTTGCGCTATAGCCCAACCTGCAGCGCGGGCTAATCGATTACACTCTCCTTCAATGTAATTGTCAAAATTTAAACTTTCGATAAGATTGGAAGGAATTTTGTATTTCTTAAGGCCTGGAATAATGAAAGGGTCTGGAAGTTGACTATTAGGAGTGTTATAAACGTCGATAGGTAATTTTACCTCAGGATTGGTAGCTGCAATTCTATTGTTAGAGGGTAATGTCATTGTTTTTGAGTTGCTAGGATTGCTGTGCTTTTCAACTACAATTGTATATTTTAGCAGTCCGTCTGGACCCAACTCATTTTTAATCACTTTTTTTAGCAGATTTACATAATTATCTTCGAGCCATTCGTAGAATAGATGTGACGGTAGTTGTAGATAAAGTGTCGACCCCTCTAAACTTACAGGTACAATGGGCACGAACCAAGTTCTAAAATTTGGTTCATCTACATTGTCTTTGATAATTTCAAGGCAATTATTCCAAACGGTTTTGTAGTCTTTTGTGATAGTGCTCATTTTGGTATGTAATCTGACTATTTAAGTTCTTAGAAATTAAGTTATTAACAATATTAAATATTACCCTTTGAGGATTTTGCAAATGTCAACAAAAAAAAGTTAAAATAATCTACTTTCTTCTATTGATTTTTTGAAAAAAATGTGCATAGAGAAATAGGGGATTCGAGGTTTTTTAACACATAATTATCATTGAAAAAAAAAAGGAGGCGTTTACCTCCTTTTTGTAGATGTATAGAAAAAATGATTATTCACCAAGTTGTAAGCGGAAGAATCCTGTACAAGTAAGGTCTTTATTTTCTTGTTTCAAGTATTCTTCAACAGTTACTTTGTTATTACGGATAAATTCTTGGCTAAGAAGTGTATTTTCTTTGAAGAATTTATTCAATTTACCTTGAGCGATTTTTTCGATCATATTTTCAGGTTTACCCTCTTGGCGAGTAATTTCGCGAGCAATTGTTAATTCATGTTCAACAACAGCAGCATCGATTTCATCAGGTCTAACAGCAAGTGGGTTCATTGCAGCGATTTGCATTGCAATTTCGTGACCGATTTCAGCAACTCTTTCGCCTGCGATATTAAAACCAACGATAGTTGAAAGTGGGTTACCTGTCATGTGGTTGTATGCAGCAACGCATGGAGCTTCAATAACTTGGTATGCTGGAAGTTCCATTTTTTCACCAGTTTTACCCGTCATTTCCATCAACATATCTTCTACTTTAGTTCCGTTGATAGGAAGAGCTAAAAGTTCTTCGCGAGTTTTGATTTGGTTTGCCATGGCAGCATCCATAATAGTTTCAACGAATTTGCCGAAATCTTCATTTTTAGCAACGAAGTCGGTTTCGCAACCTACTACAAGGATAGCACCGAAAGTATGTTCGTTGTTAGTTCTTGCTACAACGCGACCTTGGTTAGAAGCGCGGTCAGCACGTTTAGCAGCTACTTTTTGACCTTTTTTTCTAAGAATATCAATTGCTTTATCGAAATCGCCTTCAGCTTCAACGAGTGCATTTTTGCAATCCATCATGCCGGCACCGGTCATTTGTCTTAATTTATTTACATCAGCAGCAGTAATAGCCATAACTTTACATTTTAAGGATTATATTTATATTTATTTTCTAGTTTGAGCAGGTTTTCTTGCTGTAGTTCTTCTTCTTCTGCCAGTGTTTTCAGAATTTTCTTCCTCTTCTTCTACATTGTCAGTAGCAAGAGCTTTTGCTTCAGCATATTCCTCTTCCATTGCTTCTTTATCGATTTTTCTTTCTGCAAGACCTTCAGCGATAGAATCGCAGATAGCTTTTACGATAACTGAAATTGATTTTGAAGCGTCATCGTTAGCTGGGATTGGAAAATCGATAAGTTTTGGGTTAGAATTTGTATCAACGATAGCAAATGTAGGGATATTGAGTCTTCTTGCTTCAGCAACAGCAATGTGCTCTTTCAAGATATCTACAATAAATACAGCAGCAGGTAAGCGAGACAAATCTTTGATAGAGCCTAAGTTCTTTTCCAATTTTGCTTTTTCGCGTTGGATTTGAAGTTTTTCTCTTTTGGACACGCTATTGAATTGAGGGCTTTCCATCAATCTGTCAATGTCGCTCATTTTTTTAACAGCCTTACGAATGGTGAAGAAGTTGGTTAGCATACCGCCTGGCCAACGTTCGGTAACGAAAGGCATATCAACTGACTTAACCAACTCAGAAACAGTTTCTTTAGCTTGTTTTTTTGTAGCTACAAAAAGGATTTTTCTTCCTGATTTTGCTATTTGCTTTGCAGCTGCGCATGCTAAATCAATTTGTTCGATTGTTTTGTTAAGGTCGATAATATGAATCCCGTTTTTTTCCATAAAGATATATTGAGCCATTGCGGGATTCCATTTTCTTTTAAGGTGGCCAAAGTGGCAACCTGCTTCTAATAATTCTTCAAATTGTACTTTTGTCATTTTTTTCTTTGTTTACTTTCTTAAAAATCAATTGCTAAGTAGTTCCGTGGAAGTCTCAGCAATTTAGATACTAAACTTATTTTTATAATACTAACGTTTGCTGAATTGGAATCTTCTGCGTGCTTTTGGTTGACCTGGTTTCTTTCTTTCAACCATACGTGAGTCACGACGAAGAAGACCTAATTTTTTAAGTGTTGGACGAAGTTCTGGATTTTCTTCTACTAACACTTTAGAGATTGCTAAACGAAGAGCTTCTGCTTGTCCGGTGATACCGCCACCTTGCAAGTTTACTTTAATGTCATATTGACCTTCAACTTCAGCAACTGCCAAAGGTTGAGTTACAACATATTGCAATGTTGCTAAAGGAAAATATTCTTTATAATCGCGGTTGTTAACGATGATTTGACCGCTCCCTTTTTTCATATATACGCGGGCAACAGCGGTTTTTCTTCTCCCTAATTTATTAATTACTTCCATTGTTCTTATTTAATTTCGTTAATGTTGATTAATTTAGGTTGTTGACCTTCATGTGGATGATTTGGTCCTGCATAAACATACAAATTGCGATAAAGTTGGTCTCCCAATCTGTTTTTTGGAAGCATACCTCTAATTGCATGTTCTAAAATTGCAATAGGTTTTCTGCGGAGAAGTTCTCTTGGAGTTGCAAAGCGTTGTCCACCTGGATAACCTGTGTGGCGAACATACTCTTTATCTTCCATTTTGTTGCCTGTAAATCTTATTTTTTCTGCGTTAATGATAATTACGTTATCACCACAGTCGAAATGAGGAGTGTAATAAGTTTTGGTTTTGCCTCTGAGGATTCTTGCAACAACAGTTGCTAATCTTCCTACAACTGCATTTTCAGCATCAATTACAACCCACTCTTTTTTTACGATTTTTTCGTTCGCTGAAATTGTTCTGTAACTTAATGTGTCCATTCTTTTTTGTTTTTGTGAGACGCATCTTCACCCATACGCCTCTGATTTTCAATTAATTTTTCCTTTCTAACCTAAGGATAATAATCGGTATTTTTTGAGGGTGCAAAATTATACTTTTTTTTGTCTCGTTCAACCATTTATTGCTAATAATTTTTATTTTTCTTTCGCATGGTCCTAATATGATGAATATTAGTGTGTTAAGGTTTGATTCTATTGTCTTTTTCCAATAATAAAATGGACTTTTCACCCGCTTTCTTCTACCGGGGTTTTCGCTCTTATCAATTTTTGTTAGAAAAATACGCAAAAAAGATGATTTGAAAAAAAGAAATTCACAATAATTTGTCAATAAAAGCGTATAATAGAATGTGTAGCGTTGAAAAATAGTTGTATTTTTGCACTTAATATAATTATGGTAAATTATGAAAATCACTAAACTTACTTCTTTTTTTGCCATTTTAGGCATTATGATATTATCTTGTGGAAATGGTGGAGATCCGGCAGTTAGGGAAAACCAAGACAGCACTATTGTTCAGGAAAATCTGCCAATTGTACCAGAAACCCATCAAAATCCTCAAGGAAGAGTTCCTGAAGATCTTTCTGGAAAAGTTCAGGTTTTGACTGAGGAGGAGTTTGCTCAAAAAATTACAGAATTTGATAATGAAAAGGGATTCCAATATAAAGGTAAAACGCCATGTGTTGTTGATTTTTATGCAGATTGGTGTCGCCCTTGCGCTGCTCTAAATCCAATTATGGTTGAATTGGCAGAAAAATATAAAGGTCAATTGATTGTGTATAAGGTAAATGTTGAAAGGGCGCAACGCCTTGCCGCTGCTTTTCAAATTACGTCAATTCCAACACTTGTTTTCTTTAAGCCTAATTCTCAACCGGGTATGATGGTAGGAGCACCTACAAAAACTGAGTTAGAGGGTGTAATTCAAGAGTTTTTACAACAATAAGCCTTGAAAAAAGATCTCATTTTTATTTTCTCTCTTTTTTTTATATCTGGGCTTTTTGCACAAGAAGGTTATTATTGTGCAGGAGTGACAGAAAAACTCGAAAATTGGGAAAAACGGATTGAAATTATCGATATTTCTGATCCAGATAAAATTCCATTGCATTTCCTATTTGTGCGAGAAGTAGTGACAGAATTGCAGCAATTTTATAAAGAGGATTTGCCGCAAGTTGTTGAGTGTAAAAATCTTAATTTTAATGAAATAATATCGAGATACGACCAATTACTATTACAATCTCGTTTTCTATTTGATACTCTTGAAAAACAAAAGAAGGTGATTGATGAACTTTTTTATCAGTCAGCCTTGGAAGAGAGTTATTTCAAAAATTGGGAAAATTGTTACTATTTTGTCAACCGTTCGTTAGAATATAATCCTCTGAATGCTAATTCTTTATTGTTGAAGTTAGAGTTGCTATATCAAGATAGTATTTATGTTGAATGTTTATCTCATTTAGAGAGATTATATAGCAAATCGCAATTAACAGGGGAGCAGGAGAAGAAGGCAATGGATTTTACAGCTAAGTTTTATGATAAGTTATATTCTGTTGGAGATTCTCTAGTTAGAATTGATAAGTCAGCGGAAGCGTTGGAGATATTTCAAATATTGGAGGTTTTTTGTTTAAATATGCCCTCTTCCTATTGTAATGATGATTATTACCACGGAATTATTCGCTCAAAAACAGGAGTTTATGAATCTTATCTGGAAATAGCCAAGATTGCTCGTGAGCGTAAACATTACGATATTGAAACTCGTTTCATTCAATATGCACAAGAGTATGCAGATGCCAATCATGAGGTTTTATCGCAGGTAGTTACCTTAAATCCTGATGCGGTGACGGAAATATCTTTGCCTTCAGAATCGTTAGATTCAGTGAAAATAGAACCAGAGTCGAGGATTGAAATGGACCAGATAGTGATTATAGAGAAAAAGACTCAGTTAGAATCCCCAAAAATGAAGCGGAAAAAATCGGTGAATCCTGTTGCAAATCGGACATCAGAGACACTGCTTGAATCAGAGGTATTGGTACAAAATGCTGCGTTGAAACCAGAGAAAGAAGATGCTTTCTCTCAATCAAATCAAATAATTGATTCGGTGGAAAAGTCCAATCTAGATTCAGTTTCTTTGTCCCAACCAGAAGTTATAACTATCGAACCTTCTGTACCCATTGTTGAAGATAGAGCTGTTATAACTGAGCCTGTAAAATCAGAGGTGGATGAGTTGGAAAAATTACAAGAACAATACAATCAACTTGTGGAGTTAGGGTTAGAATATTGTCGAAAGCGAGAATATAGTAAAGGAGTAAAGGTGTTTCGGCAAGCAAAAGATATGGAGCAAAATCCACAATTGGAGCGTGATGGCCGTGTGAAGATTATGTTGAATGCTTTAAAAGGAATTGAATAGTA
>JAEZOU010000035.1 GCA_023413895.1 Bacteroidota bacterium | reverse complement strand
GTTCTTCTGCACAAAGAAACTCTCTAAAGAGGAAGTTGAAAAGAAACTAGGAAATCAAAAAGAAAACAAGTAAAAGAGTGATAAATTTGAATTGCGCCAAGCACCCTGCATCGTCGGGGTGCTTTTTATTTGAAAAATAATGCTTTATAAAACTAACTTTTAAGATTCTATGGTTTCTTTCTTCGCTCAATTTCTCTCAAAACTAAGTGAATGAAATCTTTTTCAACTTGCAACAACACGTCAGGAAAAAGAGTATCTTTGCACGCATAAATTATCACAAGAATGAAGATAGTTATTTTAGGTACCGCTCATCCTTACAGAGGAGGACTCGCAACATTTAACGACCGTTTAGCATTACAATTTGTTAATGAAAATAATAATGTAGAAGTTTGTACTTTTAAATTGCAATATCCTTCGTTCTTATTTCCAGGAAAAACTCAGTTTACGGATAGTCCTGCTCCTAAAAATTTAAAAATTGAGCGAAAAATAAACTCTTGTAATCCCCTTAATTGGATTAAGGTAGGAAAAGAAATAGCTCTTAAAAAACCTGATTTAGTAATTTTCGCCTATTGGATGTCATTTATGGCTCCATGTATGGGAACCATTGCACGAGTAATTCGAAAAAATTGTGAAGCTAAACTTATCTCGCTTACTCACAATATGATTCCGCACGAACCTAACTTTTTGGATAAATTTCTTCCTAACTATTTTGTGAAAACAATGGATGGATTTATCGCACTATCTAAATCTGTAATTGAGGATATTAATAAATTTGACAAACGAAATTGTCCTAAAATTTTCTCCCCCCATCCTATTTACGACCATTATGGAGAAAGATTGAATAGAAATGAGGCTCTGAAAACTCTGAATCTGCCTATAGAAGATAAATATGTGTTGTTCTTTGGTTTTATACGCGCATACAAAGGATTAGACCTTCTTCTAAAAGCATTTGCTAATCAGAAACTTAAAAATAAAAATATAAAACTTATTGTTGCTGGTGAATTTTATAGTGACGAGAAAATCTATCAATCTTTAATTGATGAATTAGAAATTAGAGAACAAATAATTTTACGCACAGATTTTATTCCTGATAGTGAGGTTAATAAATATTTTAGTGCAGCTGACATTGTAGCACAACCATACAAAACAGCAACGCAAAGTGGTGTAACACAAATTGCTTACCATTTTGAAAAACCAATGTTAGTAACCAATGTTGGTGGTCTTGCGGAGATAGTCCCTCATCAAAAAGTGGGATATGTGGTTAATCCCGATGCAGAAGAAATTGCAGAAGCTTTAATTGACTATTTCGAGGCAGATAGAATGGAACAATTTGAGAAAAATATGGCTGAAGAGAAGAAAAAATATCTATGGAGTAACCTGACAAAAGCTATTAGTCAGTTGTAATCTATTAATAATGACTTAATTATATGAGAATTAGAAGTAAAGCACCCTTAAGGTTAGGTTTAGCAGGCGGCGGCACCGATGTATCCCCATTTTCAGATATTTATGGTGGCGCAATTCTAAATGCTACCATCAACATGTACGCTTACACAACTTTAGAACCTACTGAAGAGGGTAAAATTATATTTGAAAATCCTATAAATCCTGAACTTAGTGAAACATTCGATAGCCAAGATTTTCTTCGCCCTGAAGGATATTTTGTACTGCACAAAGGCGTTTATAACCGAATTGTGCGCCAATTCACCCACAAACCACTCTCTTTTAAAATTTCGAGCTTTGTAGATGCGCCTGCTGGTTCTGGATTAGGCACCTCTTCCACTTTGGTAGTATCTATCTTGGGCGCTTTTGTCGAATGGCTAAAACTACCTCTAGGTGAATATGATATCGCCCGATTAGCTTACGAAATAGAACGCGAAGACCTCAATATGAGCGGCGGAAAACAGGACCAATATGCTGCAACTTTTGGCGGTTTCAACTATATGGAATTTAAAGGCGACAACGTGGTAGTGAATCCATTACGAATCCGCCAACGTTATATGGACGAACTCGCCCATAACCTCGTGCTTTACTATACTGCAACCAGCCGTGTGTCAGCAAAAATTATTGATGACCAACGCAAGAATGTGGCTGGAAAAAAACAGAAATCAATCGATGCAATGCTCAAACTAAAAGAACAAGCTCAACAGATGAAAGAAATTCTACTGAAAGGAGACATCGATTCCATTGGGAGAATTCTCGATTTCGGTTGGCAATATAAAAAGCAGATGGCAGATAGCATCAGTAATGAACTAATTGATAATGTGTATGATGCAGCTATTGCCGCTGGCGCTTCTGGTGGAAAAATTTCTGGCGCAGGAGGTGGTGGTTTTATGTTTTTTTATTGTCCTTCTACTACCCGCTACCGTGTTATTGATGCACTTGCTGCTTTTGGTGGAAAAGCCAAAAGATATGAATTTGTGAATGAAGGATTGAAAACTTGGACAATGTAATTATGAAAGAAGCAATTATCTTAGCTGGCGGCTTCGGAACACGTTTACAAGGTGTTATCAAGGATTTACCCAAACCGATGGCACCCATCCATAATCGTCCATTTTTAACCTATATTCTTGATAATCTTGCTGTTGCAGGCTGCGAACACGTGGTGTTATCAACTGGTTACTTACACGAAAAAATTGAAGAATATTTCGGGAAAAATTATGGAAAATTACAAATTTCGTATGCACAAGAAAAAGAACCTTTAGGAACTGGCGGCGCAATTCGATACGCCCTTACTTTTTGCCTAACTGATGAAGTATTGGTTCTTAATGGCGATACTATTTTCAAAGTAGATTGGTCGAAATTTATACAATTCCATCAGCAAAAAAATGCCCTTTTATCCATCGTTCTTCGTCAAGTTGATGATGTAGCACGCTATGGTAGTGTTACTATCGATGCACAAAATAGAATCTCTCTTTTTACCGAAAAAAATGCTGTTGCAGGAAAAGGCTTAATTAATGGAGGTATATATCTTATTAATAAACAGTTATTTGATAAATATCCACAACCTGAAAAGTTCTCTTTTGAAAAAGATGTAATGGAACAACTATATAAAAAAGAATACTTCTATGGATTGGCTTCTGATGGATATTTCTTAGATATTGGCATTCCTGAAGATTACGCTCGCGCAGAAAAAGAACTATAATTTCTTCTTTTCTGTAGTTTTTATTTCATGGTTATATTAACTTTGCGAAATATCTGCCATTTTAAACTTTAAGATTCTCTTTTAATAAAAAAAGATATCTACTACTTATTCTTATTTTTGTGCGCTCTATCACGCTATTTTGCATTCTAATTTGCAAATTTTTTCCATTTTTCTCCCATTTTTCATTTTTTGCATTTTTGTTATTTCCGAATTTATTTTTTCATTTTTTTCTCCGTTCTTAGCATTTTTAAATACAAAATTGTATTTTTCGATGATTTTTTTTCGGTAAAATCATTTTTTTCATTTTTTTATTCTATTGATTATCAGATAAATAAAATTTATTGCAACTATGAGATTCATTAATAATTTTTTTACCTTTGAGCAAATATATAATATGAATAAAATAAATGCTTTTCTCTTTATCAAGGACCCAATGATTGAACAAAAAATCAAAGAGTGCCTACAAAGATTTCATTCAATCAATATTATCGATTTTGCAACCGACAATATAACATTTATTGAACGTTATCGATATCAAAGTTACCAACTCTTAATTATCGATTTAACACAGGATTTTATAGAATGCTTGGATGTTTTGGAAACCACTCAAAAGCCTTCGCTAACTTTAGGTATTATCTCCAATATCAATCAAACATATCAACTGTTAAATAAGGGATTTTTTGATGTAATTGCCGATAACTTTACAGCTGAATTATTTACAAAAAAAATTGGGAAAATTAAAAAAACGATTGATTTTATCAATAATATTCCTCAAGATGTAATTTTCGCAGCTGAAAATAATAGTCTTTACAATCCATCGAGTAGAAATCCAAAATTCTGTTTCCTAAAATACAAACACATCAGTGTTCGCGTACAATTTGAAGATATGGTGCTAATCAAAAATTATCAACGTTATTTAACTGTAACGCTATCAAATGGAAAAATTTATAAACATTACTCTTCGCTAAAAAAATTCTATGAGATTTTGCCAAAACGACAATTTGCCAGAATCAACAATCGCACTATTGTTAATATTTCGAACGTAGAAAAGATTGAAAAAAATAATCTTTATATTTTGAACGAGGTAATTGAGATTACACGCATCTATTTGCAAAATGTCCGGCATCTCATCGAAATTCGATAATTTTCAATTATAGATATTTCTTAACTTATTGATAATCAATATAGATTTTTAAAAAATGGATTCTAAGAAAAGAAAAATTAATTTTGATGGTAAATTATCTGTCAGATATCGCCGCTGCTAAAGAGATCTTGAATTTATAAATTGCTGTATATTAGTGATTTATAAATCAACTTTTTAAATATATCATCAAAGCGGCAATATCTGATGGATTTACTCCACTTATCCGTGATGCTTGTCCTAAATTTTGCGGATTTACTTTTGTCAATTTTTCCCGAGCCTCCATTGACAAGGATGGGAAAGAAAAGTAATCAATATCTTGGGGTAATTTTATGTTATCCAATTGAGACATTTTTTCTGCCAACTCTTTCTCTTTATTGATATAATGCTGATATTTTATCAAGATTTCAGCTATTTCCTGCTCCTCTTGTGTAGCATTAATTTGTGTTAAGAAAGAGGAAAGTGATGATGAAGCCTTAATCAAATCTTCTAATACAAGTTGAGGACGTAAAAGTAAACTTTCTAACTTCACTTTTTGCATCAATTCTGGTGTTTCCAACTCCTTTAATCTACCATTAATCTCTTTAGGATAAATAGAATTTTGGCATATAAAATCTACAATTTTTTCTCTCTGATCATATTTTTTCTCCATTTTTTGAAGTCGTTCTTCTGAAATCAATCCTAATTTAAATGCCAAAGGAGTTAATCTTTCATCGGCATTATCTTGACGTAAAAGGATTCTATATTCAGCACGAGAAGTAAACATCCTATATGGATCCTGAACACCCTTTGTTGTTAAATCATCGATTAATACACCAATATAGGCTTCAGAACGGCTCAATACAATTGGCTCTTGTTCTAAAATAGCTCTATGAGCATTAATTCCTGCCATTAAACCTTGACATCCAGCTTCCTCATATCCTGTAGTACCATTTAATTGTCCTGCGATATAAAGGTTTCGAACAATTTTAGACTCCATAGAAGGGAACAACTGTGTAGGATCGAAATAATCATATTCTATAGCATAACCAGGGCGAAGAATTTTAGCATTTTCTAGGCCAGGAATTTTATGCATTGCCTCCATTTGAACTGACTCTGGAAGTGAAGAGGAGAAACCATTTAAATAATATTCGTATGTATATCTTCCTTCTGGTTCAAGAAACAATTGATGACGATCTCTATCTGAAAAACGTTCAATTTTATCTTCTATTGAAGGACAATAACGTGGACCCACACCTTGTATGCGACCTTGAAACATGGGTGACTGGGCAAAGCCTGTTCTTAAAATATCGTGAACTTCATTATTGGTATAAGTAATCCAGCAGCTACATTGATTTTCCAATTTTGGAGTTTGTGTGAAAGAGAATCCTGTAGGATTTTCATCACCTTTTTGCTCCTCCATTTTAGAAAAATCGACTGTTCTTCCATCAATTCTGACAGGAGTTCCTGTCTTTAATTTTTTTGTTTCTACTCCTAAATTCTTCAATTTATCTGAAAGGAAAGGTGAGTTTTGTTCTCCCATTCTTCCTCCATCAAAATTTATTTCACCTATATGGATCTTTCCATTTAGAAAAGTTCCATTTGTCAAGATTACCTTTTTAGCAAAAACGGTCAAACCTTGCTGGGTAACTACGCCCGAGATGGAACCATTTTCTATCAAAAGGTCAGTAACAATATCCTGACGCATATCAAGATTTTCTTGATTTTCGAGTAAGGAACGCCAAAAGATTGAGAATGCTTGCTTATCGCTTTGCGCTCTGGGACTCCACATTGCTGGACCTTTCGAACGATTCAACATTCGAAATTGAATCATTGTATTATCTGTAACAATTCCGAGCATTCCTCCGAGTGCATCTATTTCGCGAACAATTTGTCCCTTTGCAATACCGCCAATAGCTGGATTGCACGACATCTGTGCAATAAGCGACAGATTCATGGTGATAAGTAAAGTTTTTGAACCCAATTTTGCAGACACCATTGCAGCTTCACAACCTGCGTGACCTGCACCTACAACTACAACATCATACTCTATTTTCATCTTGTTCCACGTGAAACAATTTTATAACTGCTTCTATTTTATATAATTACAATAAATTCATATCTTTTGAAAGTTTAATAGCTTCCTCTTCTTTTTTTCTCATCTCTTGCGCTTCTATTTCTGTTTTATCTTTATATCCGCAAAGATGATAAACTCCGTGAGACAATACACGTAATAGTTCCTCCTCAAAAGAAACAGCAAATTCTTTTGCATTTTCAGTCACCATTTCTACACTTATAAAAATATCACCTGCAATCATATTATCTTCAGAATAATCAAAAGTGATAATATCAGTATAAGTATCGTGCTGTAAATATTGAACATTTATATCTAATAAATACGCATTATCACAAAAAATATAATTCAACTCTCCTACTCTTCTACTCTCATTTTTTGCAATCTCTTTCAGCCATTTTTTATAGCTATTTTTATTCTTTAGTTGGAAAGTTGTTTCGGAATGAAAATATATCATACGCTATCTTTTTATAATTCTTTCTGAAATAGTTGTTTGATTATCTAATAATAATACCACTTGATATACACCTTGTGGAAGGTTCTCTATAGAGATTGATTTTGAATTTTGATTCCACTCAGAAATTTGCACCAATTTTCCATCTAATCCATAAATTTTGCAAACCACCTGATGAATATTTTCATCTCTAAAATTAATGTGCAAAATATTATATGTAGGATTTGGATAGATTGAAAATTGCATTTCTACATTTTCTTGTATGGAAGAAGTTGCATCAATTGTTATCTCTTTAGTATCGGATAAGCCACATTTTTCTCCAATAAGACGAACTAAGTATGAACCTGAATTACTATAAAAATATTCTGGATTCTCTTCTGTCGAACTATTTCCATCACCAAAATCCCAATAATAATCTTCGCAATAACGAGATAGATTTTGAAAATGATAGTGATGATTTTCATCTTCTGTATAGGTAAAATCAGCATTTGGATTATAGGCTCCTACAAACCAATTGTCAAGAGAATCATATACTACTTGTTTTACTACATTACGAACAATTTCAGCCTGATCAGGAGTAGCTGAGCCTGTGAACGTAATTAGTGTAGGATCATTTTCAAAGATTATGGTATAAAATGTACAAGCAGCTGCATAAGAACCTATATAAGAAGGATGACTACCATCTCCAGAGTAGAGTTGAATTTGTGGGTAATTTTCTCTAATATGACGCCATACTCTTCCTACTGGCGCTACCAAAGCATCATTATCTTCTGCCATCATCATATAACGACGGTAAAGTGAATCATCCATTCCTTCGTATGTAGAGATAGGTGCCCATTGAGGATCTCCATTCTCACGACCCCAAGTCATATAAAAAATAGTTTCTGCACAAGGATTATATTTTTCAATTGAATCATTCAAACGTGCTGCATATGGAAAAACCTCATTTTGAACTTGTGTAATTGGGAAAGAAGGATATTGGCTCTGTTCTTGTAACACTACATAATCCCAACCTCCCTGACAAATTAAGTTCATCGACTGATTATTACAATGCTGTTGGAATGTACAACCACCAGGTGTATTTGAACTAAATTCTATACTCTCTCCTACCGAATTAGCAACGCTTTTTATTAAATTGGGTAAATTATTCACTTCAGTATAACTATTACCAATAAAAAGAACTTTCGGAGCTTGTGCAACTAATACCTCACTTAAAAATAGTAATAAAAAAAAGAAAAGAGAATTTTTACATTTCATAATCATTTGCATTTATAAGTGTTTCTATATTTACTCGATTTAAATCTTGTAACATTCGAGGTGTTAAAGGCTGACGTTTCACGTGAAACAAAAATGTAACTGTATTATTTTCAGAATTATATGAAAAATCATCAACCAATTTTGATAAGATAAAAGAGGACTCTTCAGTCAGATTATCCAAAATATTTTCCGATTCTGAAAAGTGAAAATTAAATTTAACTGTATGATTATCAATCAAATATTCAATATCTACTTTCTGAGTCCTATTTTGAACAGAAGAAAATAGCTCTGATAAAGCTACAGAAAAAATTCCATCATAATTTTGTAATTGAGAAGGGGCAAGAATATCTTCTAACAATTGCAAAGCTTCTGCGTTCGCACGCTCAATCGAAATATTTAATAATTCTACTTGATACATATTACTCTATGTTATAAAAGTATTGATTTGCTTTCTCTTTATAATAATAATGCAAAGAAGGAGGTATCGTTTTTAACATCTCCAATTGCTGCATTTTTTCTTTATCAAAATTCCACTCTTTAGGAGGCGTAGGATTGATTTTTTCTCTTCCTTCAGTAGATTCTCTTTTTTCCTCTTTTTCGCGCTCCTGCTGCGCTTTTTCGCTTTGTAACATGCGCGTTTCTATATTCTTTTGACGATTAATCGTTTGCTGCGTAATAACCCTATTTACCAAATCCTTTTCTGTTGCTTCCATCTCTCTTATTAGCTGGTCCAAACTCTTATCCCCTACCCCATTCTGCGAACGATTATCGTTTTGCATCTCTTGCATCATACGACGAATTGCTTCCTGCTGTGCTGCCATCTTCGCAAATTGTTCGCTCATAGATTGACCCTGCTGAGTTTGCCCTTGTTGCTTACCTCCTTGCTCCATAGAACGTTTCAATGCCTCCATTTGACGATTTAATTGTTGCTGCAATTCACGTGCTGTTTTGGCTTTACTCTGTTTCTGGCTATTTCCAGGTTTACTACATGATCCACCCCCACTTTTCTTACATTTCCCTTTACACTCCTGCTGCTTTTGCTTCATATTTTTCATTGATTCGGCCAACATCAAAGCCAAATTATTCATCGATGTTAATGCAAATTGTTGATTTCCCACTGCTTGTGAGTTTTTTCTATCTATCATCTGTTTCATCACAAGTTCGTGGTAATCTTTAATTTTGCCCGATTCTTTTTGAACAAAAGATTGAATTTCTACTTGACGACGCGCTAAAGTATTCAACGAGTCATCTATCAATTTCATCAAATCTTGAATATTTTTTTGCTCTTTAATAAAATCATTTAATGAACTAGAACGTGAACTTGTTTTGGAATAATTCTGCATATTATTTTCCTGTTTGAAGGAAACTTTTACCAAATTATCCATAATTTGGCGCAACATCTCTATATCTTCTGTTATCTCCTCTAATTCATTTTCATTCTGCTGTTGCTCCATTTCATCAGCCATTTTTTCCATCTCACTCGCGGCAGATTTCTGATTTTGTTCCGCCTTACCACGCTGATTTTTACTTAAAGCATCTTGCGCCTGGTTCAACATTTTTTGAATATTCTGCTCCATCTCTTGTGTATTCTTCATCTGATTGGGTTCTTCCAATTGATTATTGAGATTTTGCAAATCCTTAATATCTTGCGTTATATTCTTAAATTCATCATTTATTTTTTGCTGCTCTTGCTGCAAATTCTCCTTTGAAATCTCTTTCTTAGGTGTCTGTAAAGATTGATTTTTCTGCTCTTGAGATAGATTTCTTAATTTATCGAGTACTTCATTAAATTTTTGCTCATATTCCAAATACTTAAAGAGTTGTAATTGCTGATCTAAACTTTTATTCAAATCTTCTGAACTACTCTTCATCTTCTGAATAGCATCCTGCATCTTATCCTTATTGGCATCTTGCATCATCTGTTGAATCTTCTCCAACATCTCTTTAATTTCATCAGAAAGAATTTCATCATATCGCTTTTGCAACTCTTGCTGCTTCTTCAAAATCTCTTCAGGATTCGATTTATATTGCTCTTCAATATTTTGTTTATTTTGCTGACTTTCTTTAATTTGTTCTAGTTGTTGTTTTAATTCATTAAATTTCTGAATTAAATTTTCCATTTTCTGTTTATCCTGCCAAGAGATATTCTCTTTTTGCAATAGTTGTTTGCTAAAGTTCTCAATCTCTTTCATTAAGTTGGCAGATTCATCCATCATTTCACTCATCTCTTTCTTTGTGTGCGAATTGATCTGATCTACCTCTTTTTCAATCTCTTCCAAAGTTTTAATTTTGAAAGTTTCTGTTTTTGATTTCGCTGATTTTGAACCATTTACACCATCATTATCACGAATTTCAAAATAGTAATCTATCTTATTTCCAGGTTCCAACTTTAATAAAGCCGCATCAAAATAGAAATAGAAATTTTGTAAGGTAGATTGTTTCTCTATTTCAATAGGAATTTTAATGTTCTGTTGAATAAGTTGACCATCTTCACTATATTTGGAGTAAACAAAATTCAAATCATTAAATCCGTAATCATCTTTTACAGAACCTTTAAAATAGACTCTATCCGAAAATAGTGAATCTCGTTGATTTTCCACTAAAATTTCAGGATATGCATCTTTTATAACTGATATTGAATAATTTAAAGTATCAACATTAGATATATATTGATTTTTATTAACTACAGCATAATCAAAAGATTCAAGTACACGTACTGAATACTTATAAATATCAGATTCTGAATCTATTACATTAATTTTATCATTAATTATAAAGGATAATTCTTCTGTATTTTTAGTATAAAATCTCCATTCAATTTGTGTTCCTTCAGGAATTGTAGCATCACCATTATTTTCAATTACTTCACTATTTTTATTAAGATAAGAGGGATAGTTAAGTTGTAAAACATAACTTATCATAATAGGTTTAGGAAGTACTTTTAATGTAGTAGAAACTGTTGCTACTTCTTCAGTAAATAGTTGAAATTCAATATCTTTTTGTATATTTTTAAAAGTATAAAGAAAATGTGATTTATCGATTTTAGTACACTTATAGGTTCGTTTTCCAATTTTAATAAAGATATTTTCAGGAACCTCCTCCCCTACTATTTTAGCATTAAGGGTAAAATCATCATTTTGAAAAACTGAAAGTTTAGCATTTTCTATTTCAATGGAATAGGGAGCTGGCCTACTATATTCTTTATCATAATTAACAATTCGATGGGTAGATTCTGTAAAAACTTCACTCTTAATAGAGAAAATCATCACCATCATAAAAACTGGAATCAGCGCCCATTTCAAATATTTGATATTCTTTTTAAAAGGAATTGCTTTAACAAAAGAGAAAGGCTTAATTTTTTCTGTTTTAGTATCGATTGCAGCTAATAGAAGTTCGTGACTTTTATATTCCGAACTTTCTAACTGTTGCTCTAATTCCAAAACGTTCAATAGCTTATCGTCTATCTCAGAAAAATGTTTTCCTATAATTTCAGCAGCTTGACGTTGGGTTAACTGCTTACCAAAACCTGCCATTTTAAGCAGTGGATAAGCTATAAAACGAAGAAATGTAATTAAAAAAAGTGTAATGTACGAGTAAAAAAGCAGAGTTCTTGTGGAAGTATTAAAAAAAGAAAAATACTCCAAAACTGCATAAACAATAAAAACTAAAAGCGTGATTATTATAAAAAATAAAATTCCTTTACAGAGTTCATTCAAATAATATTTTTTGATAAACTCTAAAACTTTATTCTTTATAACACTCTCATAATCAGCCATTATTTTCTTCATTTTGCTTCATGATATAGACATTATAGAAATCATCTTTCTGACTTAAAAAGTAGTTCATCAGTTTTTTATTGTTTCTATAATAACGATTCACAAAGAAATATCTTCTAAATCTATTATTTAACTTATTCATCTTGCTTCTCTTCGAGAAAAGACGTGCCAAATTATTTGCTTTTCTCGATTCATGTTGAGAGCGTAAAATTTGCATTTGATATATAAACAACTCTGTAAAAGGTATTAATACAGGACAAACCTCATTACAATTTCCACAAAGCGTTGTATTTCTAAAAATTTCTTCCTTATCTACATAATTGAAAGCTATATTATTTTTCAACTTTTCGATAGGAGAATAGGTAGGATCTATTTTATAAATTGGACAAACATCTTTACATCTTCCACAATTTATGCAGTAAAGTGTTTCTCTAAATTTTTTATCCTCCATTACTTCCGTAATTCCATTATCGTAAAGATAAACCATAATGTTGGCTGCTTTTACATCTTCAGTAGGGTTAATAAAACCATCTGTACTTTCATATTGAAGGAAAGGAGATTTTATAATTCTTACATCATCAGGTAATTTAATTTCTGAAAAATCTGAATTATATTTCAAATAAATTATAGTTTCTAAATCTTGAATTTTCTCTATTAAATTATTGATACTAAGAATAATATGTATATTAGGAACACTATTAAAAAACTTTCCTGATTTTTTATTTAGTAGAACAAGAGATCCATTTTCCACAATACCAAAATCAGCTTCTACTACTAAATCTGAAAAATTATCATTATCATCAATAGAAACTTCAATAATTTGATTTTTCTTTTCAAAAAACTTTTCAGGAACCTCGGGTATATCAAAACAAACCCGGTTGTGACTTTTGGAAGGTAAACTTTTTTTAATTGCGCTTACCAAATCCTCTTCACTCAATATCCATTCAACTTTAAATTTTTTCTCTATGAGCTTAGCATCAAAATTAATAAGATGCTTCTCCATAGACTCAATATAATTATTGCGAATGGAATTGGCCTTTTCTCTTACGGATTGTTTATCAATGTATGGGTCGGCTTGATTCATATTTTGCATTAAATATTAATTTTATCGACTCTTTTTTGGTGGCGTCCACCTTCAAAAGTAGCATTAAAAAAGCTATTAATTATTTTCATTGCTTGCTCTTGTGTAATAAATCGTGCTGGCAACACTAAAACATTAGCATTATTATGCTGAACTGCCAATGCGGCTATCTCTTCACACCAACATAAAGCTGCTCTTACATTAACATGTTTATTAGCGGTAATGGCAACTCCATTGCCTGAACCACATATTAAAATTCCTTTTTCATTAGGTTGGGAAGATATAAATTCTCCTAATTTATGTGCAAAATCAGGATAATCTACACTTTCAGAAGAATAGGTTCCACAATCATTCCACTCTTCTACATTTTTCATCTCTTTTTTAATGAACTCTTTTAGTTCGTAACCTGCATGGTCTGAAGCAATTACTAATTTCATACTATATAATTTTCCAATTTTGCAAAAATACTACATTATTATAATAAGGGAACAAAAATAGAGAAAAATAAAATAGATTTTTTGATTTTGAAAATCAGTAAATTAACATCTAAATGTTGAAAAGTGTTGAAAAAATAGTTTTTTTATAAACATTATTAGTTGGTAAATGGTTTAT
The DNA here is from genome assembly GCA_023413895.1 of Bacteroidota bacterium. Taxonomy (GTDB): domain Bacteria; phylum Bacteroidota; class Bacteroidia; order Bacteroidales; family WCHB1-69; genus JAEZOU01. The sequence continues at coordinate 8,757 of JAEZOU010000035.1, read as the reverse complement.
AATTTTTCAGAATTTTATTTTTCACTTTTTATCCTCAATTTTATCCTCTTTTCAACAGCAGATATTAACAATGAAAAGTTGATTAACTATTTTTTCTTTCTAATTTATTACGTTTCTAAATTAGAATTTTTCTTTTTCTTATTCAGCTATTTAAAGAAACTTTAAAAGTTGTAACTTCACTTTTCTGCTTTACTTCTATGAAAAGTTACAAAATTTATCCACAGTTTCGACAAGGTTATATAAATCATATTTTTTTCCTTTTTTTAAAATTAAAATGATTTATTGAGCCAGAAAAATTTTAATTTTGCCGAATGAAAAACAAACATCTATTTCTCTCTTTATTTCTCATCTTTTGCCTGCATTTTTGTATGTGGGCACAAAGAGAAATACTACAAGGAACAGTGTTAGATGGAATTTATTTCTATCCGATTGAGGGTGCAAATATATACAATTTTTCAACTAAAAAGTATGTTTTTTCCGATAAACAGGGTAATTTTTCAATAGAAGTACAAGAAGGAGATACTTTGGTAATTTCTAAAGGTGCTTATCGACAATGTGTTGAATTAGTGAATAAAGAGATGATGGTTTTAAAAAAGTATGATTTTTTGATGTACTATAAAGCCATTATGTTAAAAGAGGTTCAAGTTTATGCTTTAAATCCTGATTATGAAGGATTTAAAAAGGAAGTAGTAAATATGAAACTTCCTGAAGTTTATAAAAAATTGGAGGGTATAGAGTTGAGTGCAGATGAAAGAAAGATGTTAGCTAATGCAAATGCAGGACCTAATCTTTTGCGCGGAACTCCTGCTGCTAATCCTATTTCCTATTTTTACAACAAATTCAGTAAAAAGGAAAAAATGAAAAGATTAGCTTCTGAATTGGAAGATAAACAGGAGGAAGTGGATATTGTTCAAACAAAGTATAATAGAGAAATAGTGAAAAAACTTACGGGATTGTCCGATGATGAGGTCGTAGATTTTATGATGTTCTGTAGATTTAGTTATTACGATATTATAAGATGGCCGCAAAATGAAATAGAAAGTAAAATAAAATCAAATTTTGTTGATTATCAATATAATAAAGCATTACAAGAGAAAGAATAATGAAAGAGTTTTTTAAAAAGAACCTTACGGGTATTCATATTATTGGAATTATTATAGGTGTAGTTTTTGCCTTAATTTATTGGTGGAAAGTGGGGCAGTTTCATGAGATGATTATTAAAAATAATCCCTATATAATTTCTATTATGGGAGCAGCAATTGGTTATATTACGATGGATTTGGTGAAAAATGCCAACCAAAGTAAGAGTGAAGAATAAAAAAATATACTTTTGCACTTTCAAGAAAATTAATATTAACAAAAATAAAAAATTATGACAGAAAAACTTACAACTTTAAGAGACAACGCGGTAATTCGTTGGATTGCGTTGTTATTGTTAGCATTAGCTATGTTTTGTTCATATATTTTTATGGACATTCTTTCTCCAATTAAGGACTTAATGGAAACTACTCGTAATTGGAGTTCTACCGCTTTCGGAACTATGCAGGGGGCAGAAACATTTTTGAACGTATTTGTTTTCTTCCTCATTTTTGCAGGTATTATTTTGGATAAAATGGGCGTGCGTTTTACAGCTCTTTTATCAGGAGCAGTAATGTTAGTAGGAGCCTTAATTAAATGGTATGCTGTTGATGATGCATTTGTAGGCAGTGGTCTTGAAACTTGGTTTACAAATAATCTTAATTACATTCCCGTATTTGAAGAGATAGGAGTAGCACCATTTTATAGAGAAATGCCTGCTTCTGCAAAATTGGCAGCTGTTGGTTTTATGATTTTTGGTTGCGGTGTTGAGATGGCAGGAATCACAGTTTCTCGTGGTATTGTAAAATGGTTCAAAGGTCGTGAAATGGCTTTAGCAATGGGTTCTGAAATGGCTTTGGCTCGTTTGGGCGTAGCAACTTGTATGATTTTCTCCCCATTCTTCGCAAAATTAGGCGGTACTATTGATGTTTCTCGTTCAGTAGCATTCGGCGTTGTTTTACTCTGTATTGCTTTAATTATGTTTATAGTTTACTTCTTTATGGATAGAAAGTTAGACGCACAAACTGGCGAAGCAGAAGAAAAAGACGATCCTTTCAAAATTAGTGATTTGGGTAAAATTTTAACCAGTGTTGGTTTTTGGTTGGTTGCTCTTCTTTGCGTTCTTTATTACTCTGCAATTTTCCCATTCCAAAAATATGCTGTAAATATGTTGCAATGTAACTTAACACTTCAACTTCCAGAAGCAGGTTCTTTCTGGGCTGATGAAGCTGTTACTATTATTCAATATTTGATTATGCTTGTAGTTGCTGGTTTCTCATTTTCAAGCAATTTTATGAAAAAAGCAAGTTTGAAATCTCTGTTTATGGTTATTGCAATCGTTGCTTTGGTAGTATATTGCTATATGGGTTATATGAAAGGAACTGCAGAATCTATTTTCGCTGTTTTCCCATTGTTGGCAGTGGCAATTACTCCTATTTTGGGTAATTATGTAGATAAAAAAGGAAAAGCCGCTTCAATGTTGATGATTGGTTCTTTGTTATTGATTGTTTGTCACTTAACTTTCGCATTTGTATTGCCGATGTTTAAAGATAGTGCAATTGGTGGAACTATTGTGGCTTATGTAACTATTTTAGTTTTGGGTGCTTCATTCTCTTTGGTTCCTGCATCTTTGTGGCCAAGCGTTCCAAAATTGGTTGATGAAAAAATTATTGGTTCCGCTTACGCGTTGATTTTCTGGATTCAAAATATTGGTTTGTGGTTGTTTCCATTGCTTATTGGTAAAGTTTTGGATAAGACAAATGAAGGCGTTACTGATGCTACAAAATTGGATTATACCTGGCCTTTGGTTATGTTGGCTTGCTTAGGCGTGGTTGCTCTTATTTTGGGTATTGTTTTGAAAGCTTGGGATAAGAAGAAAAATCTCGGTTTGGAAGAACCAAATATTAAATAAAATTCTAGTTATAGAAAAATAGGGGACTATCTATTCTGTCAGATTATGAAAGTGGGTCTGACAGAATAGACTTTTAAAAAATAGCTGATTGACAAAGTGTTAGTTTGCTTATATGCAGACAGATTGTTTGAATTAAATGCAAATAGTTATACTTTGCAAAAAAAAATTAACTTTGTATAAAATAAAAATTTTTGCCTATGTAACATCGCGTATAGTTTAATACGCACATTTAGACATATTGAAAAAGCGTTTTAGCTTTATTCTTTCACTTCGAAAGTTTGGCGACTAATAAAAGGTAGAAAGGAATAATAGTTAAGATGCACACGCCTAATAGCGTGGGCTTCTACTTATTCTTCTACCTAGGTTACGCCAAACACCTCGAAGTGAGAATATACTAAAAGTACCGCGCTTTTTTTGTGCGTATTCTTTAATAATTCAAGGTACAACGGAGTAACCGAAAAGCCGTAAAATGAGTAGGAAAGAAAACAAATTAAAACTTAAAAGATTATGAAAAAATTATTTTTGCTTTATGCAGTTATATTTGCAGTATTTGGACTAGTTAATTCTAATGCTATGCAAATTCCTAATCAAAGTAATAATACCTCTTATTCAACAGGAAGATACTACATAGAATTTATGCATTACTCTAATTCTTATGGACTATCTTTTTTTAAGACTGGTAATTGTCGACATTGGACTCCTGAGAATAGGTACGATTGCAGAAGTGGAAAGTATTATGTTCAAGATGAAATTATTTATATTACATGGGACAATGGACAGCAAGAAAGTTTAAAATTACAATATGACGAAAATGGTCGTGCATACGTATATTATAGAGGAAGGTATTACTATGATGGTTATTCCTCAAATAATTAAGTTGTCTTGCAATATCAAAGGTGTAACATGTTGTTGTCAATAACTAATTTCATGCTTATTAGAATGATAAAAAAAATTTGTTTTATAATATTTTTTTGTGTTAGCACTATTTCTACAAAAGCACAAGTACTCGATCGTGTTGATATTAATATGCTTTATTGTAGTTCGGATGTTACCGTTTTGGAAGATGCCAAATTATCTTTAATTTTATATGATTCGCCTATTAAACTAGCGTTTCAAATTAAACAGCAATCTTTTAAAAGTGGTCGCATTCCTACTCTTAATCAAGTAGCCTATAATAATTCAAAACTCGAATTAACTAGGTCTCAATGGTTGCAAAACACAGGTGATAACACTATAGGTTATCACTGGAATGGTACAAATGGATTTACATATCTTCTTTATTATACGAGAGGTGCAACTGCTGTACTAGTTAAAAGAAACGGCCAGGAAATAGGAATATTTACATGCTCTCAAAATATGGGTAATCATATTGAACGAATTATAAAAAAAGCTACACAAAAAGATATTTTAGTGGTTTATCAATAAGAAATAGTATGATAGCCTTATATAAATTTTGAAACTAATTATGAGGCGTATGTAGTGAACTGTGCAGTTCTCTCATACGCCTCTATTATTTATTCACAACGCATCTTCGAAAGATGCTTGATTTCAGTGTTTTACTTTCAAAAGCTTTATATGCCTTTACATTTGTAGTTTTTTTTTGCTTAAATATAGTTTTTATGTAGTTTTTAGCGGTTTTTGTAAAAATCTACATTTATAACCAATAGGATAAGAATAAAACTTGCCTATTGAAATTACAATCCCTTTTTTATTTTTTCAATCATTGAAATGTTGAAAATTATTTTTCACAAATATTGCCAAATCAAAAAAAAGATAGATATTTGCAGTTTTTAAATATTGAATTATGGGAGTAATAATGCGGCAATCGATACGGGGCACATTGGCCAATTATGTGGGTATTGCCATTGGTTTTGTTACGACCTTTTTTATTTTAACGCATTATCTAACAGAGGAACAAGTTGGATTAACTCGAGTTTTAGTAGACGCGGCGGTTCTTTTTTCGGGCTTGGCACAGTTAGGAACTACCGCTTCTATGATTCGTTTCTATCCCTATTTTAAAGATGAAGAGAAGCAAGATCATGGTATTTTCTTTTGGAGTTTAGTTATTCCTTTTATCGGTTTTTTTATTTACCTTATTGTTTTTTTTATTTTTAAAACGCAGTTAGTATCAATTTTTGCAGAAAAATCACCACTTTTTGTCAACTATTTCTATTTTGTACTGCCACTATCTTTCTTTATGCTTTATATGTCGGTTTTTGAAGTAAATTCCAACGTATTAATGCGAATAGCGTGGCCAAAATTTATTCGTGAGGTAGGGGTTCGGGCAATGTTACTTATTAGTTATCTACTTTTCGGATTTGGAATTATTACGCTAAAAGGTTTAGTAATTGCATTTTGTGTGGTTTATGGTATTGCTGCTTTGTTGAATGTAGTGTTTCTTTTATCTATTAAGAAAATATCTTTTAAACCTGATTTTAAATTTCTTACCAAAGATTTGATACGTAATTTCTTCTTTTATACGCTTTTTTTAGTAACAGCAGCGTTGGCAGGAAATATTACACCAATTCTCAACACATTTTTTGTTTCTGCTAAGATGGGACTAACCTTTACAGGAATTTTTGCCATTGCTAACTATATTGCTGCCGTAATAGAGGTTCCTTACCGCTCTTTGGGAACGATTGCGCAACCGCAAATTTCAACTGCTATTAAAGAAAACAATATTATGATGGCCAATGATTTGTGTAAAAAAGTATCTTTACATCAATTATTGGCTGGTTCTTTTGTGTTTTTAATTATTTGGGTTAATATCGATTTTTTGTTTGGAATAATTCCCAATGGAGATAGTTATGGAACAGGAAAATGGGTAGTTTTTATACTCTCTTTATCTAAGCTTTTCAACTCTTCGTTAAGTGTAGGTATTTCAGTACTTAGTTATTCACGCTGGTACTATTTATCGCTTGTTTTCACCTTTATTTTAACTTTTACTGCTATATTTTTAAATATAAAACTGATTCCTATTTTGGGTATGAATGGTGCTGCCTTGGCAACTTTTATCTCTTACGTTATTTACTATTTATGCGTTCTCTTTTTGATAAATTGGAAAATGAAAACTACTCCATTCTCTTTTTCTCAAATTAAGGTGGTTTTGTTGATCATTTCACTATTTTTACTCAATGAAATTTGGCAAAACAATCTCTCTTCTATATTTGCTAATTTGCATTTTAGTTCATTTATTAATGGATTGATAGAAACTCTGCTAAAAACAGTTCTAATTATAGGATTAGGTCTATTTTTAACTTACTATTTGAAGATTTCAAGTGAGATTAATTCATTGATTAAAAAAGCATTAAAGATAATTAAACGTTGAAAAAAGTAGTTATATCTATTTTTCTTTTTTTCAGAAAAATATTTTCTGGATTTTTAATTGGATTGATAAAGGTTTATCAATATACACTTTCTCCATTTATAGGTAGAAATTGTCGTTTTACGCCATCTTGTTCCAATTATGGAATTGAGGCGCTACGTAAATATGGCGCAATAAAAGGCTCTATTTTGACTATTTATCGTATTCTACGCTGCAATCCGTGGGGTGGAAGTGGTTACGACCCAGTACCTGATAAATTCACGTTAAAACGCGAAAAAAAAGGTGAATTTCGATGCAAATCAAAATTCACCTTGTGAAATTAACCTTCAAAATATCCAAATTTTTTCATCATCATCTCCTGATTGCGCCAATCTTTTAGCACTTTTACAGAGAGTTCAAGGAAAACGTGTTTTTGAATAAACTCTTCAATAGCTTGTCGTGAAACTATTCCTAACTGTTTAATAGCGCAACCTTTGTTTCCAATAATAATTCCCTTTTGTGTATCCCGCTCAACATATAGCATAGCGCTGATTCTTACCATATCTTCCTCCTCTTTGTAGCTTTCCACCACTACTTCTACGCTGTATGGAATCTCTTTTTTGTAAAGTAAAAGAATCTTTTCTCTGATAATTTCGGAGATAAAAAATCGTGTAGGACGGTCGGTAAGTTCATCTTTAGGAAAAAATGGGGGAGAAGGAGGAAGAAAAGAGATAATTTTTTTCAATAAAATGTCCAAATTTAACTGTTGCATTGCAGAAATTTCAATAATTTCTGCTTTAGGAAGAATGGTTTGCCATAAAGCCTTAGCAGCTGCAACTTCTTCTGTAGTAGCTTTATCAATTTTATTGATAACTAATAAAATAGGAATTTCAAATTTGTTCAATCTTTCAATAATTTCCTGCTGATATTTAGTTTCTCCACACTCTACTAAATAGAGAATTAAATCAGCATCTTTTAAAGCTTCATTGACAAAACGCATCATCATCTCCTGCATTTTATAGGCAGGCGTCAAGATGCCAGGAAGGTCAGAATAGACAATCTGATAATCATCTCCGTTGACAATTCCTTTAATTCTGTGTCTTGTAGTTTGTGCTTTGGCAGTGATAATAGAAAGTGGTTCACCCACTAAGTGGTTCATTAGGGTACTTTTTCCTACGTTGGGGTTTCCAATAATATTTACAAAACCTGCGCGATGTGTATTTTCAGTCATTGTTTTTATATTATAAATTCTTAATTTTCAGAAGCATACCATTCAGCAAATGATTTAGGGGTTTCCATAAGTTTTAAAGAAAATAGGGAAACGTTTTCTGGAAGAATGGCAGAAATTCTTTTAGCAAAATCACAAAGAAGATTTTCGGTAGTAGGGGAGTAGTCCACAAAAAATACTCTTTCAAATTGCTTTTTTAATTCATGGTGCAATTCATTATTTTCATCTTTTTTCAAAATGAGTGCGTGGTCCCATCTTTCATCTAACTCTTTATTAATCAAATTTTTTAATACTGAAAAGTCTATTAGCATTCCATTTTTGGGAGTACTATTTTCGGGTAAAGTTTCACCCTTTACAGTAACTTCTAATTGGTAAGTATGGCCATGAATATTTTTACATTTTCCGTCGTAGCCAGGAAGGGCATGAGCCATATCAAAATTAAAAATTCTAGTAATACGAATTGTTGCCATTTTATTGAATGATAAATTTTTGTGTTTCGGAATATATGGAATTATGAAGTTTAATCAGATAAAAACCTTTTGGAAGATGAGAAATGGAAATTTCTGTATTTTGCTGATTTAAAGAATGTTGTTCTATTATTTGTCCAGAAAGATTTAGAATTTGGCAGAAAGATTTTAAATTGAGAAATTTTTCAGGAATAAAAATAGTAATAAGATCTTCGGCTGGATTGGGAGAAATTTTTGTAAATAATTGATTTTCATAATCTTCAATAGAAGAAAGTAAAAATAATGAGAGAGTATCACTTCCAAAAATTTTCTCAACTAAATCTGGAAAATCGATAAATGGATTTCGGTTTCCTTGAATTTCGTAAACTGCATTATTTCGTTCAATTTCCTTTTCACTAACGGGGTCAACGATGTGCCATTGTTGCATAATTTCGAGTGCCCAAGGTTTTAAATCGCTGCCAATAAAAGCAGAAGTTTCGGTTTGCGATAAGTTTTTATCCATATAGCAGGTTGCCATATAAAAAAGTGTGCGTGCAAAATCTCCTTTATAGGCATCGATAGGTTCAAAAACAGTTCCACTATAGCCACTAGTTGAATTTGGTCCTAATTTAGAGCCGTTAGTACTTATCCAAGTAGCGTTTTCCACTTCTCCGAAAGGGAAATTACCCCGTTTGTTATTTACATAACCATCAGTAGGGTAGAGGTGAAAAAGGTCGGTGTACATCGGATATTGATCATCAAACCAACTTTTAGGGACGCTATGTTCGCG
>JAEZOU010000006.1 GCA_023413895.1 Bacteroidota bacterium | reverse complement strand
TACTATTGTGCAGAAGGCCTCCAAACTGAACTTAACAAGGGTGATGGCGCAAGCATCAGATGTCTTCGTAAAGAATAATCTATAAATATCGTTTATGTAAAGGCTGGCAATAATGTCAGCCTTTTTTTATTCTATACCATTACTAGTTATACAAATCGATTTTTACTTATGAGTTTTTTCTGATTTAATTTACTCAAATATATTTTTACTTATCATTACATATAATTTCAAATTTTCTTCTATCTTTGCAAGATAGTATCAGAGGCAAATAATGTAATACAAATAACTAATAAACAACAAATTATGAAAAAAACAATGACCTTAGTAACACTTTCCGTAATGCTTCTAATGGCAAGTTGCGGCAAAAAAGAGAATGCGGAGAATGCAAACTCCGACAATCCATTCCTTCAAACTTGGGATACTCCATACGGTGTTCCTCCTTTTGAAAAAATCAAACCCGAACACTATCTTCCTGCTTTTGAAGAAGGTATGAAACAACAAAAAGCAGAAATTGATGCTATAGTTAACAACGAAGAAGCTCCTACTTTCGAAAATACAATCATTCCTTACGAATACAGCGGACAATTACTTTACAACGTAACCATGGTATTCTTCAACCTCTCATCTGCTTGCAATAGCGATGAGATGATTGCCATTGCTGAAGAAATTTCACCAAAACTCTCTGCTCATGGCGATGACATCAGCCTGAACAAAAAACTTTTTGAAAGAATTAAGGCAGTTTACGACCAAAAAGAGAATCTCAATCTTGAACCTATTGACTTAAGACTTTTGGAAGAAACGTACAATGGATTTGTTCGCGGTGGTGCTAACATTCCTGAAGAAAAACAAGCTCGTTTCAGAGAAATTAATAGTGAACTTTCTACTTTGACTTTGAAATTTGAAAATAACGTTTTGGCTGCCACCAACAACTACAAACTTGTTTTGGACGCAAACGACGAACGCATTGCAGATATGCCTCAAGCACTTCTAAATGCAGCAAAAGAGGAAGGTAACAAAACTGAAGAAACCAAAGGCAAATGTGTTTTCACATTACAAATGCCAAGTTGGGAACCTTTTATGCAAAACTGCTCTAATAGAGAGCTCCGCAAAGAGATGTGGGACGCTTACGTTTACCGTTGTACAACAGATTCATTAAGCAACGCTGACATCATCAACAAAATCGCTAATCTCCGTTTGGAAAGAGCGCAAATGTTCGGCTATCCATCACACGCTGCATTCATCCTTGATGATAATATGGCAAAAACTCCAGAAGCGGTTAACGACCTATTAATGCAAGTTTGGACTCCTGCATTGCAAAAAGCAAAAGAAGAAGCTGCTGAATATCAAGCAATGATTAACAAAGGTGCTGAAAAATTCAAACTCGAAGCTTGGGATTGGAGATATTATTCTGAAAAATTAAGAAGAGAAAAATATAATCTTAATGATGAAGAAGTAACGCCATACTTCTCTTTAGAGAACGTTAGAGAAGGTGCTTTTACCGTTGCTAACAAACTTTTTGGTATTACTTTCGAGAAAAATAGTGAAATTCCTACCTACTACGAAGGTGTTGACGCTTTTGAAGTAAAAGAAAATGGAAAAGTAATTGCTATCCTTTATATGGATTACTATCCACGTGAAAGCAAAGCGAGCGGTGCTTGGATGACTAATTTCAGAGAACAATATTACACTCGCGAAGGTGAAAATGTAATTCCTATCGTTTCATTAGTTCTCAATAGCAGCAAACCCGTTGGTGATACTCCATCTTTACTTAACTTTGACCAAGTATCTACACTCTTCCACGAATTTGGACATGGCTTACATGGTATTTTAACAAACTGTAAATACCGCTCATTATCAGGCACTAATGTAGCTCGCGACTTTGTAGAACTTCCATCACAAATTATGGAAAATTGGGCTTGCGAACCAGAAGTGATGAAAATGTATGCTAAACATTATCAAACGGGTGAAGTAATTCCTGACGAACTCATCAAGAAAATTGAAGCGGCTGGAACTTATGGACAAGGCTTTATTAACACAGAGTTAATTGCTGCTTCTCTATTGGATATGGATTACCACACAATTACCACTCCTACACAAATCGCACTTCCTGATTTTGAAAACACTGCAATGGCAAAAATTGGGTTGATTCCAGAAATTATCTCTCGCTATAAAAGTACCTACTTCAAACACATATTCTCTGGTGGATATAGCGCTGGCTATTATGGCTATACCTGGGCAGCAGTGTTAGATAGCGATGCCTTCCAAGCTTTCAAAGAAACATCACTTTTTGACGCTACAACTGCAAAATCTTTCCGTGAAAATATTCTTGAAAAAGGAAATACAGAAGACCCAATGACGTTATATGTTCGCTTTAGAGGTCATGAGCCATCAATTGAACCATTATTGACCAAAAGAGGATTAAAATAAGAGAAATGATGAAATTAACATTTCTTGGAACTGGCACATCGCAGGGCATTCCCGTTGTGGGGTGCACCTGCGATTGCTGTCTTTCCTCAGATAGTCGAGATAAACGACTACGCACTTCCGCATTACTTTCCGTTGACGACCTCAATATCTTAATTGATGCAGGTCCCGACTTGCGTCAGCAACTGCTCGCTAATCAAATTAATACCATCAATGCAATTTTGGTAACCCACGAACACAAAGACCATTTAGGCGGTTTGGACGACGTTCGCCCCATCAATTTCAGAATGCACAGCACCATGAATATTTATGGTTTAAAAAGAGTGCTTTCTGTTATTGAAAAAGATTACGACTACGCATTCAAAACACACAAATATCCAGGAGTTCCAGAATTAAAACTCAATAGCATTCACGACTCCTCTTTTTCCATAGGAAATATCGAAATACAACCTATTCCCGTTCAGCATCTATCACTTCCTATTTTAGGCTTCCGAATTCGAAACTTTGCTTATATCACTGATGCTAGCTTCATTTCTGCAAAATCGAAGAGCTATTTACAAAACCTGGATACACTTGTAATCAATGCATTACGCCACGAAGAACACTATTCTCACTTCTGCTTATCGCAAGCATTAGGCATTATCCACGAACTACAACCCCGGCAAGCTTTTTTAACGCATGTAAGTCACGAAATGGGCAAATACGCAGAGATAAATCCCACCCTACCGAAGAATGTTTTCTTGGCTTACGACACTCTTTCTGTTGAAATTCCTTAAATCGCAAATAAATGTCATATACTATTGATTTTTCACAACTTACACAATTTGTCAATTTAGAGCTTGTGGCCAAACAAGTGGTTGAAGGCTTTATTACAGGAATCCACAAAAGCCCAATGCACGGCTTTTCTGTCGAATTTGCAGAACATCGTCAATATAATGCGGGAGAGCCTACCAAACATATCGATTGGAAACTATATGCCAAAACTGACAAACTTTTTGTGAAACAATTTGAAGAGGAAACCAACCTGCGCTGCCAAATCATCATTGATAACTCATCTTCGATGTATTTTCCACTTCAAGATCGCTACACTTTGCAAACTCCGAACAAGATTTTCTACTCCATTTATGCAGCAGCAGCACTAATACAAATCCTTCAAGGCCAAAGAGATGCTGTAGGGTTAAGCATATTTTCCGATACTCTAGAATTGCACACACGAGCTCGCGGTAGTGAAGCACACCGAAAGATGATTTACCGTGAAATGGAAAAAATTCTTCAACCTATCTCCAAAGAAGTTCATAAAAAATCGATGGTTACTGATACATTACATCGCATCGCAGAACAGATTAACCGCCGCTCAATGGTGGTTATCTTCAGCGATATGTTTGAATCCAATGCTAATACCGACGAACTGATGTTAGCGCTGCAACATCTTCGCCATAACAAACACGAAGTGCTACTTTTCCATACTTACGATAAAAAATTGGAGTTTGATTTTGCGTACGAAAATCGTCTGTATAAATTTATTGATATGGAAAGTGGCGAAGAACTCAAACTTCACTCCAATAGTATTCGCGATTACTACAAAAAAGCTATTGGAGATTTCTTCCAAGAGTTAAAAATTAAATGCGGTCAATATCAAATAGATATGATTCCTGTTGACATCAACCGCGGATTAAATCAAGTACTTTTACCTTATCTATTAAAACGAAATTAACTACCCATAACCCTATGATAACTTCCCACACTAAACTCACTATTGCCGAAATGAGTATTGATGATCGGCCAAGAGAAAAGGTGATTCAGAAAGGTTTTTCTGCACTCACCAATAGCGAATTAATTGCCATACTACTACGCACAGGCAATCCCAACGAATCTGTTTTAGATTTATCAAAACGGATTTTACGCGCTGGAAACGACAATCTCAACACCCTATCTCAACTGCCTTTAGAACAACTTACCAAAATAAAGGGTATAGGACAAGCCAAAGCAATTACGTTGATGGCAGCTTTTGAATTAGGAAAACGTTGTCGCTGCGAAGAGGTAATACAACGTAAAACCATTCAATCCCCACAAGATGTATTAGAATTAATGCAGGATAAAAATGCATACGCACAACACGAAGAGTTCTGGGTAATTTATCTTTCACAAAGTTCTCAAATACTTCATATTGAAAAGATTAGTCAAGGAGGAATTACATCTACCGTTGTTGATATCCGACTGATTCTAAAACAAGCAATCACCCTCAACTCCACCTGTTTTATTCTCTGTCACAACCATCCGTCGGGTAACTTAAATCCTAGCGCACAAGATAAAAAGATGACCTCACAAATGATGATGGCAGCAGAATATCTCTCACTTAAACTACTTGACCACATTATTATCCATCAAAATCGCTTTTATAGCATGAATGAAATGGGAAATCTTATATAGAAAATATGAAAATAGCAACCATTATTGGCGCACGTCCGCAGATAATCAAAGCTGCCGCATTGAGTAGAGCCATTCAACATCACTTCTCAGATGCGATACAAGAGATTATTATTCATACAGGGCAACATTTTGACGAAAATATGTCCGAAGTTTTTTTTGCAGAACTTCAAATTCCGCATCCACATTACAATCTCAATTGTCGAGCAGGTTCTGGAGATGCTCTGATGGAGGTGATGATTGAGAAATTATCTGCAATTTTTCAGAAAGAACACCCTGATGCTATTGTCGTTTTTGGAGATACCAATTCAACACTTGCAGGAAGTAAAGCAGCTCACCAATTGCAAATCCCGCTGATTCACATTGAGGCTGGCTTGCGCTCCTTCAATAACGAAATGCCCGAAGAACGTAATCGTTACGAAAGTGACCATCTCTCTACCCTACTCTTTGCACCCACCAATGCCGCTATAGAAAACCTATATAATGAAGGAATTGGCAATAATCATCCTCCCTACTCGTTAAATAACCCAGGCGTTTTTCACTGCGGTGACATCATGTTTGATAACACTCTTTTTTTTAAAGAGTTATCAAATAAAAAAGAACAACTACTACAAGATTTACAACTTCATAAATCTTCATATATTTTAGCTACAATTCATAGAAATTTTAATACAGATAATCCTGATCGACTTTTGCAAATTTTCGATGCCTTGCGAGAACTTGCATCAGAAAGACGCGTTGTAGTACCCCTACATCCACGCACACGCAAAGCAATTGAGAACTCTCTTTCGCACAAGCAGCAACAACAGATTTGGAATAGTAAAATTACACTGACCGAACCGCTTTCATTCTTAGAAATGACCCTTTTGGAAGCACATTGCTCGCTGATTATCACCGATTCAGGTGGCGTTCAAAAAGAGGCTTTTTTCTTCCAAAAGCCTTCAGTAATTCTACGCCCAGAAACCGAATGGATAGAGATTGTAGAGTGTGGAGCTGCACAACTTTCAGATGCTAATAGCGTAAAAATTATAGAAGATACAAACACTTTTTTGCGCCAACCTCCACAACTTTTTCCAGAACTTTTTGGAAATGGCCGAGCAGCGGAAGAGATTTGCTCCGAAATTCTAAAATGGAACCAATCTCACTAAACTCAGTGGGGTGAAACATTAAAAATCTGACCTTCAATATGATGTGTTTCTAAAATTTCAGAAACTCGTTCTTCATCAGTATCCGTAATAAAAACTTGCTGAAAATGTTTTTCTCCTACTAAATTCAATAATCTATTGATTCTATTTCTATCCAATTTATCAAAAATATCATCTAAAAGGAGAATCGGAACAGCTCTACTTTTACTTCTAATATAATCATACTGAGAAAGTTTTAGAGAAAGAGAAAACGATTTTTGTTGACCTTGAGAAGCAAATTTCTTTACCGATTTCTGATTGATAGTAAAGATAAAATCATCTTTATGAATTCCAAAGCAAGAGTATCCCAATTTCAGATCTTGATTCATCATCTTCTGAAAACCAGAATCGAAATCCTCCTCAACAAGTTGTGAATGATAGGTTACATCTACAACCTCCTCATCCGATGCAAGATAAGCATAATATTTCTTAATATCAGGCAGAACTTCGTTTATATATTCTCTTCTTTTTTCAAAAATATAGCTTCCCGTAATTTTCATCTGTTCGTTATAAAGATCTAGCAATGAAGGGTCTATAGTTCGTTGAAAACTCTGCTTGAGCAAGAAATTACGCTGAGACAATGCTTTTTGATACTGAATTAGACAGGCAAGATATTCTTTATCATACTGAGAAATTGCAATATCAAAAAATCGTCTGCGTTGTTCGCTCCCCTCGTTGATAATGTCATTATCATACGGTGAAACCATAATCAAAGGGAAGAGCCCAATATGATCACTAAAACGCTCGTACTCTTTATTGTGAGCTTTCATCACCTTTCTACCATTTTTATAGGTACAACTCACCTTAATAGGCTGCGATTCAGCATCAGCAAAAATACCATGAATAGCAAAAAAATCTGCCTCAAAACGGATTGAACTTATATCTTGATGGGAGAAATAACTTTTACAAAAACAGAGATAGTGGATAGCATCGAGCAGATTTGTTTTTCCACTTCCATTTTTGCCCACAATACAATTCACTTTCTCATTAAAAGTGAACTGAACCTCTGCGTGGTTTTTAAAATTTGTAAGAGAGAGGGATTTCAAAAACATCGTACTACGCAAGCATAGACTTTTTCACTCGTAGCACTTGGATCTTTTCATCCTTAGAAATTGCGATCCAACCTTCTCTTTTGGCTTTATCACTCAACATTTTTCTTGAAGAAGCAACAATACCTCTTAAAATCGCTGCTCTTTGTCTTTGAATTTCAAGCTCTAACATAACTATTTATAATTTTATCATATATTTCTTCGTCATAAATCTCAAGACTCTTATCCTTAATCTTTCCCATAACTAAATGTGGAGTCTTGTCTGAATTATCAAAAAGCATCACATTATCGCAAATAGGAAGAAACACTTTAAAAAGATTGACAAGACCGCGTTTATATCTTCTTTCGATGAGATGGGGAGGCACATCATGCCCACCTTCAGAAACACGGATTTTGACACGTTCTTTTGCCAATTCAGGACTATTGAGCCAGAAATAGATTAGTGTTACGCAGTAACCAATACTTTGCGCATAAAGAACTTTTTCTCGATAGACAATCGCTGCCAAAGTTGTTTCTACTGCAAATGTTTCACCTCGTTCCATCAATTCTGAAACACGGTGAGACATCAGTTTACCTGCTAAAAATGAGACACTTTCGGGATGAAAAGGAGATAAACCGCGAGCAATTTCGTCCACATTAACGAACTCGTTGCACTGAAGCATTTCAGGCAAAATGCAGTATGCCGCAGTAGTTTTTCCGGCACCATTACAACCCGCAATTATGTACATACTTTTCATAGTAAAACAGAGTGCAAAGATATAATAAAACCTAACAAATCCTAACAAATGTTAATAAAAAAGAACCCATAACACACCAAGTCGCTAATAATCAATAAAATAAATTATCAATATTTTTTCAGACCCTATCAAAAGTCATTGTTTTTTTCAACAAATCAACTTCAACTACTTTTATACGAATAGTATCACCAAAGCGTATATTTCTTCCATTATGAAGCCCTACCAACGTATAATTATCCTCATCAATGTAGTAGAAATCGTCATCGAAAGATTTCATAGGGATTAAACCTTCGCATTTAGACTCATTTAGTTCTGCAAATACGCCCCATTTGGCAATACCACTAACGGTAGCATCAAACTCTTGACCAATTTTATCAACCAGATATTCAGCTTGTTTGTATTTAATAGAAGCTCGTTCTGCCTCAGTAGCTTTCTGTTCCATCATTGAACAGTGTTTGCAATATTCATCAAATTGCACCTTATTAGCGGAGGGTTTATCATTCAGATAATCATCCAATAAACGGTGCACCAATAGGTCAGGGTAACGACGAATAGGAGAAGTAAAGTGAGTATAATAAGGAAATGCTAAGCCGAAGTGACCGATATTATCTGTGGTATAGATAGCGCGCGCCATAATTCGCACCGACAATTTTCCTAACAAACCATATTCATTTTTCTCCTTTGCTGCCTCCAACATCTTGTTGAGCGATTCTGAAAATTGCTTACGATTGCCAGCTTGTAAATCGTAGCCCAATTTGCCTACAAAATTCTTAAATGTTGCTAGTTTATCCTCAATAGGTTCATCGTGTACACGATAAACAAAAGTTTTAATCTCCTTATTTTTGGAGGATTTCCTTCCGATTTTCTCTGCTACGCGACGATTTGCTAACAGCATCATCTCTTCGATTAAGAAATTTGCCTCCTTTTGCACTTTTAAATAGACGCCAATTGGTTTACTATTTTCATCCAATTTAAATTTCACCTCCTCAGTTTCAAAATTTATCGCATGATTATCAAACCTTTGTTTTCTAAGCACTTGTGCAAGATTATGCACATTTAAGATCTCCACTGACAACTCTCCCGATTGCGATTCTATAATTTCTTGTGCCTCTTCATAAGTAAAACGGCGATTGGAGTTTATTACAGTTCTACCAAACCATTCTTTATGTACTTTAGCATTATCATCAAGGTCGAAGACTGCGCTATAGCACAATTTCTCTTCATTAGGTTTTAAGGAGCATAGTTCGTTACAAAGTTTTTCAGGCAGCATCGGTATAGTTCTATCCACCAAGTAGATAGAAGTTCCTCGCGAATAAGCTTCTTTATCAATTTCGGAGTTTGGACGCACGTAGTAAGATACATCAGCAATGTGTACTCCCACACGATGAAGACCATTTTCCAACTTCTCGTATGAGATTGCATCGTCAAAATCTTTAGCATCGGCAGGGTCAATAGTAAATGTAGTAACGTTACGAAAATCTCTACGACTTCGTATCTCTTTTTCTGGAATATTGGGGTTAATGTCGGCACATTCATTCAGAACGGTTTCTGGGAAAGCCAATGGAAAGTCATTTTCTGCCAATATTGCATTCATCTCCACATTATTCTCGCCGGGTTTTCCTAACACAAAACGAACTTCTCCTAACGGGCTTCGGGTACCCGCCACCCAATCCGTAATAACTACAACAACCTTTTCGCCAGACTTTGCACCATTAAGCATTCTACCGGGAATGAGAATATCACGACGATAAACAGGATTATCGGGAATAAAATAAGCAATTCCCTTACTAATCTGAATAGTACCCACCAACTGCTTTTTGCTGCGTTCAATAACTTCTACAACTTCACCTTCTGGGCTTCTTTTATTGCGAGCTGGAAACACTAAAACTTTCACCAAATCGTTATGCAGCGCATTACTTAGATTCGCTTCAGCAACAAAAACATCTTCCGACAAATCATTTTCAGAAACGACAAAAGCCGTTCCACTTCTATTAATCTGCACTCTTCCTACCATAAAGTTCTTACTGGTAGTTTTGGGAGTAAGATATTTAGGATTAATCTTATACTTACCTCTTCCAGCATGAATCACGATATGAGCATCCACAAACTCATTAATCAGAGCTTTCACCTGCTCTCGACCTTGACGGTCATAAATTCCCACCTTCGCAGCAATCTGTTTGTAGTTTAATTTCTCTTTCGTGCTTTTGGTCAAAGCCTCAATAATTTTTCTTCCTAAAATCTCACTTTTCATACTATATAGATTAAAAAAACTGTAACTTACATCTCTATCAAAAGGTTCATTTACAACAGAAAATCCATATCACAAAGTTCGCCTTGTAACCATAATGTTTGCAACCCGCAACGTTCTGCACCTTGAATATGGCGTTCAGTATCATCAATAAATAATGTTTCCGAAGGTATTAAACCATTTTCTTTACAGATAGTTTGAAACCCTTCTGGATTTGGTTTTCTCATCTGCAAGATATGGGAGAAATATGCCTTTTCAAAAAGTGTATCAAAGATGTTGTAACCAAATTTCTTTTTTACAAAAGGGATATAAAAATCGTAATTAAGTTGATTAGTATTACTGAATAGGAACAAGCGATATTTCTCTTTCAGTTTTTTCAGAAAATCAATTCTTTCTGACGGAATATCAATCATAATTGCATTCCAAGCATTATCAATTTGGCTATCTGTCAATGAGATGGGGGAAATAGAGCGTATGTATTCTCTAAACTTTTCAGTTGATATTTTTCCCTCTTCAAAAAGATCAATCGCTTCTGATTGTTGTGCTTGGGTATAATATTTTGTAAAATTGTCAATTCCGTACGATTTAAAAACATCCGCTATGTTTTCATAGCGGATGTCATATATGACACCTCCCAAATCCAAAATAATATTTTTGACGGAGGTAAGATTAATGGTCTTCATCAGAATTATTTTAAGATCTTCAAAAATTCCACTGTTAAGTCCCAAACTTGTTGAACAGTAGCAATTTGCAATTTTTCATCTGGAGAGTGCACACCGCGCAAAGTTGGACCGTAAGAAACCATATCTAAATTTGGATATTTCAATGAAAAGAGTCCACACTCGAGACCAGCATGAATAGCCTTGATAGCTGGTTTTTTGTGGAAAAGATTTTGGTATGCTGTATCGAGCACTTTCATCACTTCGGAATTTGGATTAGGAGTCCAACCTGGATAGCCATCGCCATTAATAACTTCGGAAGCGCCTACAGAGTAGAAAGTTGCAGACACCATATCTACAGCATCCTGTTTTTTAGATTCCACAGAACTTCTTTGGCTTGTAGAAATCACTATACGATTATCTTTCACCTTTACAGAAGCCAAATTGGTAGAAGTTTCCACAAAATTTTCAATATCTTGCGACATTGCCAACACTCCATGAGGGCAAACATATAATGCATTCATCACATCTACTTGTAGATATTCGTCCCAAACCTTCTCTGGCATTGGAGCAGCTTCGAAAGCCACCATTACACCTGGGTCAGTTACGGCATACTCTTTTTTATAGATTCCATCCATTTCATTGAGATAACTTTCAAACTCAGCTTTTTTTGCTTCGGGAACAATTACGTGTGCTTTACCTTCGCGAGCGATAGCATTGCGTAGATTTCCCGCATCAATAGAAGCAATGAAAAGGTCGAAATATTGGTAAGAGTTCCAGAGGATACGGTTTAACAATTTCACAGCATTACCTCTTCCTTTATTGATATCATCTCCAGAGTGACCACCTTGTAAACCTTTTACAATCACATTATAAGCTACATAACCTTTAGGAACTGGCACATATTCACAATCGAAAAATGCTTGTGTATCTTTTCCACCAGCGCAACCAATAAAGAACTCACCTTCATCTTCAGAATCTAAATTTAGCAACATTTTTCCGTTCATAAACCCAGCTTCAAGATGTTCAGCACCCGTAAGTCCAGTTTCTTCATCTACCGTAAACAAGCATTCAATTGGACCATGTTCAATAGATTTATCTTCCAAAAGTGCCAATTGAATTGCCATACCGATACCATCGTCAGCGCCGAGAGTTGTTCCTTTGGCCTTCAACCACTCTCCGTCCACCCAAGGTTGGATAGCATCCTTATCGAAATCGAAATCGGTGTCTGCGTTCTTTTCGCATACCATATCCATGTGACTTTGGAAAATCACGGGGGTAACATTTTCTTTTCCTGGGGTGGCAGGCTTAGAAATCAACACATTACCGATGGCATCACGTTTGGTAGGCAAACCTAAAGTTTTACCTGTTTCCATAAGCCACTCTGTCATTTTGGCTTCCTTTTTAGAAGGGTGAGGAATTTGACAAATTTCGTTGAAATAATAAAATACACGTTTGGGGGATAGATCTAAGATGTTACTCATAACTACTATTTTTTATTGATAATTCTTTTCTACAGTGAATGCGACGAAAACGCATTTCAATTTAACAACCTGCAAAGATACCAATATTTTTGATATTGTCAGTTTTGAGAAAGATTTTTTGGAACTATTTTTGAATCTGCTGATATTTCAATTATACAGCAATAAATTTTTTCAATTACTGCATGATAAAAAAACGGCTACTATCTTTTGATAAAGACAATAGCCGATATTTAAATAATAAATCTGTTACCTAAAAAGATTATTAGCAACTAATCTATTTCTAGAATTCTCGTATAGCTCTGATTCTTAATGTATCGGTTTTGGTTCGCTGAACGGCTTCCCCTGTTCCAAAATCTACAGCCCAAGCATTTTCAGTAGAACTTTCCGTAGAACTCCAATAACAAGATTCTGCGATGGCTGGTGCACCATGCTGCTGAAGAGTATTTTGCAACAAATCAACTACTTCTTGAATATCTGTAAGTTCATTTTTAGCAGGAAGATACCAGCCGGTTGTATTTTCATCGTTAAGATTTGCAGCCCAAAGCACGGCTGGGAAAGCCGATAAACCATAGTTAATATTTAGCGTATTATGATTGGCTTTTCCACTATTGGTGTGATTGGCTAAGGTTTGTAATGTTGCAGCAGAAAAATCTGCCCACATTGCCTCACTTTCAACCAAAGAGAGCAACATTCCGTGCGTACTATCAGCGCTGATTTGGTAAATCACCCCACGAGTAGCACCCTTCTGATAATATTCACCTACCGAATACTTTGTAACTTCCTCTGGTACACTATTGATACGAATAGAAAGATTATGTTGACAAACATCACCAGTATTATCGTAAGCAATCGCCTTGATAATGTGAGCACCTACCGTTAACCGAGACGCTGGCACATAGAAAATGTATGGAGCTTCTGTTTTGGTTCCCACTTCACGATTATCAACATATAGCATTACGTGAGTGATATTACCATCTTCATCATCAGCAGCAACCTCCACATTCAAAGAGATGCCGTATGTAAACTGAGCTCCTTGTTGGGGAGAAATAATGGCACAAGTCGGTGAGATATTCTCAACCTCTTCGCCACATGCTGCACAGAGAAAAATCGCAAGAACTATCAAGATAGATTTCCACATTTTCATACAATAATATTGTTAAAAATCAGAAATTAACTTTTATTCTTCACAAAGTTCTGTTAAAACGCTACAAGTAGATTTTGGGTGCAAGAAAGCAATTTTCAAGCCATCAGCACCACCACGAGGAGCTTTATCAATCAAACGAACTCCTTTACCTTCTGCTTCTGCCAAAGATTCGCTAACGCTATCCACTTTATAAGCGATATGGTGCATTCCTTCGCCCTTCTTTTCAATAAAGTTAGCAATAGTACTCTCTGGAGATGTTGGTTCCAAAAGTTCTATTTTGGTTTGTCCTACCATAAAGAAAGCTGTTTTTACCTTTTGATCAACAACTTCTTCAATTTTGTAACATTTTAAACCTAAAATGTTTTCATAATAAGGAATTGATTCTTCCAAACTTTTAACGGCAATACCGATGTGTTCGATGTGTGAAATGTTCATTTTTCTATTTTTAAATTGTTAATATGATTATTAAATTAGTCTCTTCCTTCGAGGCGATCTAAAGCCTTAGTATGATGTTTTAACGTGCGCAAAGTCAAGGTTATTAGAAGAATAACAACAAGAATATAGAGTGAGGGCCTGCACCATTGGAATGTATTATCAGGAGTGTAATCTGAATAATTCATTTGAATGGCTGTAAAGTAATCCAACCCAGTAAACAACAAAGTCATTGCCAAAACACCAGCATATTCACGTCGCAAAACGGTTCGGAAAGAGAATGGGATTTCGCTGCGTTCAAATTGTCCTAATGCTGGAATAAACGGAGGCACACGCAACGACCACTGGCGAAAATGTTCACCAAACTGGGATTCCAAATAGGCCTCTTCCGTAAACATAATTCTTTCATAATATATCCAGTAAATCAAGGAGATAACTATAAATATGGGTATGTGTAATGTTGCCAACAAAATACCTGCCCACATTAGATAATTTCCCAAATACAAAGGGTGTCTTACAACAGAATATATTCCTTTGGTATTCAAAACTTTAGCAACTTGTTTTTCTGTATTTCTCCCTGAAGTTCCTCGAGGTGTAGTACCTATGGTATAGCAACGCACAAACAAGCCGAGCAAGGAGGTTAGAATTGAAACTGCATAAATTGTAGGTTTCACCCAACAATTTTGTGCGGCATATTCAATAAGAAAACCACGTTGAAAAAGAAATGGAATTGCTAAAACGAATATGACAACAGGAATTACACCTCGATATTTAAACAACCAACTTCCATTTTTCTGAAAAGAATCTACTAATGCCATTATTATAAAATTTTATGATTTCACCTTATTTGTACCAAAAAAGCGAAGCAACAATATTTCTAATAGAAATGCGAGTAATGCACTAAAGATAAAATAGCGCCACAATTGTTTACCTTGCATTTTATTTTGAATCTCCTGCGTTAAATCCTTAGTTTGTACATCTAACGGCTGGATTTTACCATTGCTTTCCTCTATCATCTGTTCAATGTCTTTATCTGTACGATAACTTAAATTAGACTCTGCACGATTGTAGTTAAATGCTAATGTTGCTATTTTTTGTTCATTTCCTACCAAATCGTAAAAACCAGACTCCTGCACTTGGTCGTGGAAATAGAGCATCAACTCTTTGCCTGTTGTGCGCTGCTCTGGAACGAACTCTGTAGCATTACTTTCCGACCTCATTGTAAAGAGGTCAACATTACCATTTTCTGGCAATGGAATAACTTGCATCAAATTCTGTCCCAATGTATTATAAAGTCTCATACTAATTTGACTCAAGATACCAATATTATGCAATGGGATAAAGAAAATGGCATTTTTGTGCGCCGCACCGAAATTATCGTTCATGGCTACAGCAGAAAGCACCACGCGTCCTGTACCGACCTGAAATCCCGTCAACAATTGAGCTCCATTTTCTAAGTTTAGAATAGTTTCTGCAGCACCAGACCCCACTGAATAATTAAAATATTGAGTAACCATCGGCATTGATATTCTCTCTTCACCTTGTTCAATGGCATCTTTAAAATAGACACTTTCATAATTAATTTTCCCGATTCGCACCTCTTTGCTAACCAACTCATTATAGATAGGCACCTCCATTGCAGAAAGGAACGCACTCCACGATGTGGGGTCCATCTCCGCACTTGGAAATACTAAAATATTTCCACCTGCATTTACATACTTCTGCAACTCATCACCTAACCCGGTAGAGATACTCTTCACTTGGTCTAAAACCACCAACTGACTTCCCGGGAAGTGAGAATAATTGATACTATTCAAATTCATCACCTCACACGAAAAAACAGAATCTTTTTCATAAAGTGCTGATAAGTAACGATTTTCTTCCTCTTGTATAACAACAATCCTTGCTTCTTCACTTACGTTATAAGTAAAGAAAAGCTGGTCATCAAAAGTAATCGGAGCATCGTTAATTTCTAATTTTCCTTTCTGAATGCCACTATTACGGATCGTATAATTCAGAGGGACATCCGCAAAACTTTGCGCTCTAACATCAACAGGAACCGATGTTACTTGCGAACCATTTATGTACAAGCGAACGGGTAATTTCTGTATATCGTCCTGACTATAGTTAGATATGCGAACCATCAAAGTTACCTGATAACCTTGCTTTAAGACAGGCGTCATAAACCAGCAACTATCAATACTCACATTATTCAACTCTTTTGCTCCTACTTGCAAAATATATTGTGTTGAAAGGGTATCTTTTTTCAAAGGTTCTAAATCATAATTATCCTGAAAATCAGAGATAAAATAGTTGTTTTTTTGTTCTTTCAAAAAATTTTGAGAAGTTTTTTTCCAAAAGTTCAAAACATCATTCCACGAATGTGAATAGTTTGAAATTTGCACCTCATCAATCTTTTCCAAAATTTCATCTTTATTAAGAACGTGTGACATTTTCCCTGAAAGTTCCTGCGTAATCAACAGAAAGTCATCATCATAACTATACGCATTAACAATACTCTTCGCCACATCAGTTGCTTCGTTCAAAAAGGTTCCATTTTTCGATTCAGCATCCATTGAAAAGGAGTTATCAATAAAAATGGTAATCAAGTTCCCAGACTTGGTTTCATTTTCATTTGGAATATAGGGCTGAGCAAAAGCAATCACCAATGCGGCAATCCCCAAAATACGAAGAAAGAGTACTATCCATTGCTTGATTTGAGACTCACGTTTAGTTTGAGTTACCAAATGTTGCAACAACTTCACATTAGAGAAATAAGTTGTTCTATATCTTCTAAAATTAAAAAGATGAATAAATATAGGTATCAGAATAAAAAGAAGTCCATATAGAAACTCTGGATGAGTAAATTGCATCGCGTTTTATTTATTTGACTTTTACAATATTAATTCTTGATTTATATAGCATTCCTAGTTCAATTACTAAATTACAACGAGATTCTGCAAGAAAGATTTTTCTCGAAAATATTTTCTCACAAAATTGTTGGCAAAAGTAAGAATTTTTTTTTATCTTTGCAGAATAAAAATTATAACGAATATGCACATAAATTTAATTCTTTCGGCAGCCTTGATTTTAGGCGTAATTGGATTATTGGCTGCGATTATATTATACTTTGTATCAAAGGCTTTCTATGTTCATGAAGACCCTCGAATTGATATTGTTTGTGAACTTTTACCAGGTGCGAATTGTGGAGGCTGTGGGTTTGCAGGTTGCAGAGCTATGGCAGAAACATTGGTGAATAACAACTCAATGGAAGGATGTTCTTGTCCAAGTGCCTCTTCAGAGACAATTCAAAAAATTGCGAAAGCTTTAGGGATTGAAAGTGTAATTATGGAGCCCAAAATTGCTGTTGTCCGCTGCAATGGAACGTGTGAGAATGCTCCGGCAAAAGTACTTTACGACTCTGCAGTAAGTTGCGCTTTTGCAACATCCATATTTGCTGGTGAAAGCGCCTGCATATTTGGGTGCTTAGGTTGTGGCGACTGTGTCAAAGTGTGCCCATTCGATGCTATCGCAATCAATCCCGAAACCAAAATGCCCGTTGTTGACGAAGAAAGATGTGTAGGCTGCGGAAAGTGCGTTGCTAATTGTCCTCGCTCCATCATCGAATTGCGTTTAAAAGGAAAGATGAATAGACGCGTATTCGTAAGTTGTGTTAATAAAGAGAAAGGTGCTGCTGCCAAGAAAAACTGTTCTGTAGCGTGTATCGGCTGCGGAAAGTGTGCAAAAGTATGTCCATTCGAGGCTATCACCGTTGAAAACTCATTGGCATATATAGATTATCAAAAATGTAAACTTTGCCGTAAGTGCGTTAGCGAATGTCCTACGGGAGCTATCTGCGCCGTTAACTTCCCGGCACCCAAAGTTACTGAAAAAGCAGAACAACCTGCAACGGAAAACTAATTTGATTACTAATTATCCTTAATATATGAAAACCTTTAAAATCGGTGGAATCCATCCTGCTGAAAATAAATTTTCTAAAAGTAACGCTATTGAAGAGTTTCCTCTTCCCAAAGTGGGAACAGTTCTGCTCCAGCAAAACTTGGGAGCTCCATCAACCCCTATTGTACAAAAAGGTGATTATGTGAAAGTTGGTCAATTGATTGGAAAAGCAGAAGCTGTCATCTGTGCCAATGTACACTCTCCTTTTTCTGGCGTGGTGAAAAGTATAGAAACTGTCACCGATGCACTTGGCTTCAAAAAGAACGCCGTTATTATTGAAGTACAAGGAGATGAATGGGATGAAAGCATTGACCGATCTCCTGAATTAAAAGAGGAGATTACTCTTTCTAAAAAGGAGATTATTGACAGGATTAAGGATTGTGGAATTGTTGGTTTGGGAGGAGCTTGTTTCCCCGCTCACGTAAAATATATGCTTCCACCCGACAAAAAAGTAGATTATCTGTTGGTAAATGCTGCCGAGTGTGAGCCCTATATCACTGTTGACCATCGACTTATGTTAGAAAATGCCGACAAATGCATAGTGGGTATCAAAGCATTGTTGATAGCTTCAGGTGCCCCCAAAGCGCTAATCGGCATCGAAGCCAACAAACCTGATGCGATAAAACACTTTAAAGAGTTGACAGCTAACATTCCTGAAATTGAGATTATTCCTTTAAAACCTAAATATCCACAAGGTGCAGAAAAGCAACTTATCAAGGCGCTCACTGGCAGAGAAGTACCGAATGGAAAATTACCGATTGAAGTAGGCGTTATTGTCAACAACATTTCTACTTGCCATGCTGTTTACTATGCGGTTCAGAAAAATCGTCCATTGATAGAGACCTTCCTCACTGTTACGGGGAAAACATTACAAAACCGCAAGAACTACCGTGTACGCTTAGGAACTCCTGTTCAAGAAATTCTTGATACCGTAACCATTCCTGAAGGTATTGGTAAAGTAATTGCTGGTGGCCCAATGATGGGCAAAGCGATGTCAAACCTGAATTGCTATACCGTAAAGGGAATGTCAAGCTTACTTTTAATGGATGAAAAGGAGAGCAAACGTGCGGAAGTAACCGCTTGTCTTAGATGCGGAAAATGTGTTTATGGGTGTCCAATGGGACTTCAACCTGTACTTATTGCAACACTTTCAGAGAAAGGACGTTGGGAAGATTGTGAGGCTAACGGCATCATGAATTGTTGCGAATGTGGTTCCTGCTCATTCACCTGCCCTGCTGCTCGTCCTCTCACCGACTTTATCAGGTTAGGAAAAAACAAAACGGGTGCAATGATTAGAAGTAGAAGTCAAAAGAAATAAAATCTGAAAAAAAATTGAAAGAATCGATTTTATATTAAAAAAAGTTGTAATTTCGTACCCTGTTTAGAAAAAAGACAAATCACTATAAATCAAATTAATAACATTAAATTATAAAACTATGGCATTTAAAGGAG
The DNA here is from genome assembly GCA_023413895.1 of Bacteroidota bacterium. GTDB lineage: Bacteria > Bacteroidota > Bacteroidia > Bacteroidales > WCHB1-69 > JAEZOU01. The sequence goes on along the minus strand of JAEZOU010000006.1, from coordinate 5,368 downwards.
CATTAGTTATTGACACTGAAAAGTGTAAAGGTTGTGCAGTTTGCATCACCGGATGTCCTAACAAATGCATTGCCCTCTCCAAAAAGGTAAATGCAAAAGGATATAACTACCTAGAACTTGTGGACGAAAACGCATGCGTAGGCTGTGCAAGCTGTGCAGTTATTTGTCCTGATGGCGTAATTGAAGTTTACCGCGCAAAAGAATAACCTAGGTACATAAGAAAGAATTAATACAATTAACAATTAACAACTTAGAGAAATGGCAAAAGAATTAAAATTATTGAAAGGTAACCAAGCTATCGCAGAAGCTGCCATTCGTTGTGGCTGTGACGGCTATTTCGGTTATCCTATCACTCCGCAATCAGAAGTTTTGGAACATCTGATGGCAGAAAGACCATATTTGACAACAGGAATGGTTGTTCTTCAAGCCGAAAGTGAAGCTGCATCTATCAACATGGTTTATGGTGGTGCTGCTACTGGCAAAAAAGTAATGACCTCTTCATCAAGTCCAGGTATCAGCCTTATGCAAGAAGGACTTTCTTACATTGCAGGTGCTGAACTTCCTGCACTTTGCGTTAACGTAGTAAGAGGTGGCCCAGGTTTAGGAACTATCCAACCATCACAATCTGACTATTTCCAAACTACAAAAGGTGGTGGTCATGGTGACTATCGTTTGATTACCTTAGCACCAGCATCAGTACAAGAGATGTATGATTTTGTAAAATTAGGTTTCGACTTAGCTTTCAAATATAGAAATCCAGCGATTATTCTTTCTGATGGTGTTATTGGTCAGGTAATGGAAAAGGTGGAAGTTGACGACTACACTCCACGCCGCACCAATGAAGAGATTGCAAAAGAATGTCCATGGGCAGCAATGGGAAAACCAGCAAGCCGCGGACACAATATTGTAACCTCTTTGGAATTGGAAGCTCTTAAACAAGAGAAAATCAACGACCGCATCCAAGCTAAATATAGAGAATGCGAAGAGAAAGAAGCTCGTCACGAAGCAATCCATTGCGACGATGCTGAATATATCTTTGTAGCATACGGTTCAGCAGCTCGTATCTGCCAAAAAGCAGTTGAATTAGCACGCGCAGAAGGTATTAAAGTGGGTCTTATCCGTCCTATTACTTTGTGGCCATTCCCAACCAAAGCTATTCGCGAAATTGGTGGTCGTATGAAGAAAATCCTCAGCGTTGAGATGAGCGCAGGTCAAATGATCGAAGACATCAAACTAGCTGTAGATTGCAAAGTACCTGTAGAACACTTCGGAAGATATGGTGGCGTTATTCCTACTCCTATCGAAGTACTTGAGGCTTTAAAAAAATTGATAAATAAATAGAACTTAGAATTATGACAAGAGAAGATATTATAAAACCCGAAAATTTGGTGTATAAACGTACGCCAGTTTTGACTGATGCTGTTATGCACTATTGCCCTGGTTGCGGACACGGTACAGTTCATAGAATGGTGGCTGAAGTAATCGAAGAGATGGGAATTCAAGATAGAACTATCGGTATTGCTCCTGTTGGTTGCTCAGTGTTGGCATACAACTACTTCGATGTTGACTTTATCGAAGCAGCTCACGGTCGCGCTCCCGCTATCGCTTCTGCAGTTAAAAGATTGTATCCAGAAAACTTCGTTTTCTCTTACCAAGGTGACGGTGACTTAGCATCTATTGGATGTGGTGAAGTTATGCACGCTTGTAACCGCGGCGAAAACGTTACTATGATCTTTATCAACAACGGTATTTATGGTATGACTGGCGGTCAAATGGCTCCAACAACCCTCGAAGGTATGGAAACTTCCACCAGTCCTTATGGTCGTGACCCTCAAATTATGGGACACACAATGAGAATTACCGAAATGTTGGCACAACTTCCTGGTACATATTTCGTAACTCGCCAAGCTGTTTACACTCCTGCATTAGCACGCAAATGTAAAAAAGCGATTCGCCAAGCTTTCGAAAACCAAAAGCTTAACAAAGGTGTTTCTTTCGTAGAAGTTGTTTCTAACTGTAACTCAGGTTGGAAAATGACTCCAAACCAAGCTAATCAATGGTTGGCAGACAATATGCTCGAATATTTCCCATTAGGAGATATGAAAGTTGATGGCAAATATCAACAACCATTCATTGACCGCTTAGGCACCTACGATGCCCCCAATGAAAAAACTTACTCATTGAGAAAAAAATAGTAAACATTAAAATTGATAAGAAAATGACAGAAGAAATAATTATAGCAGGCTTCGGCGGTCAAGGTGTGCTCTCAATGGGTAAAATTTTGGCATACGCCGGCATTATGCAAAATAAAGAGGTGAGCTGGTTGCCTTCTTACGGTCCAGAAATGCGTGGAGGTACTTCTAACGTAACTGTTATCCTCAGCGACGAAAGAATCTGCTCACCATATCTTAATCAGTTTGATACCGCTATCATCTTGAATCAACAATCAATGGATAAATTTGAATCCTCAGTTAAACCTGGTGGGCTCTTAATTTACGATCCAAACGGTATCTCTCACCACCCAACAAGAAAAGATATCAACATCTACCAAGTGGCTGCTGCTGACAAAGCTTCAGAAATTGGTATTATGAAACTTTTCAATATGATTATTCTCGGTGGTTTCTTGGCTGTTAAACCTATCGTAACTCGCGAAATGTTGGAAAAAGGTTTGCAAAAATCTCTTCCAGAACGCCACCACCACCTTATTCCAGATAACATTAAAGCTGTTGAAATCGGAAAGGGACTTCTTACACCTTTCAACGTTCTTTAATCGTTACCCAAACAAAAAAGCCAGCAGAATTCTGCTGGTTTTTTTTTCGCAACCCGCCACAGGCAGGATTTTTCTTTTTTTTGATACTATCCCGAAAAGTGTGTAAAAATTGTTTGTGCAAAGATATATTTTTTTTGACATTTGCGAGTAATTTATAATTTTTTATGCTTTGAAGTGTGTTTTCACTTCGGCCAGCCTCCGTTTCATCACACTTCAAAGCTAATTCCACCGAAAGTGTTGTTGCTCGTGAACAAAAGCAGTAATCGGGTAGTTGTAGCAGCTCATTTCCGTTGCGACACCATATAAAAGTATTAGTCCCGCCAAAGCGCCACGAACTCTCAGGCTCTTCTTAAACGTTTTGTTTAATCGTTCAATCCAGTTCGTGTAAATCATGGATCTGATGTTGTAGTTGTAGTTTAGATAGGTGAAATGAAGTGCTAAACGCTCGTTTTGGAGTTTGCTTGACAGCCAAGTATATTTGTTTTTCCTTTCGGGCATAATCGAACATACGGCTTACTTGGCTGGTGCTGTATTTCTTGCCGTATAACTCCTCAAACACTGCCGTAAATCTTTCGGTAACGATAGCCATTGCTGTAATCCAAGTAATTTTCATTGTGGATTTCGCGTTCCGATTTCATTAAAATTTCGAGACTTTTCTTCAAAATCTCTTCCAATCCTGCTCCGTTGAGCAATTCGTGTTCTAAAATTTCGTACTTTTGCGCTTGTGTAATTTCCATTTGTTTATTTTTTAGTTTTGCAAATATATCATATTTGCTGGAAATTACACACTTTTGGGGATACTACCAAAACCGCAGTCGCGCTGATTGACTACGGTTTTTGTTTCCTTGATGTCTACGACAACGATAGGAACGGTTACGAGCGGCTTGCCGCGAAGTTTGAATGGATAGCGTGCCTGGCCGTCCCAAAATAGAGAAAATAATCTCAATTATGAGTCCACTTGAAAAAGTCAAAAAAACGATTATTTTGCTTTGGAACCACTTAATTATCAAATGCAATATTTTTGCTAATCGTATTTTTTCAAGCGAACTCAATTATGCAAGAAAATAAAAACAGGGGGCTTATTTAAGCGTATTATTCAGTATAAACGTAGCCGACCTAATGGAGTTTTCTTTCATTTTTGTCACCTTGAGAGAACTATTTCACTGACACAAACCTATAACATACGGCATACATGGTTCAGAGTTTGTTACGGATAGGAATAGAAAAAACAATCAATATCAAAGAAAACAAACACTATTCTTGTATAAACGATAAACTATAACGATTTCCAATTCTTGCTACTACAAACCTTGCATTAGCTTTACCAACTCTAAATTTTTTTAGAGGAGTATCAAAATAGATGGTGTTCTTTTTCGGTTCTGGATAAGGGAACCACCCCTTCTGATAAACAATATGACCTTGATATAGGAAATAGATCTTTGAACCAACATCTGAATATGTTATTGCTTGCGGAGTAGTATGTAAATCTTCAAGTATGTAAGCAAAGTCATATGCACCTGAATAATAGCACATAGTGTCCCATTCAAAAGGCAACAATGTAGAAAAATCTATTGTATAGTTGTTGCTTCTAACGCATTGTTTATATGCGTGGGCGACAGCACGATCTATATCACGTGGTTGATTACATCCCGCCAGCATTATAATAATGCATACTAATAATGTCACAATAATTTTTTTCATAACAATGTCTATTCTATTTATTATTTAATCGTTCCCCATGTCTGTTGAAGTCTTTCCATTTTTCTGATTGTCCCTATAACTCGTATAATTCATACAACTATATTTCTCCCACGTTATATAGTTTTCTATCAATCTTTATGCAAACCAAGTCTATTTATAGCAAGAGGATATTTGGTTCCGTCACTAAAAGTATGTGGTTCAGTAACAACATATTCCCCTGGATTAAATGCCCATTCCTCCGAATCATCGTCTTTTTTTCCAAGTATATAAATGTTGTTACAAACAAATTCGGATAGCACAGGTCTATAAGAAACTACTCCTTCATTTAATAATTCTATGTAAATAATCCTTTTCATATCATTACCATTTAAAATTTTCCCCACCAACTTGTATTAATTCATAAGTTTTATCGTCTATAACTATCGATTTCCCTGTTTTCGGATTTTGGAATCTTGTTGCCCCATTCGCTTTGTTAATCATATTAGTTGCTGGATAAGATTTTCCTGTTTTAATGGTGTAAGTAACATCTTCAGGTGTCCAACCTCGGTTTGCGAATTGATTCAACCACTTTGTCTCAGATTTGTGTGAGCCTGGTCTCCAAAACTTCACTGCTTTATGTCGAAATAACAAATCACCCACCTTCCATTTGACGGGAACAAAAAGCAAGACAATATCTTCAACATTGAATGGAGAATAGTCAATTCTACCAGATGCAGGTGGCCTATATGGAATATCATACTTGTTATAAGAAGGTTCGGACACTTGAACGCGATCACCAACTTGTACTTTAACCTTTTGGTCATTATCTGTAAACACGAAACCTTGGGCTTTCATCAGTTCAATAGCCTTTTCAAAGCTAATCCCCGCATCCCTATGTAATGTCCAAGCATTATCTCC
>JAEZOU010000055.1 GCA_023413895.1 Bacteroidota bacterium | reverse complement strand
GAATACATTAGAAGTAAACTTCTGGTACAGACCATCTAACACTACTTCAAGAATGATTGTAGGTGTAATGTCAGATCCTACAGATGCCACAACCTTTGTTCCTATTGATACCGCTTGGGGTACATCTACGACTTGGGGTGAACATACTATTTATTTATCTTCCTACACTGGTACTGGTCGCTATGTAGCATTCAAAAACGAATATACTACAACAACTGGTTATGGTTATATTGATGATGTAACTATTGATGTGGCACCAACATGTCTCCCAGTGCTTAACCTTCAAGTTTCTAATATTGCGCAAACTGAAGCCACAATCTCTTGGACAGACCAAACCAATGCTACTGCTTGGAATATAGAATATGGTCCTGCAGGATTTACTCAAGGCCAAGGCACTATTGTTCCTAACGTTACCAATCCATATACATTAACAGGTTTAACATCTGCTACAGCATACGATGTATATGTACAAGCCGTTTGTAGTGCTACTGACCAATCTGAATGGTCTGATGCTGTATCCTTTGCTACCGAATGTGATGTAATTAATACCTTCCCATATACCCAAGGATACGAAAATGGTCCATCACTTCCACCATGTTGGTCTCAAGAGTATATTTCTGGTTCTGTTAATTGGAATGTCACTGCAGGTACAGGTAGTTCATATTCACCTGTTAATTCTGCACATTCAGGAAGTTCAAATGCTTCCTTCTTTGGAAGTTCTTCTAATGGCTACTCAAGCTACTTGATTTCTCCAATTTTCGATTTGACTCAAGTTACAGATCCATATCTTTCATTCTGGTATGCAATACCTGATTGGGGTGGAGATCAAGATCAATTAGTAGTATATTATAGAACTAGCAATACAGCCACTTGGACACAATTATTATCACACACAAGTGATGTTTCAGTTTGGACAAAAGACTCAATTGCATTGCCTAATCCATCTGCAACTTATCAAATTGCATTCAAGGGTATTTCATACTACGGATATGGCGTAGGTATTGATGACTTTACTATTGGTGCTGCTGTCGCTGCTGATCCTTGTGATGCACCTACTAACGTTCAAGTAAATGCAGCATCTAACTCAGCTAACGTAAGTTGGGTAAGTTCAGAAAGTGCGTGGGTTGTTGAATACAAATTGGCTACTGCTTCTAACTGGACAGCATCACCAACCTTAACAACCACTACTTACAACATTACAGGTTTAACCGCTTCTACCAATTATGTAGTTCGCGTTAAATCAGTATGTGATGCTTCTAACGAAAGTGCTTGGTCTGCTGAAGTACCATTCACAACCTTAGCTGGTGATGTTACCACATACACCATCACAGCTACCGCTACAGGTCCTGGTACTATTGCACCAAGCGGAACCGTTACCGTTCAAGAAGGAAGCGATGTAACCTTTACTTTCACTGCTAACGCTGGCGCTGTAGTTGACAGATTGTTAGTTGACGATGCAGAAACAGCAGTTCCTGCTAACAACGAATACACTTTCTCTGCAGTTGTAGCTAATCACACTATTGCTGTTGAATTTGTAGAAGAAACAGGTATTGAAGAGATCGATTTGAACGCTGCTGTTGTTCTCTATCCAAACCCAGCAACTTCACAAATTCAAATTCAAGTAGCTGATAGTCGTTTCCTCGGCGCAGAAATGCAAATTTTTGACGTTTACGGAAAATTGATCTCTAACGCTACTATCGAAACTCTATCTACTCAAGTTGACGTTTCTCAATTAGCAAACGGTATGTATATGGTACGTATCAATGCTGCTGAAGGAATGGTAACGAAGAGATTTGTAAAGAGATAATTTCTGAATTATCAATAACTTCAAGGAGGCGTGCTGCGGTGCGCCTCTTTTTTATTTCTCTATTGTAGAACTACTGAATAAGCACATAACATTCAACGGTTTTATGGGATATTTATTTCAAAGAACACGGATACGAAAGTTGGATTCTGTGCGGCTAAGTAGATAAGAGCGCAATGCGCTGCGCAAGGGATAGAAGCGGTTATGAGCTGCGGTTTGAATTCTTAGAATCGAGTAATTAGAGATTAAAAATTGAAAGTATAGAAATTTGTTATAGAAGAGATTGAGCAGCGAAATTTGAGCGGATAGCCCGACGGCGGGCGGGTGGCTTAGTGCGGTAGGATAGAGCCGATGCGCCCCAATAAAAAATAAAAAAGAAATTTACCATTTTTAAGGTTCAACCTAACAGAAATTTGATTACTTTTGCTTTTCCTAAATCTTAAAATTATTTATCAAAAATATAGGCTATGGATATTAACATTAAAGAAAAGAACTTATTAGGAATCAACTCGTTAGGAAGAATTGGTAAACTATCAGTTTGGTATCACCTAATGTCACGCAAATTTGACGGAATTGTAATTAATGTCGGCAGAGAAGTGGGGCAAACGTTAGAAGACTTCATTCACACCTTGTGTTACGACTCCACCTATGGTCCGCTACGTTTCTTTATGAACGGACGATGCGGAGAAGATTTGAAGATTGAAACTCCTGACCGTGAAAATTTAGTATTTTCCATCAATGGATTTCCTATTAAAGTACTTATCTCCGATCGAAATCCACAAGACATCAACTGGAAAAAGGAGGGTGTTCGCTTAGTTGTTGATTGTACAGGTAAGTTTTTAGATCCCACTCAACCTGCAGACAATCCTAAGGGCAGTTTAAAGGGACACTTAGTAGCGGGAGCGCAAAAAGTAATTTGTAGTGCACCCTTTAAAATTAAGGGCACAGAACCCAATGCCAACGAGCTCTACCCTACCCTGATTTATGGTATCAACCACGAATGTTATGATCCATTGCGACACAATATCATTTCGGCGGCTAGCTGTACCACAACAGGTTTGGCCCACATGCTTAAACCACTTTTAGAAGATGAAGAGACACACAATATTCTAACTGCATCTTTATCAACGGTTCATGCGGCTACCAACACGCAAAGCATTTTGGATTCAGTTCCGAAAGCTGCAGCAAGCGACTTACGCAAAAATCGTTCAGTATTTAATAACATCATACTATCCTCTACAGGTGCAGCCAAAACATTAGAGAAAGTAATTCCAGAGATTACTAAATTTGGTTTTATGGCTGATTCGATACGTATCCCCACCACAACCGTATCGTTGATTGCACTAAACATCACTTTCAACTCACGATTGAATCCAGAAGGTTTGCCATACATAAGCGGTGATTACTTGCGTAACATCTACCAAAGAGCTGCTTTGGGCGAGCAGAAAGACCTTCTTTTCTACTCAGGTAAGCAAAACGTTTCTACCGACCTTTTGGGTATGCCAGCAGCAATAGTTATTGAGGGTAAAGAGATTCACACGCGCACAGGTTTCATGCACGTTTCAAAAGAGATTTTAGCAGCAGCAGGAGTTAATCTCAATACAGAAATTAATCTACCCGTTACTCACGCTAAAATTATGGGCTGGTACGACAACGAGTTTGGCAGCTACACAAACTGCTTAGGCCGCCTTACTGAGCATATTGCATCACACATTGAATAAGCCTTGTAAGAGATATACAATAGGGAACAGCGGTCGAAAGGTCGCTGTTTTTATTTAAACTAACGGATAAAAATATTCATATCGACAAAGTTGACAACATTGGGGTTTCCAATGAGTGAGCGTGAAAGCAGAATTAATTCTGATTATTTGAGCCAAAAAAATTGGAAATAAGCCTCAGCGAATACACGCAAGCGAGTAATAGTGCGAAAAATTCAGTTTTAATATTATTCCATATAAAAATTATCAAACAGCATTATTTTTGATATTCTGTTTGTTAAATTTACTACTTTTGCACCCGAATTATGGCAACACTTTTACAACTATTTTGGTCTTTTTTCAAAATCGGTTCATTTACCATCGGTGGCGGCTATGCCATGATTCCGCTGATGGAAAAGGAGTTGGTTTCACGCCGTCAATGGATTGACAAAGAGGAGTTTCTCGACATACTATCGCTATCGCAAGCGATGCCAGGCATCTTTGCTGTAAACATGGCCACTAACATTGGTTATCGACTTCGTGGTATCGCGGGTGCAATAATTTCGGTAATAGGAAATGTAATGATGCCGATTCTGATTATTCTTTGTTGGGCAGCTTTCTTCCATTATTTTCGTGATAATGCCATTGTAGAAGCCTGTTTCAAGGGAATCCGTCCTGCGGTGGCAGCTCTAATAGCAGCACCTGTTTTCAAGATGTGCAAAACTGCCAATATCACTTGGCGCAATCTATGGATTCCCGTGGTAGCTGCACTATTAATTTGGTGCTTAGGCATCTCCCCTATTTGGGTAATAGTTGTAGCTGGCGTTGCGGGATTCTTGTATGGCTATTTCACCGATAGAAAGGAGGTTAGAAGATGATTTTTTGGAAACTTTTTCTCTCTTTTTGTAAAATAGGAATTGTAAATTTTGGTGGCGGGTACGCGATGATTGCACTTATTCAACACGAAGTAGTAGAAAAAAATGGTTGGCTAACCTTACAAGAATTTACAGATATTGTTGCAACGAGTCAGATGACACCTGGTCCTATTGGAATTAATGTTGCCACCTATACGGGATATACCGCAATTATGAATGCTGGCTATGCAGAATGGATGGCAATATTAGGTTCTTTCTTGGCATCTTTCGCTGTGATTTTACTTCCTTTTCTATTGATGTTGCTAATCACCAATTTCTTGCTGAGATATCGGCACCACCCAAGAGTAGAAGAGGTGCTGAAAATCTTACGCATAACGGTTGTAGGGTTAATTGCAGCAGCGGCTTTGCTTCTGCTTACTCCTGAAAACTTTGGTTCGTGGAACCAAAATCGATACCAATTAATCTGTAGTATAGTTATTTTTCTTGTTACATTTATCGCATCTTCTCGTTTTAAGGCAAGTCCAATTTTACTCATTATACTTTGTGGAATAGTTGGAGTGCTGCTATACGGAATATAAATTCGTTTTACTTAAAACAGAAAGCCTCACCACCAAGTAATTAACAAATCACTGTTTATAAAAAACAACAGATGGCTCTATTTTTCCAAAAAGAGTCGTCTGTTGCGTCGTTTTTTTCATTAATAAAATCTATTTTTAGCAAAATAGGAAAGAAAAAAAAGAAGCTAACCAAATAATAATCAAGCATAAAAAAAACTTATACACAAAATATTCACATTTACAAGCACAAGCTAGAATTACCCCTATTTTTGCAAGCATTTTTCGAAAATTATATTTTATCAATAATTAACAAAACTAATTTGTATGAAAAAAGTATTATTTTTATGGTTGGCAGTGTTGCTGATGTTACCATCAGTAATGCGAGCCCAAAGCACAACACTAACTGTTGCAGACGGCACGGATAGGAATAATTACCTTCCAATTTATGGTCTTTACCTAGACTATACGGGGCATAATCAGGTTATATATCCTGAATCTATGTTAGTCGATATGTTAGGTGCAACAATTTCTTCTATAACATTTTATATGGAAACAGTTCCTACCACCCCATGGGCGCATACTTTCCAGTTTGGTTTAGGAACAACAACGACATCCAATTTTTCTGACGAGAATCTTATTACAACTGGAATTTCCACTGTATATACAGGAACAATTTCTGTTAATTCTCAATTTACTGTAACATTCACCACACCTTTCGTTTACAATGGAGGTAATTTAGTTTTAGATGTACAAAACATAGCTGGTGGTTATTCTGGTGGATATTTCTATGGTACAAACACATCTCAAGCCGCTGGCATCTATTCACACGTTTCAAGCTTTGGTTATGAAACCATTCACAATCAAACATTTATCCCCAAAACTACCTTTACCTATTCTGGTGGAGCTACATGTTTATTACCTAGTTCACTACAAATTTCTGGTATTAGTGCGAATGCAGCAACATTCTCTTGGACTCCTCGCGGCACAGAAAACTCTTGGGACATCTATTTTACATCTGATGCAACAGATACTCCAGACGCAACTACAACACCAACTTACACTTCAACCGATACAATCTATAACTTTTATGGTTTGACAGAATCAACGACATATTATGTTTATGTACGCGCAAATTGTGGATCTGGTGAATACTCAACATGGAATTCTACATCTTTTAGAACTTCTCAAATCCCAGCTCAACTTCCTTATTTCTGCAATTTTGAAGATCCAACCGAAAGTTCACAATGGAGTATTGAAGGTTCTGGAGTTAATCAATGGGTATTAGGAACAGCCGTAAATGCTACTAATAACGGAGCATACGCATTGTATGTTTCGTGTGACTCTGGAGCAACAAACAATTACATTAACAACTCTAGCTCCTTGTCTTGGGCATATCGTGATATCGATTTTGGCACTACCTATGCTGAATTTAATCTTTCTTTCAAAGTAAAAATCGTTGGAGAATCAGAAAGTTATGATTATTTGAGAGTTTATTTGGGATCACCAGCAGAACTTCCCACTTCTGCGAATTATACAGGTGCCCTTCCAACAAATGCTACTTTCTTGGGAGCCTTTTCAGGCCTTTCGGATTGGACTGAAGTTTCTGGCATTGTAAATTCTGATTTCCAAGGTATTCAACGTCTGTATTTATTATGGTGGAATGATACCTCTGGCGGTGACAATCCTGCTGCGGCTGTTGATGATTTGTCAATTATAGGTACTACCTGCGGAAGACCGAACAACTTAACAACTGACACAAATTACATAAGTCAAACCTCTATTCAATTCCATTTTTCTCCTGCTTTGGCATCCGATAACGCATGGGAGGCTATCATTTTAGCTCCTGGCGATACTATTGATGAGTCATATATTGTGTCTCTAAGCGATACCACACATACATTTACGGATCTTGAACCTAATACACTTTATCGTATTTTGGTGAGAACGAATTGCGGTGTAGAAACCAGTTATTGGTCAGAAGTTCTTGAAGTAAGAACCTCTTGTACACAATTTATGTCTATTCCGTTCACTGAAGATTTCAGTGGCTATGGTACGGGCAGCGCAGCATTCCCTCAATGCTGGATGAGAAGTTGGAGTACCACATATACCTATCCTTATATCTCTTCAAATTCTAATGGCTCACTTTACTTTAGCAGTACAATTGCGAGCAGTTATGTTTCAGCAGGAAACTCAAGAGCCATTCTTCCAGAAATAGACACTATTACCAATCCTATAAATAGCTTGTCAATCAATTTCAAAATCAAAAGAGATTTAACTTCTACAGGAAGCGGTGCTTTACAAGTAGGTGTATTAACAGATCCTAATGATTTTGCCACTTTCACAGTTGTACAAAACTATACTGGTACTGAGTGGGCAGAAACAAACCAATGGTATGAAGTTGAAATTCCCCTAACCGATTATACAGGTTACGGATCCTACATTGCTTTCCGTAAAGTGGAAACTTCAGGAAACTCTACATACATTGACGATGTTGAGGTTTATACAACACCAAACTGCTTAAAACCTATGGGTGTTGCTGTTTCTGCAATTACAGATAATAGTGTTTCAGTTTCTTGGACTGCTCGTAATGAAGAAACAAGTTGGGAAGTAGCTGTTATACCTGCTGGTTCAGATGTAACCGAAGCAACTCCAGAAACAGTAACTTCTAATCCTTGTACAATTTTAAATCTTGTTGATAATACAGAATACGATGTGTATGTGAAAGCAGTTTGCGGTAGCGGCGAGAATTCTGAGTGGTCATTACCTGTTTCTTTCCATACGCGTTGCTTACCAACCAATGTAATTCCATTTACTGAAAACTTTGAGGGCATGGGATCTGGCGAGAACGCATTCCCGAGTTGCTGGAGCAGAATTACTAATCACACTTCAACCACCTATCCATACGTAGATGATAGTCGTGCTTCTGAAGGAGATGCTTCCTTATATCTTTATGCGTCAACTTCCACATATTCATTGGCAGCTTCACAAGCCCTCGATTTAAGTTCTTTTAGTGCTAATTCTCTTAGTGTGACTTTTAAAGCGTATAAAAACAATAGTTCATATGGTCGTATCGACGTTGGATTTATGACAGATCCTGACAATTTGAATACCTTTACTGCTATCAAATCCATCTATCCATCTGATTTTACACATAACCAATGGTGTCAATTTGACATCCCTGTAACTTCCGCATATCAAAATGGTAATGTTTACTTGGCTTTATATGCACCAGCGGGTGATAATAATTATATCAACATTGATGAAGTTGAATTGGGTTACCAACCTATTTGCTCAGCTCCTTCCAACCTGATTGTTAGTAATGTGGCAGGAACCTCTGCATTGCTATCTTGGGATGCCGCTATTTATGGTAATACTGATTATTCTGTTGAATATTCTGAAGCTGGTATGAATAGCTGGAATATTGCAGAAGCTTCCGTAATAGGAACCTCATATTTACTTTCCGGCTTAAACTCTCAGACTGCATATGATATTAGAGTTTCTTCCAATTGTGCTACCGATGACTCAACCTTTGCTACCACCTCATTCTTAACCCTATGCTTATCTCCAGGTGCAGAAGTAACAATTGGAAATGGAGATACTGAAAGTCAATATCTTCCATCTAGTACAAACTGGGGATATTCACTCACCCAACAACTATTCAACGCAACTGAAGTTGGAGCTGCTACAACTTTAACTGGTATTAAATTTGAAATTACAGACGCAACCCCTCAAGACCGTAACTGGGATATCTATTTAGGAAACACCTCTCAAGCCGATCTCACCACAAGCACTTATATTTCAACCTCTAATCAAAGTCTTGTTTTCTCTGGTGTAGTTTCAATGGAAGAAGAAGGTTGGATTGAAATCAACTTTAGTACACCATTTACTTATACAGGTGAAAACTTAGTACTTACTATCGATGACAATACAGATTCTTATAATGGAGTATCTTATTTTGCAAGCCATTCAGGAAACTCTCTGTATAAACGTAGCGATTCTGAAAACTTTAATCCAGTGTCAGCTACTAGTTTCTCATCTAATTCTAGCAGAAATAATGTAATCTTTATGGGCGAATGCGATAGTGTTGTTACTTGTGTTGTTCCCAATATGATAGTTACAGATATCACCTCCCAATCAATCACAGTGAATTGGGCACCTGGTTATCAGGAAACTTCCTGGGAATTAGAATATAAAGGTGCTTCTGATGCTTCTTGGACTAGTATTGGTTCTATCTCTGCTTATCCATACACATTCGACAATTTAGCTGAAAATAACGAATATCAAATTCGTTTACGCTCTGAATGTGGCGGATCTTATAGTGATTGGGCTATAATTAGCGCTCAAACAGAATGTGTCGGAATCACAGAATTGCCATACGTTCAAAATTTTGATGCAGTTGAAGGCTCAAGTAACACATCTTTGGATTGCTGGTTTACTGGAACTAATAATTCAACTCCGTATCCACATATAGATGATGCACAATCTCATTCTCCAAACAGCTCTTTGTATTTCTACGCATCATCATCATCGTATAGTTATGCAACTACTCCACGCTTCAGCCAATCTATCGATATGAGTAATTTACAAATCTCTTTCTATGCAAGAAAATCTTCAGCAAACTATATGATTGAGGTGGGTATTATGACAAATCCTAACGACTATAGTACTTTTGAATTGATTGGAGCTGTTTCACCTCAAGACATTAACCTTTGGAGTTTATGCGAAATCAATACTGATAGTTACACAGGTGATGGTCGTTATGTTGCATTCCGTGTTCCGCAATGGTTCTCTAATACCATTATAATTGACGATGTAGATATACATGAAATTCCTTTCTGCGGTCGTGTAGAAGATATCGTTGCTAATCCAATTACATCTTCTTCCGCAACAATCACTTGGACTCCAGGTGGAGACGAAAGCTCTTGGGAAGTACTTTATGCTCCTGCAGGAACTATTGATTATAACAATACAATTCCTGAACTCGTAGTTGGCACTCCATCAATTCAACTTTCTAACTTATTATCAAGCACTGGTTATGATGTAGCAGTTAGAGCTTTATGTAGCAATAATGAACTAAGCGCATGGACAACCGCATCTTTCAGAACCGATTGCGGTATGATTACAGAACTTCCTTATACTGAAAGTTTTGAAACATTTGAAACTGGTTCTTCAGGACAAGTATTTTGCTGGACCAAACTTTCAACCTCAAGCTCTTATTATCCTTATATAAGCAGTTCTAATGCAGTATCAGGATCTAAATCACTCTTTTTTAATAGTTCAAATTCTAATTATAGTTTCATTGCTACACCTCAATTAGACCCTTCAATTTCAGTTAGCAACTTGGAAGTTACACTCCAAATGTCCTCAACCAACACATTAATGAAGCTTATTGTAGGTGTGCTTCCAAATATTGCAGATGCTTCATCATTTGTTCCTGTTGACACATTAGAAGTTGCAGCAGCTAACCAATGGACATTCTTCAACATTCCATTTAACACCTATACAGGAATAGGATCTCATATTGCTTTCAAGAACTTAAACCTCTCAACAAGCAGTTATTCTACCTACTCTTTGTATGTAGATGATATTCAAATTGCATACTTACCTACTTGTGCAAGACCAACTAATGTTACTGCTGTTTCAACACTTTCTGATATAGTTACGGTTTCTTGGACAGATACAGAAGCTTCTACTTGGGACATTATCTATGGTCCTACCGGTTTCGATCCTGAAACATCTAATGAAGCAACTCTTATTTCAGGTGTTACCACTACCACCTACAATGTAACAGGATTAAGTGCAGGTACTATTTATGATTTCTACGTACGCGCTGTTTGTAGCACTAACGATAATAGCCCTTGGTCTTTTGATCCTGCTACTGGAGCACCTTATACGTATGTAATGAACACCGCATCAGACACTATTACCGCTTGTGGAATTACAGTGGTTGATAATGGTGGTTTTGCCGATGACTATTTACATAATTCAGATAACATTTTGGTAATCTATCCTGAACAAGCAGATTCTCTCTTAACCATCTCAGGTACTTTCATCGGTGAGTCTTCTGTTGACTACTTAAGTATTTACAAAGGTGTTGGCGTTAATACTGAGAATTTACTTCAAAAAGTCGTTTCAGGCACAAGCGGTAACCTTATTAACTTCGGTCCTCTTGTTTCAGAATTTGGCCCGCTAACGCTTCACTTCCACTCCGATTTTTCAAATGCTTACCAAGGTTTTGCTGCAACAATTAATTGTGTAGGTGCTCCAACTTGTAGAAGAGCATACAATTTAAATACCATCTCAGTAACTTCTAACACCGCAAACATTGGATGGTCAACTATAGACAATAACTTTGCTGGATTTAATATTGCCGTGGCTACACAAGATAACTTTAATCCTGATACATGTACAAATATTTTCACATCTACATCAACTAACGTACAAATTACAGGTTTAAATGCTAATACCGTTTATTATGTTAAAGTTCAAGCTTCTTGTGGCGGAGATGATATTAGCCAATGGTCTGATGTTCATTCATTTATGACATCAGGAAACACTGCACAAATCCCTTATTTCAGTGATTTTGCAAGCGATTCAGAAGTTGCTGATTGGCTATTCTTCAATGGTACCCAAACTAATAAATGGTATATTGGAACTCCTTCCGGAATGACCTCTCCAAAATTGTACATTTCTAATAACAATGGTGTGACGAACGCTTACACAACAAGTAGTGCCACCTCAAATGTTTGGGCTTGCCGTGATATTGAATTTACTGGCAATTATGGTGAATATCAACTATCATTCAATTGGAAAGCACAAGGTGAGTCAACTTATGACTATATGCGCGTTTACATCGGTAACCCTACCACACCTGAAAATTCTGTAACTGCACCAGCTGGAGTTGTTCAAATCTCGCCAGATTATCTAAATCTTGATTCTACAACATTTAGATTCTCTTTTGATGCTTCATACGCCAACACTGTTAAACGCCTCTATTTCTTCTGGCATAACGATGGCTCTGGCGGTACTAACCCTCCTGCAAGTATCGATTCAATCCAAATTGTAGGTATCTCTTGTGCAAAACCATACAACGTTCAAGCAGATAACATTACTCAAACTACTGCAGTTATTACATTTTCACCTGCTATGGCTAGTGATAATACTTGGGAATATGTTTACGGTCCTGCTAATAGTGATCCTTCTACATTGTCACCAACACCTATCACTGATACAATGATTAATTTAACAGGTTTGGCACATAGCACATTCTACGATTTATATGTAAGAACCGTATGTGATGCTGGAGAATATTCAGATTGGTCTAACGTTTGTTCATTCTTTACCTTGTGCGATGCTATCTCAACATTGCCATACACTGAAACCTTCGACTCATATGGTGTTGGAACTTCAATATTCCCTCAATGTTGGTTCAAACAATCAACAGCAAACAACTACCCAAGTATCAGTTCTACAAACTATACTGGTCCTGGTTCACTCTATTTCTACGCATCTTCAGGAAATTATAATATCGCTGCAACCCCAGAAATCAACACCGATGTTCTAACATTAAGTACATTGGAAGTAAACTTCTGGTACAGACCTTCTAACGCAACCTCTAACTTAGTTGTAGGTGTTATGACCGATCCTACAGATGCTACTACATTTGTTGCAATTGATACTGTTACTGGCCCTGCAAGTACTTGGTCTGAACACACCATTTATCTGGCAGCTTACACAGGAGCTGGTCGTCACGTAGCATTCAAGAGTGAATACAATACTGCTATTAACTATGGTTATTTAGACAACGTAACTATTGATGTGGCTCCAACCTGTCTCCCTGTTATGGGAATTTCCGCTTCTAATATTGATGAAAACTCAGCTACCATCTCTTGGACTGATTTGAATAATGCAACATCTTGGAACATTGAATATGGTATAGAAGGATTTGAACTAGGTCAAGGCACTGCTGTTACTGACATTACCAATCCTTACACTATTACAGGCTTGAATTCAAATACAATATACGAGGTTTATGTACAAAGCAATTGCGATGCTGCTGAAACCTCTGATTGGACTGGTCCATTTGCATTTAGAACTGCATGCGGTATTATTAACAATTTACCATATACGGAAGATTTCGACAGCTATACAGCTGGTTCAACAATGACATCTAATCCATCTAATTATCCTAATGATGAATTGCCATCTTGCTGGTCGTTCTTGAACAGAAGTACTGTCTCTGGCAATTATCCTGCAGTATTCTTGAGTTCTTATAGTTCATATGCAGTTTTAGGAAATTGCTTGTTCTTCAAATCAAGCAACACAACTCCACTTTATGCTATTCTTCCTGATTTTGCTGCAAATATTCAGGATTTAAAAGTAACTTTCTCATATAGAAATGAAGGTGTAAGTACATATAACGGAACTCTTTCTGTTGGATATATGACAGATCTAAACGATGCTACCACCTTTACAGAAATCTCTACTTGTATCCAAAATTCAGCAATGATTGAAAACACAGTTCTTTTCAATACCGTTCCAACATCTGTTACTGATGCTTACATCGTATTTAAATACACAGGTGGAACAAACAGCAACTACTATTTAAGTATTGACAATGTTGTTGTGGACTATGCACAACCTGTAGTTACTTGCGATGCACCTACCAACGTACAAGTTACTCCAACAGCAAATACCGCTAATGTTACTTGGACAAGCACCGCTGATGCTTGGGTTGTTGAATACAAAGAAGCTACTGCAGCAAACTGGACAGCTTCCGCAACTTTAACTGCAAACAACTACAATATCACAGGTTTAACTGCAACTACAGACTACGTAGTTCGCGTAAAAGCAATCTGCGATACCGACACCGAAAGCGATTGGTCTGCTGAAGTTCCATTCACAACGCTTGCTGGCGAAGTTACTACTTATACCATCACAGCTACCGCTACAGGTCCTGGTACAATTACGCCTAACGGAACCGTTACCGTAACCGAAGGTGAAAACGCAAACTTTACTTTTGCTGCTGATGCAGGCGCTGTAGTTGACAGATTGTTAGTTGACGATGTAGAAACAACCATTCCTGCAAACAACGAATACACCTTCTCTAATGTAGTGGCTAACCACACAATTGCAGTTGAATTTGTTGAAGAAACAGGTATCGAAGAGATCGATTTGAACGCTGCTGTCGTTCTTTATCCAAACCCAGCAACTTCACAAATTCAAATTCAAGTAGCCGATAGTCGTTTCCTCGGCGCTGAAATGCAAATTTTCGACGTTTACGGAAAATTGATCTCTAACGCTACTATCGAAACTCTATCTACTCAAGTTGACGTTTCTCAATTAGCAAACGGTATGTATATGGTACGTATCAATGCTGCTGAAGGAATGGTAACAAAGAGATTTGTAAAGAGATAATTTCTGAATTATCAATAACTTCAAGGAGGCGTACTGCGGTACGCCTCTTTTTTTTTGAGAACATATCTCACAATAAAAAACTTTTTTATACCTTTGCAAGGTAAAATAAAACTAAACATTAATTATGAAAAAGCAACTTTTTATCGCACTGACCTTAATAATATTTACTATTACTGGATTTGCTCAACAAAAACTTCCTACTCTAAACATCAACTCTTCAGAAATTATTGAAAAAGCACAAGAAATGGATTTTTCAGAAGCGAAAGAGATTCTACTGACAATTCCTCTTGGTGATACATTATACAACACTGCCCAAATGATGTTAGGCAAACTTCACACTAACAACAAGCAGTACGAAGATGCTCTTAAATATTGCATGTGGGTTTTAGAGCACCCCAATTCCAAAGTATCGGAAAAGGATATTATTCCTACTATGGCAGAATGTTACTACTATTTAAATGACTACAATACCGCCATTTTTTACTTCAACAAAGCATTAGAATATTTCCCCTATAAAGCGTATCTTCACAACAATCTTGCCCAATGTTACATGCAACTTGAAATGACAACAAAAGTTGAAGAACACCTGATTTTGGCTATTCGCTGCGAACCTTTCAACAATAGTTTTCATTACCAATTAGCTCTTACCTATTTGAAACAACGCCAAACAATCCCAGCTTTATTAGCATTAAATTTTGCGTCATATTGCGAACCTTCCCACAACGTAACTTTATCATCACTACAGTTATTAGACGAAATTTATACCAAAGGCACTGAAGTTTTTTATGAAGAAAATGAGATTCCAATGCCTGATAATATTAATCAACATGAACGCTTTATGGAAATTGAAATGCTTATCAATTCCAATTTCGCAATCTCATCTAAATTTAAAGCTAAAACAAAAATAAAACATATCCTCCCCTATCAAAACCAACTTCTTTTCGAAATGCTTCCAACTCCAAACAACAGCAACAATATTGTAGACCTTCTTTACATTCCTCTTTTCAAAAAAATTGTTGAAGAAAACTATAGCGATTTTTGCTACTATCAACTACAAGAAACCGATGTAGAAGATGGAAAAGTAAGAAAAAAAGCTCTAAAAATGAGCGAGAATCTCACCAAGTTCGTTTACGCCACCTATCCTTTTGCGCTCCAACAAGTTTCAAAAGGAATTAATATTAAAGAGAGTGAAACATCTCGTGTTTTCGAGTATGAATATCAAGGCGCACTTTCAGCTTTCGGCGAATCTCGTTCTGAAGTAAACGGAAAATATCGCTACGACGGCTTGTGGCATCTTGTAAAAGAAGATGGTTCGTTGAAACTAATTGGAAAAATCAAAAACAACGTAAATCATGGAATAACAGATATTTACAATAATTCAAAAATTATTGAACGCCTCAATCTACTTAACGATACATTGGAAGGTCGTTCCTATCGATTCTTCGATGGCGATACCAATCTTATAGAAACAGCTGAAGATTACCAACATGGAAATATTAACGGAGAAAGGATTCGGAAAAACAGATACGGAATTACCACCGAAATTAGTCAATTTAAAGATAACTACTTCCACGGTTTGCGTCTCCAATACTCCAATGATGGCACTTTAACGGATAGCACCGATTACCATGAAGGATATATAAACAAATTTCACTATCATTTTTATGATAATGGAAAGATAGAAGCCCAATATAATACAGAACTCACAGACCAATTAGTACAGCGTTTCTATCCTAACGGCGCCCTTGCTGCGGAAGAGTATTTCGTTGACGGAGTAATCTCGGGAAATCATAAAGCGTACTATGCCAACGGAAAGCTAAAAAGTGTAGGAAATTATAATGAATTAGGAAATAAAGATGGATATTGGACATCTTACTACAGAAATGGAGAAACTCAATCTGAAACACACTTTGAAAATGACACGCCTACCAACGAACAACATTTCTATCTTCCCTCTCAAATCAAAAGTAAAACCTATACTTGGAAAGATGGGAAAATTGTAGAAGTAGTCACTTATTATCCCGATGGCTCCGTGCGCGCACGAATCTCTCCGACAAATAATTGTTTTGAATTTGATCTTTATAATGGCTACAACATAAAAGATGCTCATTGTTGCATTAATGAAGAGGGAGAACCAGTGGGCACAAACTACTTGTATTATGAAAATGGCAATATCAAACAAAAAAAGATTATAGACAAGAATAGTTCTCACACCACATTATATAATATTGACGGAACGGTGGACGAAATTTACATATCAAAAGGAGATTACAACGAATATTACTCCTTCTACAACAACGGAAATATTTTCGAATGTTACGCATATAAAGATAACCAAATCATCGGAACATTACATCGCTATGCTTATAATGGAAAACCTTTTACGATTATGGCCTTTAATGAAGGCTCTCCCCTCTTAACCAAAGAGTTTTTCGATGATGGAACCCTAAGATATATTGAAGAACTTAAATTTGGAAATATGATAATTACCCAAAGTTTCAATTTAGAAGGAGAAATTGTAGGTAGAGATACTCTCCTAAACGAAAATGGAGTTCAAAAAATTTATAATCCTAATGGAACACTTCTGTTATCCATCCCTCATTTTGCCAATAGAAACCACGGATGGAAATATCAATACGACATCAATGGTAATACCATTGCAAAAACAAACTTCTTAAATGGGGAAATTGAAGGAGAAGCAATTACATACCATCCTAACGGAAAAATCGAAACGATAACAAACTATATTTTAGATAATAGAGAGGGTTGGTATTATGGATATGATGATGAGGGAAATCTTCTACATAAATATTACTACGAAAACAACGAACTCCAAGATACTGCATTTATCTACAATCATTTAGGGAAAATTGCTCAATCAAGATGCTACCTTAACAACCAAAAAGAGGGCGCAACAACCTACTACTCCGCTGACGGAAAACCCGCCTGCGTTCTGATTTATGATAGAGATCGATTGATGGCTTATCAGTATATGCAAAAAAATCAGAAAATGAGCGAAATAATACCATTTACCAATGATAGTATTCAAATTATTGCATACTATGCAAATGGAAATATTTCTTGTCAACTAAGTTTCTTCAATCGAATGAAAATTAGCGAAATAAAATATTATAATAACGGATCTCTTTCAGAAAAAACAGAATATCAAAACAATCTCCGACACGGAAATGAAAAAAAATATTACCCTAACGAAAAACTATTTTCCGAAAAAAACTATATATATTCTAATTTAGATGGAGAAGCGATTCTCTATTTTCCTAATGGCAATATCAAAACAAAAAACTTCTACAAATATGGAATAATGGAAGGAGAACAACTTCGCTATAACACTAAGGGCGAAATTATCTCCACAACAACGTATAAAAATGGAACACAAATAAAATAGAACACATTATGAAAACATTAAAAATCATCACCCTTCTGCTTTGCGCACCAACTTTTCTGTTTGCACAAATAGGCATCGATTTAAGGACTTACAATGTAAAGTCATTACCCTCATACACCCTTGACTCCGATTGGAAAGAGAAAGGCTATGAAGAATATGGCATTTTAAACAACTATGCCGTTCAATATATCTTTACCGAAGATAATGTTGAAGAGTGGTACCTATCACATTGTGCATCGGTTCTCCTCTCCGAAAAATATATCAAAGAGGGGTTAGACAAATTACTTTTTGCGAAAGATATACTCGTTAAACTAAAAATTCGCCACCATCGTAATGGTGAAATTCTCCACGAATACGACGCTGATGATTTTGAGAATTATACAGATGAAGATGGCACTACTTATGATTGCATTTATCCCAAAGATTTACAAGTTATGGATATCTTTGAAATAATGTTTATAGTCAAAAGAGATATCAATGAAAATCACACGTTTCACTTTCAAGAATCCTATCCTACCGAAAACATAAATTACACCATTATCACTCCCACAGCCCTAAAATTTGACTCAAAAATTTACAATGGCGAAGGCATAGTTCAAGACACTATCGTTGAGAACAAAAAGCTAAGATACCACACTATTCATTTCGACAAATTGCCTGCCTATCCTGAAGAAGATATGTCGCTGGAAAGATACAGAGTTCGTGTAGAAGATATGTTGGCATACAACTACTCAAGCAGTCGTACACGTGTGAACGGAATCCAACGTTTTGCGAGCAACTACTACAACACTTTACACTCAGCCACAAAACAGGCACTCAAATTTATGAAAAGCCAACACGCATTGGCAGGAATTAATAAAAAAATGATCACTCGAGAAATTGTTACCACTTGGGAACACTATATGAAAGATAATCGAGAAAAATTTATCGGACATAATATCTTTTTGCAGACTGCCAACACCTTAGAAACCTTTTCCATTCCTTACCAACTCATCATCACTTGTGACCAAACAGAACGAGAATTTGATAACAAATTTGATGGAGTAAACTTTGTCGATGATATTTTAATCTACATTCCAGAAATTGATTATTATCTTTCTCCATCACTTGTAAACTACCGTAATGGTTTGATTCCCACAATATACGCAGGTAGTAATGCTTTAAAATTGGAGAAACTAACCATTGGAAAATCGGAAACTTACATAGCTAAGCCGACAACAATTCCTTCCCCAGAACGTCGTTTTTCTACCGATACATTAATTATAGATGCCTCCATAAACCTTACAAAAAAGGTAATTCAAGGTTCCATTTATCGTTCACTTTTTGGCTACAAAGGATTTGGCACGCAGGCCAATTACCCTAAAGGATCTTTAGAATATAAAGAATTTCTTGTAGAAGCTTACTTAGGCTTAGGAGACGAAAACACTCTTGTAAGTGACGACCAATTTTTGAATTGTACACCAGCTGACATTGCCCTAAAACCAGCTATTCTTACTGGAAAAATCAGCTCTTCAAATTGGGTAAAATTTGACAATAATCAGATTGAAATTAAAATCGGAAAATTGATTGGCGAACAAAGCAAATTGGAACAAAAAGGTGAACGCCAATTACCTGTTGATAAGATGGAAAAATCATCATATCATAGAGTTATAACTCTAAATATTCCTGAAGATTACCAAATTATTGATGCCGAAAAATTGAATATCAAAATCTATGACGACAACAACAACCCTCAGGCTATATTCACTTCAGAATATAAAATATCGGATAATAAACTGATAATAACCTGTGACGAATATTATCTAAAATTACACTATCCTGTAAGCGAATTTAAAAATATTGAACGCGTAAACAATGCAGCTGCCGATTTCAATGACATAACCATTACACTAAAAAAGAAAGAGTAATTTAGCTCAATAGAAAATTGAAACATTAATCCCGATTCTATCTTCCAATCTTCCGATAGAGTCGGGATTTTTCTTATCACCACTTCAATCCCTAAACTTTTTCACCATAAATTCTCTTCAAAATTGTAAAAAATGCTAAAAAACATCTTTTTTCGAGTTAAAAATTTCTGCCTTAGACTATTAATTGAGAAAATTTATATATTTTTGCAATCTGAAATAATACCATTATGGCAAAGAAGAAAATTTTATACATTACGCCCGCAATTTTCCCCTACTTGGAAGAAGATTATATCTCATCAATTTGCAGATATTTACCTCAAGGAATCCAAGAAAAAGAGAATGAAATCCGTACATTTACCCCTAAGTATGGTTGTATCAATGAGCGCAAAAATCTTCTTCATGAAGTGATTCGTCTTTCGGGTCAAAACATTATCATTGAAGATACGGACTATCCTCTAATCATAAAAGTAGCGTCATTGCAAGCAGTAAGAATGCAAATCTATTTTATTGATAGTGATGACTTTTTCCGTCGAAAAGCACTTTTTGTAGATGAGGAAAATCGTTTCTTTGATGACAACGACTCTCGCATTCTTTTCTATGCTAAAGGTGTTATCGAAACAGTAAGAAAATTGGGATGGACCCCTGATATTATCCATTGCCATAGTTGGATAAGCGGCTTAGTTCCTATATTTATCAAAACAGCATACAAAGATAATCCACACTTCCAAAATACCCGAATAGTTACATCTTTATACAACGACCATTTTGAAGACGCATTTTCACCTTCATTTGGCAAAAAGTTAAATATTACAGGGATTCCAGAATCCGCTATCAAGCACTTCGAAAACCCTAATTACGATACAATAGCAAAAACGGCCATCGACTTCTCTGATGCCGTTGTAATTGGTCATCCAGAAGTTAAAGATTCAATCATCTCCTATCTTGATAATCAAAATATTCCTATTTTAAGACACCCTGAAACACCTAATTATCAAGAATACGTTGAAGTCTATGACGCTTTTTACGACTCATTAATGGAAAAAGAACCTATCGCTTTTGATTTCGTATGAAAAAGTTAATTCCACTTTTTGCGCTAATACTTTGCATCTTCTTTTCCGCTTGTAATGATGATAATGGTTCTATCGGTTTAGACCTATTAGGTGAGGAGTTGGGTAATCGATTTACAGATTCTACTGAAATTGTTGCCTATACTGTAAAAGAAGACTCTATTAGTACCAAAAACCTATTAAACAACGTAATAGGTTATGTAAACGACCCTATTTTTGGTTCAACACAAGCTGGCGTTGCTGCACAATTTCTGCTATCAGGTAATAGTGTTGATTTTGGTGACACACCTATTTTGGACTCCATCGTTTTAAGTTTAAAATACTCAGGATTTTATGGAGACACATTGTCACCAATAACAATTCGTGTTCACGAACTTTCTGAGAAATTGGAAAGTAGTAAAGAGTACTATCACAACAGCGAGGTTGCCTACAAACCTGAAAACCTCACCGATGGAAGTTTTACCCTTTACCCTCGTCCTAACACATCGGTACTTTTAGACACTGCAATCAAAGAATCTCATTTCAGAATCCCACTATCGGAATCTTTCGGTTATCACTTCTTAGATAATAAAGATATGATGAGAGATGCTGCAACCTTTGCAAATTTCTTTTATGGCCTATATATTGTTGCAGAACAAACATCCGGAACTGGAAATTTGACATACATTAATCTCACTAGTTCACTATCTGGAATCCAAATCTACTACACTAAAAACAACAAAAAACATCTTTATACACTTGTAACCTCCTCTACGGGAGTTCGCTATAATACTTTCGAGCACGATTTTTCACAAGGTGATGGCTCTTTCTTGGCACAAGTTATTGATACGCCCTCAGACACAACGTTAGGAAGAGAAAAATTGTATGTACAAGCAGGAGGTGGAGTTACAACAAAGATTGCTTTTCCATCAATAAAAGAGAAACTCGGAGGAAAACAGTTGGTTATCAATAAGGCAGAATTGGTTATTACCAATATTGACAACGACAACTTTTTTACAGAACCAGCTAAATTAAGAGTTTCTGGTGTTTCCTCATCAGGCAAGTTGGTTTATATTCCAGACGATGCAGTTTATACTTCTGAGAACTATTATGGTGGTATTTATGATACAGAAAAGAAAGAATATCGTATTCGTATTACCAAATATATCCAACAACTGCTTTTAAATGATGAATATCTAAACTACATCTATTTAAAAGTATCTGGAGCCGGAATTCGGGGAAATCGATTAATCCTTTCGGGTACAAATCCCACTACAAATCCTGACTCCAGACTCAGATTAGAAATATCATATACGCAATATTAATTTATTGCGTATTTTTATTTTCTATTGACAGCTTCAGCTTTTTCAATCTCTCTCTTCAATTTTTCAGGTAGATTTTCTACACAAGAGTGACATTTCATATCAATAGTGTACATTCGGCCAACACAATAATTAGAGTGCATACACTCACTACGTGTTGTTTTTCCCTCTTTTAGTTTATTTACAAAATCGGTATCGCGAATTAAAGATCTTGCCATTTGAAATGCTACAAATCCCTCATTAAGAACGGTTTCCATATCATTCTTATCAACCATTCCACCCACATAAATCAAAGGCATTTTCAACTCTCTTCTGAACACCTTAGCATCTTCCAAAAAGTAAGCATTTTTGTAAGGAACAGTAGGAATCATCAAGCGACCAACAAAAGTAAGAGCAAGACGCAACCACCAAAAAGTTTTCATCGGCATATAATGTTTCAACGTTTTAAGCGGCATAGCTCCTCCCATAACCGTCATTGGGGCTTTGCTTACGAAACCAGCTGTAAGCACGAGTGCATCAACTCCGATTTTTTCCATCTCTTTAGCAACTTCGATACATTGTTCGCGTTGTAAACCAGATTTAAAACCATCAAACATATTAGTTTTTACCACAACAGCTATTTTTCCGTCAGCAACACGCTTCACTTCTTCCAAAACAAGGCGCATAAAACGCATTCTATTATCGAGAGAACCGCCGAATTTATCGCGGCGATGATTGGTAAATGGAGAAAGAAACTGACTAATTAGGTAGCCGTGACCTGCGTGAATCTCTACACAATCGAAACCAGCTCTCATCGCCATTTCAGTTGCTTTTCCAAAATCTATAACTAGGTCATAAATCTCATTCTCACGTAATTTTCTTACAATTGTTGGAGAATAAAGATTAAATCCAGAAGAAGCCCCAACTGGAATCTGTCCGCAAGTGTACCAGTGGGTCATATTTCCACAGTGTCCTAATTGAATAGAAGCCTTTGCACCTTCAGCATGAATTGCATCAGTAAGTTTCTTCAAATCTGGAATAATCTCCTCACGCATATACATCTGTCCATCAAAAGAAACGCCACTCTTATTTACTGCCGCATACGCCACAGTAGTCATTCCAATTCCACCCCGAGCAACAGCAGTGTGGTAATTAAAAAGTAATTCTGTAGGTTTATTCTCTGCACACATATTTTCAAAAGCAGCAGAACGTATAGTCCTATTTCTCAATGTAATAGGACCAATTTGACAAGGGGTAAAAATTAAACTTTCTGTCATCTTATCTATATTTTTTTGAGTCAGCAAATGTACATCTTTTTTTGCACATTTTAATTTAAAAAAAATCATAAATTTGCAGACGAAAAAATTAAGAACTACCATAGACCTAAAATAGCAGATTACACTACAAAAACAAAAAAACATTCAGACAATATAGATAAAAACAAACCAAAAAATATTCAATTTATGAAAAAAAAATTCTCATTTATCATTCTTGCAATGAGTATAATTGCATTTATAGGATGTTCAACAAAAAAAGCAGAACCTACTCAACATGAAGAGGTAGCTCCTGATGAAAGCATAGTATATTTTACAAAAGATATATCTCCAGAAGGTGTGATGAGGATTTTTAAGTATGTAGAGGAAAATGTTAAAGGGAAAGTAGGAATTAAAGTACATTTTGGAGAAGATGGAAACAGTTATTACGTTCCTGCTACAATGGTTGAACCTCTATGCAAAGCCATAAACGGCACACTAATTGAAACCAACGTAGCATATACGGGCCGCCGGGCAGAAACAGATACACATATTCAACTAGCAAAAGACCACGGATTTACCTTTGCTCCCATTGATATTTTAGATGAAGGTGGCACTTGGAAAATGCCAATTGAAGGCGGTAATCGTTTTGACACGGCATACATTGGAAAAAATTTGGAAAACTACGAAACCATTGTTTATTTTACACACTTTAAAGGACATGGTCGTTCAGGTTTTGGCGGATGTATCAAAAACGCATCCATGGGAATGGCTACCATTGATGGCAAAAAAGCAATGCACAAAAGTGATTTTCCACGCATCAATAAAGATGCTTGTATTCTTTGCAACGCTTGCGTAACCGACTGTCCTGCAGACGCTATCACCTTGGATCCGCTCAAAATTGACTATACAAAATGTATTGGTTGCAACAAGTGTGTTTCCTCTTGTCCTAATGGTGCTATTTTAGCTGCTGACGACGAAAGCCAAACACGCTTATTTTTAGAAGGTTTAGTAGAATACGCCAAACCTGTTATTGAAGCAAAAAACAACATCTACTTTAACATAATTATCAATGTTTCACCTACTTGTGATTGTGGTAGCAATCCTAAAGAACCATTTGTTGAAGACATTGGTATTTTAGTTTCTACAGACATTGTAGCAATTGAAAAAGCAGCTCACGATTTAGTAGATCAACATACAGGAGATACAGATTCTTTCCAAAAAGTAAACTCTGTCAGTGGGCACTATCAAATAGATTATGCTGAAAAATTAGGTATGGGAAATAAGAAATATAAACTTATAAATATAGATGAAAAATAGGATGAAAAGTTTTAGACGTCTTCCTTTTGTAGCGTTATTATTGTTGTTCTTTTCTTGTACTAAAACTGAGACAAATCACTTCCCCAATGGAAATCTGATGTCGGAAATAGAGTATAAATGGGGAAAGGAGAATGGAATTTCACGCTACTATTATCAAGAATTTCCAAATTGTAAAGAATTGGAAATTAGCATGAAAAATGGAAAGAAAGAGGGAGATTGTATCCACTATTACTACACTGGACAGGTAGAATCTGTAACACAATACAAAAATGATAGTATTGACGGAATCCAAAGCACTTACGATTGGGATGGCACAAAACTCAGTGAAACTCATTATCGCAATGGAAAGAAACATGGACCATACACCACATGGCATCTCAATCAACAGATGATGACTGAGGGAGCTTTTTCAGAAGGTTTTTTTGATGGATTGTGGAAATACTATGATGAGCGTGGGTTTTGCATTGGCGAAGGAGAATTTCAAAAGGGAACCGGAGTTCATACTGCTTACGATGGAAATGGAAACTTAATGCGTATCACTCATTATAAAGATAACTTAAAGGATGGTGCAGAAATATCCTTTTCCTCCAATGGAGATACGATACAACATCTCATCTTCAAAGAGGACCATATTATAGAAACTTTGCTTGATTCGACCAACCCTATTATGCCAATTGACACTATCCAATGAGAAATATTATATTTCTAACATTCAGCATTTTCCTATTTTCTATTGTTTCTGCGCAGGAGCAACAGAAGAAAATTTCGTTTCAAGCGGAGTGGCAACTCCACGATGAAGAGTTACTTCCGGGAGTGGATCGTTTTATTGGAAATGTAATTTTTCAGCACGATAATACAATTGGATATTGTGATAGTGCCTACCACTATCTCAACGAAGATTATCTTTTGGCATTCGGGAATCCTGTCCGCATTTTTGTTAACGACTCAGTACGGTTATATGGTGAATTTCTGAATTACAATAGTAATACCAAAATATCCTCCATTTTTCGTAATGTCAAACTACAAGACAATACTTCTGCACTCTACTGTGATAGTCTTGTTTACGATAACAACCTTTCTGAAGCATACTTTCTGACTGGCGGGACAATGATTAATGCCGATAATACACTTACTAGCAAAATTGGCCGATACTATACAAAAAGCAATGACGTTTTTCTGATTGATAGCGTTTTATTGGTTAATGATACCTATACAATGAATTGTCAATCACTACGCTACAACACACAGAATGAATTTGTTTACTTCATTTCGAGAACACACTTACACTCTGATGAAAATGACATTTTTACCAATGCTGGTTATTATGACATTCGCAACGATTTAGCACTCTTAGTAGATAACGTTGAGATGCTTAACGAAGATCAGAATTTCTCTGGCGACAGTGTTTTCTATGACAAAAAACGGAACTTTGGAATTGGTTGGAACAACGTAACCATTCAAGATAGTACGCAGGGTTACATTATTAAGGGAAATTATGCTGAGCACTATGAAAATGGCGGGACCTCCTTTGTTACCGATAGTACACTACTCATTTTAATTGACCAAGGAGACTCACTCTATTTACATTCGGATACATTATCGATTATTTTCGACTCATTACAAGAACCGCAAGAATTGCACGCCTTCAACAAAGTAAAATTTTACCGTAATGATATTCAAGGAGTTTGCGACTCAATGAGCATATTAGTCGAAGACTCATTACTTACAATGTACCATAATCCTGTATTATGGTATGGTAGTAATCAACTCAGTGGGGATTCCATTCGGATGTGCGTTATAGACTCTTCTAATATGACGATGAATATTATGGAAAACGGTTTTATAATAGAAGATGTTTTTGAAGAAAAAGAGTTCAACCAGATTAAAGGAGAGCACATTAAAGGATATATTACCGACAATAAACTTCGGCAGGTTGATGTCATAAATAACGTAGAATGTGTTTATTACGTTTTGGAAGAAGATAGTTCACTGATTGGTATTAATGCATCAATTACCAATGAGATGCGAATATTTCTAGAAAACAACAAACTAAAAGAAATTTTATTTTACAACAACCCTGATGGGGCATTATATCCGTACAACAAATTTCCTGAGGACAAGAAGATTTTGAAAGATTTTAGGTGGTTAAATCTTTATCGTCCGAAGAGCATTTCTGATATTTTCCACACTCCTATTCCGCGCAAGTGGGAATAGTAAAAGGGATAATTTTCTCTAATTTTGGATTTCTGAGCGAGTAGAGAACAACTTTATGCGAAACCTTTATTGTAAAATATTGAGTAGTTTGCAAAGAGATAGACGCAAAAAAATCGCGTGAGGGATTGCAGCGGTTATGAGCGCCGATTTGAGGATTTGGAACTTAGAGTTGAGAGTTGGGAACTTGGAATTAGGAAAAGATAGTAACGAGGGATAGAGGCGCGAAATTTGAGCGGAAAGCCCGACGGCGAGCGGGTAGGCCTTGTGCGAAAGAAGAGAGCCGGCACGCCCAAATAAAAATTAAAAAAGGATCAGATTATTCACCAAAATTTCCTATTTTTGCAAGTCTATACAAAAGTTATTGAATGGACCACGGAAAGATCTCCATCAGAGGAGCTAAAGTAAACAATCTCAAGAATATAGACATCGACATTCCCCGCAACAAACTTGTTGTAATCACAGGTTTATCGGGTTCTGGGAAATCGTCATTAGCATTTGATACGCTATATGCTGACGGGCAACGACGTTATGTTGAAAGTTTAAGTTCGTATGCTCGGCAATATATGGGTAGAATTACCAAGCCGAACGTTGAATCGATAAAAGGAATTCCGCCTGCCATTGCTATTGAGCAGCGAGTCATTTCACGCAATCCTCGTTCCACTGTTGGCACTACCACAGAGATTTACGAATACTTAAAACTACTTTTTGCCCGCATTGGCCGTACATTTTCCCCCATAAGCAAAAAAGAGGTAAAGCGAGAAGATAGTCGTGACGTAATGGAATATCTCAAAACTATTCCTGAAGATGCGAAAGTATATATTCTTTCACCGATTATCACACCATCGGGTAGAAACCTCGAAGAACAGCTTCGCATTTTGAGTATGCAGGGCTATAGTCGTGTTATGCACAACAAACAAATCGTTGAGATTGACACGATAATAGAAACAGAAAAACTGCGAAAAAACAGCAAAATCTATCTTTTTATAGACAGATTTAAAGCAGGGAAAAATATTGATATACAGCGCATAACATCATCTGTACAGACGGCTTTTGCAGAAGGGAAAGGAGAGATATTTATTCAGACAGAAATAGGTGAAAAACTCACCATTCGGGGTTTCAACAACCTTTTCGAGATGGATGGCATAGCATTTGAAGAGCCCTCGCCACACCTTTTCAGTTTCAACAACCCATACGGAGCGTGCAAAACTTGTGGTGGCACAGGCAGCATTGAAGGAATTGCCCCTCACTTAGTTATTCCGGATCCCTATTTATCGGTGTATGAAAATGGGGTAGCATGCTGGCGTGGTGAAAAGATGCAAGAATTTAAAGACGCTTTTATTCAGAGCAGTGCTAAGCAGAACTTTCCGATTCACAAACCAATAGCAGAACTTTCCAAAGCACAGACAGAATTACTTTGGAAAGGCAATGCTCGCCAAGGCATCTTTGGCATCAACGATTTTTTCGCTTCCTTAGAAAGTAATCGAGGAAAGATGTTAAGTCGCATTTTACTATCTCGTTTTCAAGGTCGCACACTCTGCACCACATGTAATGGCACACGAGTCAGAGAAGATGCTAACTATGTAAAAATCAATGGAAAATCAATTTCTGACATTGTTTCAATGCCTATTGAAGAGGCGCACCATTTCTTTAGTAAATTTGAATTTAGAAATGAAACGGAGCGTGAAATCGGCATCAATCTTGTTCATGAAATCACCACACGTTTGCAATTTTTATTAGATGTTGGCTTGGGATATCTCACGCTAAATCGTCCAAGTAAAACATTATCGGGGGGCGAGGCGCAGCGCATCAACTTAGCTACCACATTAGGCAGCAGTTTGATGGGTTCACTTTACATTTTGGACGAACCGAGCATTGGGTTACATCCACGCGACACACACAACCTTATCAAAGTTTTGCAACGGTTGCGCGACATTGGCAACACAGTAGTTGTAGTAGAACACGATGAAGAGATAATAAGAGCGGCAGACTATATTATTGACATTGGGCCGAAAGCTGGCGAATTGGGCGGTGAAATTGTATTTAGCGGCACCTTTGAGCAACTCATTACAGAATCTGAGAATCTAACAGCACAATATTTGCGAGGTATGACTGCACCTGGTTCAGAAAACACGCAAATGATTCCACTTCCAGCACGAAGACGACGCTGGCGCAACTATGTGGAAGTACGACATGCCAATAAGCACAACCTCAAAGATGTAGATGTAAAGATTCCGTTAGATGTTTTTACTGTCATTACTGGTGTGAGCGGTTCTGGAAAAAGTACACTTATTAAAGAAGTAGTATTGCCAGCGCTTAAGGAAAAGCTAACTTGGCAAAAAATAGATGGAGGCAACGACATCAAGAATATTACAATGACCAAATCAGGAATTGACGATGTGATTTTGATTGATCAAAACCCAATTGGAAAATCTACACGCTCCAATCCTGCAACCTATCTTAAAATTTACGATGAAATTAGAGAAGTTTACGCAGCACACCCATTGTCAAAACAGCGAAATTATAAACCTAGTTTCTTCTCATTCAATGTTCCAGGAGGACGATGTGAAGCGTGCGAAGGCGAGGGCGTAATCCATATTGAGATGCAATTTATGGCAGATGTAACCTTACTCTGTAACGAATGTAAAGGTGCGCATTTCAAAGATGAAGTCTTAGATATTAAAGTTGCTGGCAAAACAATTTCCGACATCTTAGAAATGACTATACAGGAGGCGTACAACTT
Organism: Bacteroidota bacterium; assembly: GCA_023413895.1. GTDB lineage: Bacteria > Bacteroidota > Bacteroidia > Bacteroidales > WCHB1-69 > JAEZOU01. The sequence goes on along the minus strand of JAEZOU010000055.1, from coordinate 14,862 downwards.
CTTTGCGGCTCAGCCCAAAAGTAGAGACACACTCTCCATTCTCAATAAAATAAAACCACTTTTAGATGTTGGTTTAGGATATCTAAAGATGGGACAACCCTCCACTACCCTATCGGGTGGTGAAGCTCAACGCATCAAACTCGCCTATTTCCTCAGTTTAGCAAGCTCCAACAAAAAATATATTTTCTTCTTTGACGAACCCACTACGGGGCTTCACTTCCACGATATTAACCAACTATACCAATCGTTCAATCATTTGATTGAGATTGGACACACTATTGTTGTAATTGAACACAATCCAGAACTCATTAAATGTGCTGATTGGATTATTGATTTGGGACCTGAGGGAGGAAATAAAGGCGGAAAAATTGTTTTTGCGGGAAAACCCGAAGATATTATAAAACATAAGAAATCACAAACAAGAATATACATAGAAAACAAATTACTTTCGTAAAAATGGCACAAACTCAAAAAAACATAAATTTCATCACCTTAGGGTGTTCAAAAAACATTGTTGATTCAGAGGTTTTGGCAGCTCAATTTGAAAAATTGGGTTACAAGGTGATGCATAATAGTCCGAACAACAGCGAAATAGTAGTAGTAAACACCTGTAGTTTTATCAACGATGCCAAAGAACAAGCCATTGACGAAATTTTCGTTCAAGTTCGCAGAAAAAAAGCTGGCGAGATCAAACAACTTTTTGTTATTGGATGTTTAGCTGAACGTTACAAAGATGATTTGGTTGAAAGTTTTAACGAAGTTGATAAGATTTTAGGATTTTCAGAACTTTATAAAATGCTCCAAACAGACTCTTTTGACCTTTTGCAACAGAAAGAGCGCATTTTATCTACTCCGCAGCACTACGCATACCTAAAAATTTCGGAAGGTTGCGACCGCGAGTGCTCCTATTGTGCCATTCCACAAATTCGTGGCAAACAAGTTTCCAAACCTATGGAAATGATTGTAGAGGAAACAAAAATGCTAGCAGAACGTGGTGTTAAAGAGATTATGTTAATTGCTCAAGACCTCACCTATTATGGTATGGACCTAACAAAAACTCGTACATTAGAACCTCTTTTAAGACGAATAGCAAGTGTTTCTGGTATCGAATGGATACGTTTACACTACGCTTATCCAATGGGATTTCCATACGAAATACTAGATGTAATGAACGAATACTCAAATATTTGCAAATATTTAGATATACCATTACAACATATCAATACCGATATTTTAAAAAGTATGCGTCGTGGAAGCACTTCTACACAAATCTATAAACTTATTGAAAACTTCCGCAACAAAGTACCAGGTATAGCCTTGCGGACGTCATTAATTTCGGGCTATCCTACAGAAACACGTAAAGAACACAAAGAACTTCTTGAATTTGTAAAAACGGTCAAATTTGAACGACTCGGCGTATTTCCTTATTCACAAGAGGAAAACACACCCGCATACGAATTAGGGGATCCTCACAAACAACGCGAAAAAAATAAACGCGTAAGAGAGATAATGGAAGCGCAAGAAGAGATTTCTTTGGAACATAATCAAAAGAAAATCAACACATTGATGAAAGTAATTATTGATGATATGGATAATCAATTCTACATTGGAAGAACAGAATTTGACTCTCCTGATGTGGACAATGCCGTGTTGATTGATAAAACAGTTCCGCTAAAAATCGGCGAATTCTATCCCGTACTCATCACTCACGCAGAAGCCTACGATCTTTATGGAAAAGTAATAACCTCTAACAAATAAACAATGCTCATTAGAATTATATTTGCTGTTTTAGGCTATCAAGTTACAGGTAGTTTTTTAGGTGGAATTTTAGGTTGGCTACTAGGCGGTGTCATTAATAATCTACTCTTTAGAAAAAGAGTGACTACATTTTCACGCACTTACACACGCACAAACTATATGAGCCAAGATCAATTCATTCATTCGCTCCTAATTTTCATTAGTGCCGTTGTAAAATCAGACAATAACAACCTACTAAAATCTGAACTTGATTATGTTAAGAGTTACTTTTTGCGCACATTTGGACCCGAGAAAACTCAAAATGCGTTGCTTGAACTAAGAGAAATTCTCAACAATGGAAACATCAACCTTGATAATGAATGTAGCGTTTTTAGAAATTCTGCCAATATCAATGAAAAATTAATCATCATTCAATTCCTATTGGGCTTAGCAAGTTCTGATGGAGAAGCATCGCAAGCAGAATTCAATACCATTAAAACAATTTCCACAAAAATTGGAATTGGAGTCAACGAATATGAGGCGATTAAAGCAATGTATTTTGGTCGCTATCAAACCTACTATGGACAAAGAGGTTATAGTAGCTATGGAGGTTACGGGGGATCTCAGCAAACGTATAAGCCTAGTTACAACTTAGAAAATGACTATAAGATTTTGGAAATAGACTCATCAGCAACCGACGACGAAGTAAAAAAAGCGTATCGTAAACAAGCGATGAAACATCACCCTGACAAAGTGAGTCATTTAGGAGAAGAGATTCGCAAGGCAGCAGAGGAGAAATTCCAGAAATTAAACGAAGCATACGAGCGGATAAAAAGCGCTAGAGGAATTAAGTAAAAACAAAGAAATCAAACCATTATATTATGAAAATACATTTTATTGCTATTGGAGGAAGTGCTATGCACAACTTGGCTATAGCACTTTGTAAAAAAGGTTATGAGATAACAGGGTCGGACGACGAAATATTCGATCCTGCAAAATCTAGATTAGAAAAGTATGGCATTCTTCCTAATGAAATTGGCTGGAATCCAGAAAAGATTACGAAAACTTTAGACGCCGTAATTTTGGGAATGCACGCCCGTGAAGATAATCCAGAACTACTCAGAGCCAAAGAGTTAGGTATTAAAATCTACTCCTATCCAGAATTCTTGTATGAGCAAAGTAAAAATAAAACTCGTATTGTAGTGGGAGGAAGCCATGGAAAAACCTCCATCACCTCAATGATTATTCACGTTTTACAACAAAATAGAATTGACTGTGATTATATGGTTGGCGCACAATTAGCAGGCTTTGAAGTGATGGTTAAACTCTCGGAAGAAGCTAAAATCATGGTAATTGAAGGCGATGAATACCTCACCTCTCCTATTGATAGACGCCCAAAATTTCATGTTTACCAACCTACTATTGGTATTATCAGTGGCATTGCTTGGGACCATATCAACGTATTTCCAACATTCGACTTCTATGTACAACAATTTGAGACATTTGCCAAAATGATTCCTACAGACGGTAGTTATATCTACTGCGCAGACGATTCTGTTTTATCTGAAATGAGTAATAAAATTGAGCATCCTAATAAAAAGGGATACACAATGTTACCACACACGATTGTCGATGGAACCACAATTCTAAGCACTCCTGAAGGTGATTTCCCTTTACAAATTTTTGGGAAGCACAATCTTGCCAACCTAAATGCAGCAAAATTAGCTTGCAATGCCGTTGGAATCAGCGATTTACAATTTTATAATGCAATCACATCATTCAAAGGTGCAAGTAATCGTTTAGAACTACTTCACAAAGATGGACAAACGGCTGCTTACAAAGATTTTGCACACTCTCCCTCCAAATTAAAAGCAACCATTACAGCAGTTAGAGAGCAATATCCAGACAAAAAATTGGTTGCATGTATGGAGTTGCATACTTTTAGTAGTTTAACAGAAGAATTTCTACAACAATATGCTGGCTGTATGGACAATGCAGACATCCCCATTATCTTTTTCAATCCTGAAGCGGTAAAACATAAAAAACTTCCTCCTATTTCTGCTGAAAAAATTCTAGATTCATTCCAAAATAAAAATCTTCAAGTTTTTGATAACTCATTAAACCTTAAAGAAAAAATACTATCTATCAACTCGTTGAATACAGTTTTTCTGTTTATGTCATCAGGAAATTTTGACAAAATTAATCTGATTGATTTGACAAATAAAATTATATCTTTGCGGGACATATAAATATGTATAAAATAACGTTAAAAACTCATAATATGAAAAAATTATTTCTTACAATGATTGTTGCCCTAATGGGAACATTTCTTTGTGCTCAGCCTAAAATTCAGTTTGAAAAGACCACCTATGATTTTGGCACCATTAAAGAAGAGGGCGGAAAAGTAACCGGAAAATTTATCTTTAAAAACGTCGGTAACGAAGACTTAACTTTGGTACGCGTAAAACCAGGTTGCGGCTGTACAGCGGCAAACTACACTAAAACTCCTGTTAAACCAGGTGAGGAGGGTTTTATCGAAGCTACATATAACCCTTATGGTCGTCCAGGTGGATTTAACAAAGTTATTCGTGTTACCACTAACGAACCTCAATTTGATGATCCAGCAACGTCTCCTCACAACATTTTCATCAAAGGAAGTGTAACCAAAAGGCCTCCAACAGTATACGAACAAGCTGGCTACACACAAGGCACTGGTGCAGTTCGCATCAAAGAAAACACTTACCACATTAACGGATTAAACAGTGAAGAGATTACCTTTACAGTTCTTATTCGCAACTTTATGAAATCTCCAACAACTGTTGCTCCAAAATCTCTTCCTCAACATATTACCATTAAATCAACAAATTTTGGAAACACCTTGGCACCAGACCAAGAGGGTGAGATCGTTTTTGCTTACAATCCAGCAATTAAAAATGAGATTGGTACATTCAAAGAAAGAATTGATCTAATTACGCAAGATAGTATTCAAGCAAATAAAATCTTTTTCTTGAACGTAAATATTCAAGAAGATTTCTCAAAATACACTCCAAAACAACTCAAGGAAGCCCCCATTGCAGCATTTAGCGTTCAAGATATCAATTTTGACAAAGTTGCACAAGGTACTACTCCAAACAAAACCGTTACTATTACCAACAATGGTAAAAATGATTTGATTATCAGACAAATTAAACCCAGCAGCAACGTATTTTCCACTAAGATTGAGAAAAATATTTTGAAAAAGGGAGAAAGCACAACGATGACGATTACAATGAATAGCAGAGGTAGAAAAGGCACCCACAAATGCACTATTGATGTAACTACCAATGACCCTGTTAACACCATTCAAGTAATTCACGTAATTGGAGAACAACTTCCGTAATTAAGAAATTAAACATAAAAAAAGGAGAATCTCTTTAAGGATTCTCCTTTTTTATTTCAGTGAAAATCAAAAGTTCACGTGCAACTATTAGGAAACGATTTGAGATAGCATCTCCCAAAGTAACTGTGTTGGCAATCCCATAACATTAAAGAATGAGCCTTCGATATAATCTATACCTGTATAGCCAATCCACTCTTGAATTCCGTATGCACCCGCTTTATCAAAAGGTTTGTAATTATTAACGTAATAGTGCAATTCTTCATCAGTAAACTTACGAAAGCGCACGCGGGTAGTTCTGTGTGAGGTCAACTGTTTAGAATGAGTTTTAACGGTAAGACCGCTAATTACGAAATGCTCCCGATTGGAAAGTATCGACAACATTCTAAGAGCATCATCTTTATTTTTAGGTTTTTCCAAAATCACATCATCAACAACGACAATCGTATCGCAAGCAATAAAAATCACATTATCGGGAAATTTCTCCAAACGGATGGGCGATAATTTGTGCTGAGATAAAAATTCTACCACTTGGGTTGGAGAAAAACCTTCTGGATGATATTCCTCAACATCAGTAGGCAGAAATTCAAAATCAATGTCCATACTTTTCAACATCTCATGCCTACGCGGAGACTTGGATGCCAAATAAATCTTATAGTTTTTCAATTCTTCAATAAGCATAACCATCTGAATTAAGCCCATTTCACAAGTAGAAAATCACAATTATGAGGAAGTAACGGATGGCTTGGGGTTATACGTACACCACATTCCCAGCTACCAGCATACTTTGGATTAATATTGCAAGAATAGCGAGCAACACCGTTTGATTGAGTTTCAAATTGGAATGAGTAAGCTGAAAAGAGTTGCGTTTTACCCTCTTTACGTTCAATCAAACAGAGTTCAACCATAACATCCTCAGGATTAAGATTATGCAAATCTACATCGACCAGAATTTTCACTTGTTCACCAACTAAGAAAGTATTCACATTAGATTTCTCGTACGAAACATTTGCGACTTTAACGCTATCCCAATTATCATACACTTTACCTTTCCAATGCACTAAAGAGATTAAGGATGCACCATGATCTTGAGCTAATTTTTGGGAGCGTTCTTCCAACTTATGATAATATTTATCGTAATAATCTTCTAATTGACGTTTCATTGTAAATCGTGGCGAGATTTTAGCAAAATTCTCCTTCATCATAGTTGTCCACTGAATAGGTATGTTTTCCTCATTACGGCAATAGAATTTAGGAGCAACTTCCTCTTCGATTAACGAATAGATTGTTGCTGCATCAAGTTCATCTTGTCGCCAACCTTCTGAATAAGTAATCTCCTCATTGATTGCCCAACCTGCGCCAGGGGTATAACCTTCAGCCCACCAACCATCAAGAACGCTGAGATTCAGCACACCATTCATCACTGCTTTTTCGCCGCTAGTTCCAGAAGCTTCGAGTGGACGCGTAGGTGTATTTAGCCAAACATCACAACCTGAAATCAGTTTTTTGGCCAAAATCATATCGTAATTCTCTACGAAAACAATTTTACCCACAAACTCTGGCATACGGGAAACCTCAATAATTCGACGAATAAGGTCCTGGCCTGCCTTATCTTGTGGGTGAGCTTTTCCTGCAAATATAAACTGAACAGGACGTCCGGGCATATTAACGATTGCTTTTAACTTTTCTATATTAGTAAAAAGAAGATGAGCTCGTTTATAAGTAGCAAATCTGCGAGCAAATCCAATGGTAAGAACATCATCACGAAGATTTTTGAGTGTATTAACAATTAGAGATGGTGCTTCACCCCGTTTACGCATTTGAGCTTCCAAGACTACCTTTACATGCGCAATCAACTCTTTACGTAACACATCCTTCAAGTTCCAAAGTTCGTTATCTTCAGCATTGTAAATATTTTTCCACACTTCAGAATTAGCTTGTTGCGCCAAGAAATTGTCGCCCAACAATCTTTTATGATATTGTTGCCATTTTTTATGAGTCCAAGTTGGATAATGCACTCCATTGGTAACATAGCCGATATGGAGTTCATTAGAGAATCTACCTTCGTAAAGATTTGCGAACATCTCTTGCGAAACTCTTCCGTGTATCCGACTCACGCCATTAATTTCTTGAGCTAAATTGCAAGCTAAAACACTCATAGAATACTTACCATCGGTAGCTCCTAGTTCACGGCCTAAACCCATAAAACCTTCCCAAGAAGTATTAAATCTCTCAGAATATTTTCCGAAATAGGTTCGCATTAAATCTTCACTAAAAGCATCGTGACCAGCAGGAACTGGTGTATGAGTTGTATAGAGAGATGTTGCACGCACCCACTCGATTGCTGCGGGAAGAGAAAACTGTTTTTGGGACATTGTATCTAGGACTCGCTCTAATGTCATGAATGCAGAATGGCCTTCATTTAAGTGAAATAGCGCAGGTTCGACACCTAAAAGTTTAAGCATTCGCATACCACCAATTCCCAATAAAAGCTCTTGTTTTAGACGATTTTCCACATCTCCACCATACAAACGATAGGTAATTTGGCGATCTTCTTCTATATTTTTATCAAAATTTGTATCTAACAAGTACAAAGGAATTCTTCCCACATCCACACGCCAGATACGGGCATAAAGCATTCTACCTGGAAGTGCAATCGAAATCAATTTCCAATCTCCTTTGTCATCTTTTATCGGAGTAATTGGAAGTTTTGAGAAACTCTGCACGGGATACATATTCAGTTGTTCTCCTGAAGCTGAAATTTGTTGTGTAAAATATCCTTGACGATACAATAACCCCACCCCTACCATATTCACATTACTATCACTTGCTTCTTTAAGATAATCACCGGCTAACATTCCCAAACCACCTGAGAAGATTTTGAGTTCGTTACTAATTCCGAATTCCATACTGAAATATGCCACTTGAACTTCTGGACGAGTACGAGGTGTTTCCATATAGCTACGAAAATCTTCATACACACGATTCAGTTTAGATATAAAATCTTTATTTTCAGCTTTTGCACTAATACTAGGAAGGGGAAGTATTTGGAGCATACGAGTTGGATTTTCATCGCAATCTTTCCATAATTCCTCACCAGCAATTTCGATAAAAAGTTCACGAGCCTCATAATTCCAGCTCCACCATAGGTTATGAGCTAACTCTTCTAGACGCTTCAAACTTTCGGGAAGTTTCGATTTTACCGTAATTTGAATCCAATTAGGTTGATTTTTAGATATAGGATTAGTAAGAAATCCGATTTTTGATACTTTTGTTTTATATCTATCAAATCGCAAAGCACTTTTATTCAATGCGATATTATAAGCTTCCAAATAGTTTTTGTAAAGATTTTCCCATAAAGCTTGATTAGCAACTTGGCGAGCTTCATTACGGAAAGTAACATATTGTTCATTAGGAGTTTGGGCGTATTGCAGGATAGTTTGCGAAATTTCTGCAGAGGTTTCATCTCCATTGGTATCATTACGAAGTACGACATGGACACCTTTTTGGTTTAGAAAATTCTCTTTCACCCACATTCCAAATCCAGCCAAGGATGTAGTAATTGTTGGTATTCCAAAGGCAGCGCTTTCGAGTGGAGTATATCCCCAAGGTTCATAATATGAAGGAAATACAGATAGATCAAAGCCTGCCAATAAATCGTAATACGGCATATCGAAAATTCCATCAAAACCATTTAAGTAAACAGGAATAAAGATAACTTTCACATCTTTTTCAGGAGCATTTAGGAGTTGACATTCCTTAATTTTGCGAATAATAGGATCATTATTATAGTCGTGCAAACGATGAGTTGCGTAATCACCTAAAACAGGTATTGATTTTTCATCGAGATCCATTCTGTTCAACAGATCTGCACGGCAGCCGGTTGTTCCCGCTGGCACAGCAATAAATGCAACTAACTCTCTACCAACATTTTCATTATTCAATCTTCCCAAAGCATCAATAAAAATGTCAATACCCTTATTTTTAAATTCATAGCGACCACTATTAATAATTAAGAGTGCATTATCATCAATTTTCTGCTGTGTTAATGCTTGGGCCACTGCTATCAGTTTATGTCGTGCTTTTTTTCTTTTTTCCTCATAATCAGCATCTTGTGGAACAAAACTATTTTCAAAACCATTAATTGTAATCGTATCCACCTTTTTGCCCAAAAATGCCTCACACTCAGCATTAGTAATTTGACTTACAGTAGTAAAAGCATCTGCAGTAACTGCAGAGAGATATTCCAATGAATATTTAGATTGAACCCCAAATCGATTTGCGGACTCCTGAGGGTTGTACGAATTCATATTGCTATAAAGCGGGAAATTATTACCTGCCAAGCAGCGTCCCAACACTGTAGCATGAGTAGTAAATACCGTTGCAATTTGCGGAACAGTGTCTTCCAAATGTAGAATACCTGTTCCTGTCATCCATTCGTGAAAATGCGCAATAATTTTGTCATTAGCACTGCAATAAAACTGGTAAAAACTTTCGATAACGCGCCCAGCTGCGTAACCGAACAATGCGGGTTCAACATAATCCCATTGACCAGCAATAGAATCCAATTTATAGCGCAACCAGAAATGGGTTAAAATCTCATTTTTCTTTTCAAAAAAGGGTGTAAAATCGACTAGAATCACAATAGGGCTACCAGCGATATCCCATCTTCCCACTCTGAATTTAAGTCCCTCACTACTAGCAAAATCTCTCCAATTTTTAAAGAGAGAAGAATCTTCGATAAAATCGTTATTTTGTTCTTTTGAAAGATCAGGTCCCAAACAAATATAGTTATCTTTATAGTGATTTACAGCAGTAAAGGCCTTTGTTGACAGCACGGTATAAATTCCACCAACTTTATTACAAATTTCCCAACTTGTTTCAAAAACGTAATCAGCAATTTTCATTTTATATCGTTATTAATTTCTTTATTTCTTGATTTTATTCAGCCATTCAGAATCATTAGCCGATTTGTAATTTTCCATTTGTGCAAACATTTCGGGAACAGATTCTGCAATAATCAGCAGATTATAATGAAATTCTCTCAGAAAACCATCAGCTCTAAAGCGTTCAATTTGTTGCAATAGTCCATCGTAATAACCTAATGGATTGAGAATTGCAATGGGTTTTGAATGTAATCCCAATTGTGCATCTGTTAACACCTCAAAAAACTCGTCCATTGTTCCGTAAGCACCAGGAAGAATAACAAACGCATCCGCTTGTTGTTCCATTAACTGTTTTCTTTCGCTCATTGAATCAACCACGATTAACTGTACGAGTGATGTATCCACAACTTCAACATCAGAGAAGAAACTTGGGGTAACCCCTACCACCTCTCCTCCACCTTGACGACAAGCATCAGCAACAACTTTCATTAAACCCAAGGCAGCACCGCCATAATACACTTTTACATCATTTTGCGCACAAAAAGCACCTACTTCTGCTGCTAATTGAGCATATTTTTCGTTATTACCAGCTGCAGACCCACAAAAAACAGCAATGGAAGAAATGTTCATATATACTAAATTTTGAATAGATATTTTGTGAAAGAAAAGAGAATGTACACCAAAATAATCAACGGCATTGCCCCAAATTGGAAGAAAATAAAAAGCAGAATAGAAACCATAAGAAAACTATATTGCATATAATTTTCTTTAAACTTCAGGCTTTTCATTTTAAACGAAAACATTGGGATATCAGACACCTGTAAGAGTGCAAACGCCAATGCAAAAGCGATTACTACCCAAAACTTGGTTACTATGGGAAATTTATCTGCAGCAAAGTGAATAAAACCAACAAACAAGGCATTTGCAGGAGTAGCCAAACCTCGGAACTCCGTTTTTTGGCGCTCATCATGATTAAATTTTGCTAAACGGACTGCAGCTAATATAGTTACCACAAAAGCAACATAAGGAAGTAGTGATAAAATCCCTGATTGCATTTCAGGGGGAAATGTACCCAAACAATATTTTAGCCATACAAAGAGAATTGCTGCAGGTGCAAATCCAAAAGAGATATTATCTGCAAAACTATCTAAATCTTTACCGATAATCGACTCTACTTTTAGCAAGCGAGCAGCAAAACCATCAAAAAAATCGAAAAGGGCAGCCAGAAGAATAAAATATGAGGCTACCTCTAAATATTGCACTCCACGAAAAGCGAAACTTGCTGATAAACAGCCACAAAAAAGATTAAGACTAGTTATAAAATTAGGTATATGTTTCTTCATAACTTTAATTGTAGAAAAAGTTTTTCTAAAAAGAAAAACGTGGCGAAAGTACAAAAAAATGTCGAATTTTCAAACTACAATTAAAGGCCATTATAACATTACAGGGTAAATACACTATTTATCACGTTACAATTTCTACGTCATCGGAATAATTGTTTATCAATTGGCGCAATTCCGACAATTCTTTTCTCAGGAGCATCACCTCTTGTTCTTCATTTTTCACAGAATGTTTAAACTTAAACATTGCAAGATTAACCTCAAAAGAGGTTTCACTACTTCTATGTGGTTGTACATCTGCGATTATCTGCTCAACCAAATCTCCACCTCGTTTCAATAAAAGTTCTTGTGCCTGCTGGTCATTACACTTGTTGGGAATCTCACAGAGCACACGCGAAAGTTCTTTCAACTTGGCATACGCTTCCACAATAGCAATTGTAGTCTGCACCGCACGTGGTGTTTTCAGAATCGTTGCTAACATATATAACCCCTTTTCTGTGAACGCTTTAGGATTCACAGAGGAATGCTTCTGATTTTTAAATCGCTCAAACTTATCTACCAACCTATCCTTTTCATAATTAGACAATTTTAACACATATCCTTTCGGAAACTTTTCAGGATTATTATTTACAGCTTGGTTGATAACTTTCGTTTCCACACCATATAACTCCGCCACATCGGAATCTATAAGAACTTGCTGTTTCCGGAGAACCACAATTTTGTTCTCTACTTCAACAATATTACTCATAATTTTATATTATTATTTTTATGCAAATATACAATAATAATTTTATATATTTAGACACACAACAAAACTAATAGATACTAACAATCAGTTAGTTAAAATAATACATAAGAAAAATTAACAATAACACATTTAAAGCATGGAATAAAATTAACAAGATATATCAAAACTCGAATTTAAAAAAGAAAGGAATTGCAGAAAATAGAAAATTTAAACTCATAGAATCTAGAAAAAAACTGTAAAAAAAGAGGAACCGGTCAAAAATTTTGACCGGTTTAAATCATTGATAACAAAAAAGATATAGGCAAAAAATGGGTAAAAACAAAAAAAAAAAAATTGGATGGCAAATAGAAAAAGAAAATAGAAAGAACAAGATTGAAAAAGATTAGCGAACCGGTCAAAAATTTTGACCAGTTTAAATGATTGATAATAAAGAGATAACAATGAATTTAGGGTAAAAAATAAACACATTTAAAGAAAAGATAAATAGAAAGAAGAATCAAAAAAAATCGGTAAACCGGTCAAAAATTTTGACCGGTTTAAATAAATGATAATAAGATAGATAGATGTAAAAAATGGGGTTAAAAATAAAAAAAATCTGAGATTTGAAAAACAGAAAAATATTTTCTCATTCTTCATTTCAATAAGACTCACTATAGAAATAGAAATATTTATTTCTCAAAACTTCTTAATAGAAATTCTTCTAAGATTTTTCCAACTTATAGTGTAAAAATTCATTCTACAAAAGTATAAAATCATCGAAAACAAGACGATTTTATAATTCAACAAGATATTTCACCACTTCTCTATCAGCAGGAAGCCAAGCAACCTCATTGAGATTGTCGGCAGACAACCAACGGGCAGAACTATGCTCACACAATTCGATATGATTAGTATATGTAGAACAATGGTAGCACTGCATAGAAAAATGGAAATTAGGGTAATCACAGCCATCTACCCCTCACATTCTGAATATAAGTTTACCATACATTTCGGACTGTGGTAGGAGTGGTGGTTTATAACAGAGTGCAACGATGGTCACGATTCAACAACTGGAGAGATCTGCGCGCAATCTAACTCCGGCAACTAATACATACTGCATGGTATCAACACTCACATATAATGCAATTAAATATAACTTTTTACCTAATCTTGGGATAGAAAGGACAACGCAGTCGAATGCATTGGCTATTCTTAATGGAATGTCTGCATATTACAGTTGATCTATCCATAGACACTCCAAAATTTGTTTCCACAAAATCAATGGCGGCCAAAATGGACAGATAGGAATCACGCTTACAGCATCGAGGGCCTCCCACCTCAGCGATCTTACCGAGCGAGGTTGCAGACATTTGATGTGACAAAGCAAAAGGTTCGATAGTCAATGGTGTAGAGTGTGAAATAATGGAAACAAACATCCCAGTACTTAGTCCTGCTCCACAAGCTCCCCAGAAGCCACAAGCTCCACCTGGAACCTGCTTACCTCGTTGCATCAGTTCTGCCAATGCATCAGGAAGTACTATATCTCCTCCTGCATTTCGATAAGCAGAAAGCAAAGCGGCACCTACCATTACATGGTGTTCTGGTCCATGCATATGACAAAAGGACAAACTCATCATCTTTTCAAGAATATCTATCGGATTCTTCGAACTTTCCTCAAGGCAAAGTTTATAAATGGCATCTATACCTTTTGTGTGGCACTCGTTGCACACATAATGACCTTGTTCACAACAAGTATTACTACTTTCCGTCTTATAACAAATTGCACACTCCATATCTATTTTCTTTTCCAAATACTTCAATGGAGCATTACAAATCAAACACTCTTCTTTCATTGTCATAAATAATATAAATTCTACTTTAGAATCAACTAACTGCTACCTTAATCACACCATCCAGTTTATTCTCGAACAGGTGGTACGCCTCAGCAATATCGGCGAGTTTGTAGCGGTGTGTAATCAGTGGCGTTGTGTCAATCATGCCCGCCTCGATGAGTAGCAAAATCTCTGCGCAATCGCAACCATCTACACCGCCCGTCTTGAAGGTCAGATTCTTGCCATACATCTCGGGCAGTGGCAGCATCTGCGGCTTATCGTACAGCGCCACAACTGTCACAATCGCATTCGGGCGAGCGCACTCCCACGCCAAGCGGAAAGTGTTCTCTGCACCCGCAACCTCCAACACAACATCCGCTCCGCCGCGCTCGCATTTTTGGCGCACCGTGGCGATGCATTCCTCCGGTGTAACAACTTCCACACTCGGATAGTGTTCGCGCACGAAACGGGCTCTTTCGGGCGATTTCTCGCACACGATGATATGCTTCGGCTGCTTCAACATCACGCAGAGCAGCGTACAAATTCCCGTTGGTCCTGCACCGATAATCAGCACAGTATCGTCGGGCTTAATCTCCGAAATTCGAGCAGCCCAGAAGCCTGTTGCCAACACATCGCCAACAAAGAGTGCTTGTTCATCGCTAACAGAATCGGGAATTTTGTTTAATCCCTGATCGGCATAGGGAACACGCACATACTCTGCTTGTCCGCCATCGATACGGCAGCCGAGTGCCCAGCCACCATTAGTATCGGTGCAGTTGTTCACGAAGCCGTTTTTGCAGAAGAAACATTCGCCGCAGAAGGTCTCCACATTAACGGTAACGCGGTCGCCCACCTTGAGGGAAAGCACGTCGGAGCCGACTGCCTCAACGACGCCGACCATCTCGTGGCCAACGGTAATACCAGGTATTGCGCGCGGCACACTTCCGTGCTTGATATGGAGGTC
>JAEZOU010000043.1 GCA_023413895.1 Bacteroidota bacterium | reverse complement strand
TGAAGATAAAATAAAAAGGTGCCTTTTGAGCACCTTTTTCGAGAATATTTTAAAGTTCAAACTATCCGCAGTGGAAATAATCATGAACCATTTCAAGCATCTTTTCAGGATGATTTTTAATCTCTTCACGGATATTTTTATCATCAAAAGCGCGAAGATTTTTGATAATATCATCAATCAATTCTGCTGGGAATACACCATGTGATTCGAAGATTTCGCGATGGCGTCCCAACTCTTCAGCAGATTCCCAACAAGAGGCTGGAAGTTGATCCAAGTTGTCAAGTAATTTTTTGTTTTCAGCTTTGTGAATATTAACATCAACGTAAGTTTTCTTAGCATAGTTAAGTGCACCTTCCATTTCAAAACCATGACGAGCAGCCACTACCAAACCTGCAATCAAAAGGTAGATATCAGCAGAACCATCTGGACAACGGAATTCAACAGTTTGTTTTTGAGAAAGGTCTTGTTTGATTGGTTTTTCAAGTGGGTTAAGGTCGGCAATCATATCGTTTTTGTGTGTCCAACCGAGCGGAACGCGAACCAAAACGGAACGGTTTCTATCACCCCAACAGATAGAAGTTGGAGCTTCTTGATGAGGTACCAAACGGAAGTATGAAGTTGGATTAGTGTTGCCAAATGCAGTTAAAGAAGATGCGCAAACCATATAACCTGCGATAGCAGTTTTTGCAACGTTGTTCAACTTACCGCGTGTAACCATTTGGTTCTCTTCACCTTTTACGATGCGAGTGTGGATGTGTAAACCGCTACCAGCTTTACCTTCCGTAATCTTAGGAGCAAAGGTAACATCTAAACCGTAACGATAAGCCATATTGCGGATAATCCATTTTGCAATTACCAATTGGTCAGCAGCTTCAAGAGCGTCTGTTACTAAGAATTCAATTTCGTTTTGTTCATAAATTTTATCTCCTAATGTGAAGTTACCAACTTCTGAGTGACCATATTTAATTTTACCACCTGCTTTTGCAATTTCGTACATACATTCTGTTCTGAATTGCTCAAATTTGGTAAATGGTGAAGATTCGTGGTATCCGCGTTGGTCAGGTGTTAAGTAAAGGTCCTCTCTATCTCCAATAACGTAGAACTCAAGTTCGCCCATTGCTTGGAATTGCATTCCTGAAACCTTTTCAAAAGATGCCATTGCTTTTCTTAATACAGATTCAGGAGATTTTTCCATTAATTGACCATCTTTATTAAAGTATGAGCATAAGAAACTGAGTGTCGGAATAGTTGTAAATGGGTCCATGAAAGCTGTGCTGAAACGTGGCACAACGTAAAGGTCGCTAGAGCCTGCGTGGATAAAAGCAGGGAATATATTGGAACCATCAACACGTTCTCCAGCAGAAAGTATCTGCTTCAAATAGTCAAGGTCGGAAATGACAAAATTTAAAGTTTTGAGGTGACCATCGCCAGCAACGTAGCGGAAGTTTACCATCTCAATACCTTTTTCACAGATAAACTTAATAATATCTGATTTAGTGAAATCTTTAGGTTCCTTTTTTAGGAATTGTACCAAGGGATTTAAATTCATCTCTTTCATATTTTCTTTTATATGTTGTGTTAATTAAGTTCTATGCGGATAGCATAACGCAATTATGGAACAATTATTTTAAAATATCTTTTTACTTCTACTCTCATTCGATTGAAATTTCCAAAAATTTCGCTCTTCGGTTCTTTTCCTTTTTTCATCATCACCATTCCTGATCCTGTCGAGGATATGTAAGGTGTGATGTCAACGGTTGTGATTTCGTTTAATTCGTAATCTCGAATCACTACTTGCTCAAAGTTTTGGTTTACTTCTACAAATGGAATTTGATTTTCTTCGCAGTAGGATTGAACAATGGGTATATACTCGTCCCACTCTTCCGGTTTGGAATCTTGTTTGTAATAGAATACAACAGCTTGATAATCAGGTTCTGTTTCCGTTTGAACAAATTCAAAGCGTGACATTTCATTAATTTTGTAACTATCAATCAAGAAAGAGGTTTTGTTGTAATCGGTTAGTTCGGCAGACGAGATAGTGTCTGTATTTACAGAACGCACCCATTCGTAGTTCTTTTCCACTTGGAAAAGGCCCTCTTCAGTGCGTTTACATATCCATTTTTCAGTTTCTAAAACGTCTCCTTTCTGAACGGCAAAGTTTATCGAAACGGGCAATGCATCAATTACGCGCTCGGAGCCGTATCCTGCCGTAATTACTAAGTACATCCATTCACGGTTTGCCGATTGTAAAAGATATAGTTCGCGCCCGTCAGCCATTCCTTCTACACAAACAACTCCCCATTCTTGAGGAATCTCTGCATTTATGTTGAGTGACTGACCCTGAAAACGATCCGCAATATCCAAAAATTCTTGTAGAAAGGTTTGAGTTATGGGATAAAGTTTACTATCGTCTGTAAGGTTAGTTTCTAAACGAGTTGGAATGATGGAAATCGGATATTCAATGGCAGTTTCTGTCTCTATTTCAACTTCATGATCCTGTGTTTTCTTCCCACCGCAACTCGAAAAAGTGGCTGCGAAACACAGTATAATAAGAAGAAATTCAATCCTTTTTTTTAATTTTTCTATCATAAAAAATATCTCTAAATTTTTTCGCAAAAATAACCTTTTTTTGGATGTTTTCAACTCTATTTTTATTTTTAAATTACACAATACTATTTCTATTTTTGATTATCTTTGCACATTTAAAAAATATTATGACACAAGTAGAAATTATTATTCTATCTATAGGATTATCAATGGATTGCTTTTCTGTAAGTTTCGCTTCAGGTGCTGTCCGTAAATTGAAATTTGGTCAAGCCGTTATGGTGGCCTCTGTTTTTGGTGTTTTTCATGTGTTAATGCCTTTTGTAGGATGGCTGTTAGGAAGCAATATCATTGAGTTTATTCACAATATCGACCATTGGGTTTCTTTTGCTTTATTAGGTATAATTGGAGGTAAAATGATTTTTGATGGTGTTAAGGGCGAAGAAGAGGTTTTTAATATTCTGAAAATCGGAACATTATTACTACTCGCCATCGCTACTACTATCGATGCGTTGGCGGTGGGGGTAAGTTTGGCTTGTATTTCAGTACCTATCATAAACCCAATGATTTGGACAGGGATCTGCTCATTTACGCTTTCCCTTTTGGGTATCTATTTAGGTAGATTTCTGATCCAATGGATGAAACCACGTTATGCTGAAATAGTAGGAGGCGTTATTCTGATTGTTATTGGAGTGAAAATTTTGATTGAACATATACTCTGTTAAAACTTTTTCCATACAATCCAAAGAAAAGAAATTTCTTGTACCTTTGCAAATTCAAAAATAGTTAATATGAAGTTTTCAAGCAGCGAACAATCACTCAATTCTTCTGTAGAAAGAGTTTTTAATTTATGTGGAAATTATAAAAATTTGTGTACCTATTTGCCTCCACAAGTTACCAATTTTGAAGCCAATGAAGATTCTTGTACTTTTACCATTCAAAATATGGTTAAAGTTACCCTCTCTGTCGCTGAAAAGGTGGAGTTTGAAAGAATTGTTTATGTTGCAAGTAATGATAAAAATATTCCTATATCTCTCTCATTTTTCTTTAAGAAAATTGATGAAAATTGCTCCACATTGAAGATAGAAATGGAACTAGATGTGCCAATTTTTTTAAGACCTATGGTGAATGAACCTTTGGAAAAATTTATCCAATTGATGTCGGAAAAAATTAAAATGGAGGTGGAAAAATAATGATACATAAAGTTTCTACCGATAAATTGGTTAAGATTTATAAGAATCGTACTGTTGTTAACGAAGCAAGTGTTGAGTTGAAGCAAGGCGAGATTGTAGGGCTTTTGGGCCCTAATGGAGCTGGAAAAACCACTACTTTTTATATGATTGTAGGAATTATCAAAGCCTACTCAGGAAATATCTACCTCGATGATACAAATATTACTGAGTTCCCAATGTACAAAAGAGCACAGTTGGGAATAGCCTACCTTCCCCAAGAACCTTCTGTGTTTCGACAATTGAGCGTGGAGGATAATATCCGTGCCATTTTGCAATTTACGGATCTGACTAAAGAGCAACAGAAGGAAAAATTGGAAAGTTTAATTAGTGAATTTCATCTGGAAAAGGTACGCAAAAATTTGGGAAATAATCTCTCTGGCGGTGAACGTCGTCGAACAGAAATTGCTCGTTGCTTGGCCTCAAATCCTAATTTTATTTTGCTAGATGAACCTTTCGCAGGTGTGGACCCAATCGCTGTAGAAGATATTCAACAAATTGTTGCTAATCTTAAAAATCGAGACATCGGAATCCTAATTACCGACCATAATGTTCACGAAACTCTTTCTATTACCGATCGCTCGTATCTCCTTTATGAAGGTCGCGTAATTAAGTCTGGAACCGCTGAAGATTTGGCTTCTGATGAGTTTGTGAAAAAAGTATATCTCGGAAAGAATTTTGAATTAAGAAAATAAACTAAATTTTTTTGTATGCAACCACGTGTTCGTTTTGCCCCAAGTCCTACTGGACCACTTCACATTGGTGGAGTTCGTACAGCTTTGTACAATTATCTATTTTGTAAAAAATTAGGCGGAGAAATGCTACTCCGTATCGAAGATACAGACCAAACCCGATTTGTGCCAGGTGCTGAAGAGTATATTATTGAGGCATTTGAATGGTTGGGAATTAAATTTGATGAAGGTGTACATGTTGGAGGAAAACACGCCCCCTATAAACAGTCAGAAAGAATGCATATTTATAAACAATATGCAATGCAATTGATTGAAACGGGTTGGGCTTACTATGCTTTCGATACACCCGAAGAACTTGACCAACGTAGAAAAGAGGCTGAAGCAGAAAAGAAAAATTTCCAATATGATGTAAATACTCGCTCCTCTTTGTGCAACTCTTTAACATTATCACCAGAAGAGGTGGAAGAACGATTAAAAGGTCATTATGTAGTGCGTTTTAAATATCCTGAAAACTTGGAAATTGTAGTGCAGGATATTATCCGCGGTGAAGTGAAAATTGACGCTAAATTGCTTGATGATAAGGTGTTGTTTAAGTCTGATGGCTTACCAACCTATCACTTGGCAAATGTTGTAGATGACCACTTGATGGAAATCTCCCACGTGATTCGTGGTGAAGAGTGGTTGCCATCAGCTCCATTACATATTATGTTGTACAAAGCTTTCGGTTGGGAAGCCCCTCAGTTTGCGCACCTTCCGCTACTCCTCAAACCCGATGGAAATGGAAAATTGAGCAAACGTGACGGCGACCGCTTAGGATTTCCCGTTTTCCCTCTTCAATGGACCGACCCTAAAACTGGTGAACAATCTTCTGGTTATCGTGAGTCTGGCTATATTCCTGAAGCAGTAATTAATATGTTGGCACTTCTCGGTTGGAACCCTGGAACGGAGCAGGAACTGATGTCTATGGAAGAACTTATACAATCATTCTCTTTAGATAAAGTAAGTAAATCTGGTGCTAAATTCGATTTGAATAAAGCTCGTTGGTTCAATCATCAATATATTCAAAAACAACCTTCAGAATATTTTATCCAACATTTCTTAAAGATTTTGAAGGAAAGAGAGATTGTGGCTTCTGATGAAAAAATAGCAAGAGTTGTTGAATTGATTAAGGAGAGAGTTTATTTTCCACAAGAACTTTGGGATCAAGCAAGTTATTTCTTTGTAGCTCCAGAAAGTTATAATGAACAGGTGATAAAAAAACGTTGGAAAGAGGAAACTCCAACCTATCTAAATAAAATTATCGAAATTCTTCAACAATATAAACCTTTCGATAAAGTGGCTGCTCACGATGCCGTAATGGCTTATATTCAAGATAATGAATTAAATATGGGTCAAGTAATGAATAGCTTTAGACTTTCTATTGTTGGTGATGCAAAAGGTCCTGATCTATTTGAGGTGGTTGATATTTTAGGCGTTGATGAGGTGGTAACCCGAATTCGTAAGGCAATATCAGTAATTGTCAAATAGGGCAATGACTGAAAATAAAAAAAAGTGGCTTTTGGGAGCCACTTTTTTTATTATGAGAATTTTAATTGTTATTTCGTGCAAGAGCCTGTTCCATTGCCACTTTGCCAATGTAGATGTAATGGCATCTCTATATTGCAACGTACGGCTTTACCATCTTTCATGCCCGGAGTCCATGCCGGCATACGAGTGAAAATTTTCTCTATACGCTCATAAACTTTAGCATATTTAGGATTTTCATCAATAGGTCTAAAGTTACTAATTTTGCCATCGCGTTCTACAATAAAAGCAACCATTAAGTCCGCTTTTTCGTCTGCCTCACCGTATGCGCAAACTTTACGCATCTGTTGACCTACATAAAGATACAACGATTTCTCTCCACCAATAAATGAAGGAAGAGAGTCACAAGCTGCTAAAGCAGTGGTGTCACTTAAATCTGTAGAATATGGACTTTTTTGTTCTTGTTGTGCAAATGTTAAGTTCACAAAGAAAAGAACAGCAACAAATAATAATAATCTCTTCATTTTAATTATATTTTTAAGACCTGCAAAAATACATTTTTTTTTTGATTATTCTAATTCTTGGAAAAATTATTTTTCTAAATGCTTCTGAATGATTGAAGCGGCTTTATCTCTCAGAGATTCAGCACTTTGATCTATCTCAGGATAGATAGTGTCTAAAATGTCAATACCAATAGAAATTCCAAATTTTGGGAGAATTGTATTGCGATAACATGCTTTCTCTGAACCAGTAATGGCAATAGGAACTACTGGAATATTGAGTTCTTTGCTCAAAATAGCAAAAGTCTCTTTGAATCTTTTCATCTTATTGTCCAAGGAACGAGTTCCTTCAGGAAAAATTACAATGCTTTTGCTTTTCTCTAAAACAGCACACATCTCCTGCAATGATCTGCGTACGTTTTTGTTAATATCCATTAGTATAATGTTGTTTTCTCTTGCAAAAAATTGTGCAAATTTGCTCTTCCAATGTTTCTCCTTGGCAAAAAAGAAGATCTCTTTGTTGATTTTTCGTGCAAAATTAGCCGTAATTAAAAATCCATCTATTGCACTGCGGTGATTGGCAACAATAATGTAAGGCCCTTTCGGTAAATTGTGCTTTCCACTGACTTTGAAACGATAGCAGATTGAGAATAGAATTTTGGAAAAATGGTAGGTAAACCAATGCATAAAACCAGGCTTCGGAAGGTTTATTTCTGTTTTAGATGCTAAAATTTCTTTCCAAGTCAATGTGTTGCTGTTTACTGAATGCTCGCTTTGCTCAATATGTTGAGAGAGTTTTGCTAATGTGTTTAGATTTTCTAATTCCTCTTCGCTCATGCTTATATTAAAGCTAGTTTCAATAAAGGCTAAAAGTGATACTTTACTCAATGAGTCCATTGATAAATCAATTTCAAAATGGTCATTCTCATTGGCTTTACACTTGGTCTCACTTTCGATAAAGTTTTTTAGCAGTTTATAAATTTCACTCTTACCTTCAAGTGATTCTTCTATGCTCTCAGTGACTGTCTTTTCTGCAAGTTTGGGAAGAAGAAAACGTTGTACTTTTCCTAATCTTGTTTTGGGTAGCTCCTCAGATATGATGTGGATTTGTTTAATTCTCTTGTATTGAGCCTGTTCTGCATTGAAATGAGCAACCTCTTCTTTGATGAGATTTTCCATCTCCTCTAGTGATTGTTGACGAATGGCACACATCTGCGGTTTTATGGCTGCATGTAGTACGTCGTTATGCAAAAAGATACCGATCTCCTGAACGTATGTGCTTTCACGTAAAAACTCCTGCTCCAATAGTTCTGGATTGATATTCTTTCCATTTGAGGTAACAATAATCTCTTTAATTCTTCCCGTGATTTTTAGTCCATATTGGTCTAAAATTCCCATATCTCCAGTATGCAACCAACCATCTTTTATGATTTGTTGGGTCTCTTCTTCGCGCTGGTAATAACCCTGCATCACATTGTCGCCCTTAACGCAAATCTCACCCTGCTCCGAAATCTTAACCTCAATATTAGGTAGTAACTCGCCTGCATATCCCACCTTTCTGCGCCCAGGACGTGTAAACGAGATCATCGGTGCCGTTTCCGTCATCCCGTAACCCTCCAAAACATACAAACCTAAGGTTTTTAGTATGGTCGCTGTTTCAATGGATAAGGCAGCACCACCTGAAACCAAATATTTGAGGTGACCTCCAAATTTTTTATGAACACTGCTGAAGACTATTTTAGAAACAGAATCACTGCCAATAAATTTAACGGCTTTGTAAAGGAAACGCGTTATGAACGAGGCGTTTATTTTATTCATAATGCCCTTTACCAGCATGTCGTACAACCGTGGCACGCCAATGATAATGGAAACTTTCCCTTCGTTGAGCGTTTTGATTATCGATTCAGCATTCATAGCTTCGGCAATATGAATCGTGCCGCCCACGTATAATGGAGCAACTAAACTACCTAACAATGGTAAAATATGATGTAACGGAAGAAGAACCATCACATTGCTCACCTCTTGATAAATAGGCACCGATTTGCTGACTGAATCCACGTTGTACATTACGTTTTTGTACGATAACATAACTCCTTTCGGAGAACCAGTCGTGCCCGAAGTGTAGTTGATAAGCATCGTCTCCTCTGCCGCCCCCATAGGAATGTCGCTAACCGTAATGTCCTCATTCTCAGAGAGTACAATATTCTCAGGCATGAGAAGACGCGCACCGCAAAGATTGATATCCCCGAAAAATTCTTTCTTGTCAGCTGTAATAAAAACAATGTCAGGTTTGCAATCGTTAATCACATATTCAATCTCCTTTTTGGTAGATTGTGCATCTAATGGAACGGCGATCGCTTTGAGTCGAATCGCACCCAGAAAGGCAAAACACCATTCCGGTGAGTTCTGTCCGCAGATAAGAATTTTTTGCGGTTTCCCTGCTGAAGAAAAGTAGTCAGCATAGTTTTGAGAATAGATAAGAACTTGATTATAAGAATATTTCGTTCCTTTATAAGTGATGGCCGTTTTGTTTCTGTTGGATAATAACATATATTTTTTTTAAATTTAAAATTCGACAACGTAAAAACCTCTTAATTATTGTAAATGTGGAAATTTTTTATGGTTTTTTATTTGGGCGTGCCGGCTCCGCCTGCGCACCGCACCATTCTTTGCTTTTCCTTTGCGTTAGCTTATTCTGTGTTAGATGTTCTGCTCTATGTGCGAAAGCTTGCCCCGCCCGCCGTCGGGCTTTCCGCTCAAATTTCGCGCCTCTTTCTTACACTCCAATTTCCTCTAAAATACAATTTCTAAGGTCCAAACTCTAAATTCTAAATTCTAATTTCTAAATCCGGCGCTCATAACCGCTGCAATCCCTCACGCACATTCGCTAAACTCGCCTATTCTTGGCGGCGGCAGCGCACCTCATCTTCCGATGGTAAGCTACTTCGCGCCGCTCATTCTACAACTAATACCAACCCTCTTCGTCATAATTTTCCATGTACCGCGACATTCCGTTGTCCTTGGTGTCATCTTCCAATAAAGGATCAAAACCTCGCATGTTGTCATATTCGTCGGTTTCGTATCTCTCCTCATTATCTTCGTCGTATTCCTCCGACTTGTACTTTTGCGAATTTCGCTTGGATTGCTGTTTGCTGGAAGCTGCTTCTTGCTTTTCCAAGTGTTTTCTTTTTTCTTCCAATATTTTTGCCTTTTCGATGGAATCCTCCATGCTAATCTTCTTTATAGTTTTTTCTAAATTTTCAAGATCCTCAGGTGTCGGTTCATATCGATTTTGGCATCCAACTACGAGTACTGTTATTAATGCTATAAAAAGTAATCGTTTCATATAGGTTTTAATTGATTTTTTTCTTTATTTACTGAATTTGAGAGCGTTTTTCAAAGCAATACCCTTTGCTGTAAGGCGGTATTTCTGATTCTGACTATTTGGCTTTTCTGGAATAGTCAGTTCCAATATACCAGCCTCCAAAAGTGGATGAATATATTTTCTCCTAAATTTAGTTCTATCGGTAAGCCCCATAAATGCTAACATTTCACCAAAAGAGCGTGCTTCAGAACAGAATACAATCAGTTTATCAAGGTTTTCAATATTAGGTACTGACTGGGTGCCGACTGGGTGCCGACTGGGTGCCGACTGGGTGCCATCTTGTTCACTTATAGGTAAAGTTATACGAATAAAGTTATCCGTAAACTTGAAACAATCTTCGCCGTAAGCACGCAAGATACGAGGAATACCAGAACCTAACGATTCTACCAATTCCACATCGCGATAGATACGCATCAGTTCCTTATTGCGTGGAATTGATATACCATTGAAGAACTCTTCTCTTGTGAGCGATTCGGGCAAACGACCAGCCGATGTAATTTCAAGCCTATCGGGGAATATCTCAAACTTTGGAGGCACTTCAAATGAGTAGTCGTTATGGACTATTGCATTGATGACTGCCTCGCGCAAAGCAACCTTATTCCACAATGGAGTTTCAACACGTTCCATAGGGGTTATAGTCGCTGCTGTCTTATTTTCAATATCCAACTTTGACAATACACTCTTGGTCGCTTTAATAAGAGAGCAGTATCCATACTCGTTATTCTCAATCAAATCGCAACGGTCAAGACTTGAATACTTTGCCACCTTGATTGAGTTGCCATTCTCGTCAGCAAGCAGATATGCCACATAGTTGTACTTGCCATCATCCGTAAGTAACTCCAGTGT
>JAEZOU010000012.1 GCA_023413895.1 Bacteroidota bacterium | reverse complement strand
TTCTCCCAATTCTGCAGGGACAATGCAAAACCGAGAGAAACAGCAAGACATTATATTAATTGTTCTCGTAATATGCGTTTGTGGAGTAGAATAACCCCGAGATAGTGAATTGTTGCGTTTTGCTATCGCGGTAGAGCATCTGAGCAGGTATGTTAAGGTAATATTTCTCGTTCTCATCTTCCACTGCCAACGAGCGCGCTGGCATATTGAAATAATCTAATGTGGTTAAACCGAATGTGTCGGTGGTAATAGCAGAAACCTGCAAACCATTGTCAATAATAGACACGCGAGCCGTAATCTCACATAAGGTTCCATATCCTGAACAATCTACATGAACAAGTTTATCGCCTACGGGAATGCATCCGTTGCATTCCTTTGCACTATGTCCTACTCTAATAGTAAGGATTCCATTCTGCATCTCTTTGGTTAGGTTGGCTATGGTAGCTTCGTTAGGAGCTATTGGTGCGTTTTCCTCCTCTTTTTGACACGAAAATGTCCAAAGAGAGAGTAGAATTAAAAGCAAGAAAAATAGTGTCGTTTTTTTCATAATTTCAAGTACATTTTCAAAAATGTATCCGTTCTTATTAGTTTTCGCTCACAAAATTAGCGAAAATTTCTCATTGAAAGGCATCAATTTTTGCGTAAAAAGTAAAATTTCACCATTTAGGACGAATTTTGTAAAAATGAGATGATAAAAATAATTTAATCTATTGAATTACAGTATTGTAAAAAAAGATAACATAATTTTATCATCTCACCTCTATAATTTTTATCTTCTCATATTTTCAGGATAAATAGCACATTATACGAGACGAAAATATTCCTACGTGAGAAGATAAAACAGGTTGCCAGAATGAAACCCAACAAAAAGTGAAATTTCTGGAAGAAAATTCATACCTTTGCCTCAAAATTTATGCTATGAAACATTGGTACGACAGAACATCTGTTCAGGTCATTTTCCACCTGCTTTTTCTATTGGCAATGTGGTATTTTTTCGGATGTAATTGTTGGTTAAGAACTGCAGCTTACCCAGACCTATACAAAGAATATTTGAGTGGGATAATTGCAATTATGGTTATCTATCTGAACTATTATCTGCTATTTCCCAAATTTTATACCCAACGGAAATATGATCTCTACTGGTGCCTGAGTGTTTTTAGCGTGGTTATATCGGGAGCAGCAGAGATGGTGATGGTTGCGCCTAACTTATTGAATATGTACTCCAAAAGCGGCTATACAGACTTAGCTACTCATTTTCTCTTAGAGGAATCCCTTCTTGTCACCTTACGTAATGGCGGGTTGGTACTGTTTGCCTACGCATTAAACACCATCTTGTGGTTGCAGCGGGAGAGTGAGGAGAAAGATTTTTCCTTGCGGAAAAAATTCAATTTTTTGGAGGTGAGGGACAAAGAGCACAAAACATTGATTCGTATTAGACAAATTTGTTATTGCATTCAGGAACGGAATGTTACCTCGATACATCTCACCGACGGCACCACCTACCTTCGCTACAACTCGATGAACGACCTTGAGGAGTTGCTCGGAAGGGAGGAGTTTCTCCGTATCTCGCGCAATGTCATAGTGCAGAAAGCGTCTATTTCTCAAATTAATGACAACAACGTGGTTATGAAAGAAAGTAATAGCGGGAAAAGTCCGCTTGTTTTCGTCATTGGCTCATCATATACCGATATTATAAATACGCATCAGAGCTATCTCAACTATACGCAGGAAGCGGCTTCAACAGAGAAGGAGGATTCGGAGAGTAAAAGCACCCGTCAATTGGAAAAAATCGAAATCGTTTACCGATACATTAAGACACATCGCTTCTGCAGTGTGAAGGAGATTAGCGAGGCTTGTCATATTCCATACAGCAGTGTTATGCGCTATCTTGCCTTATTAAAGAATAGCAAACGTATCAAATACAAAGGTTCGAGAAAGACGGGTGGATATATTGTACGGTAGTGACACTCATCTATAATTCCTTATGTATTAGCATTATAGATATTTTTTATCACACTTACGGCACTAATATTCACAGTACGCTCACCTTTTCGCTGAACTGAACGTGAATTGCGTGTAGTTGCTATCGGGTGGCGGGGATTTTTACAAATCCATCACCTCTTTTACAATCTTATGGATAGCATCGGGGAGTGCGAATTTCTTGATATTTTCTGCCATGATTTGGGCACGTTCCTCATCTTCAATCAGTTTGATTAGTTCGGGCACCATTTTTTCGGAAGCCTCCTTATCGGGAATCAGGATTGCGGCGTTTTCATTGGCCAAAGCCGCAGCATTTTTCGTTTGGTGATCTTCGGAAGCGTAAGGGAAAGGTATAAGAATTACGGGAGCGCCCACGATTGTAAGTTCGGCGATTGCCAATGCGCCCGCACGAGACACGATATAGTCGGAGATACTATACGCAAAATCCATATTTTTGATAAATGGAACAATCTTAATTTGCGGATATTTCTGTTGGATCTCTTCGGCAGGAATCTCATTATAGAACGCCTCTCCGGTTTGCCACAGCACCTGAACGCCCGTTTGGGCAATGGTATCGATATGGTTGTGCATACAGGTGTTCATTGAGCGTGCGCCCAAGCTTCCGCCCATTACCAAAACCGTTTTCTTGTCAGGAGAAAATCCGAAAAATTGGTAAGCTTCCTCATTTTTCCGTTTCAGGTTCAGAATTTCCGCACGAATAGGATTTCCAGTTTTCACAATCTTTTCAGCGGGGAAATAGCGTTCTAAGCCATCATAAGCAACGCATATTTTCTTCACTTTTTTGGAAAGAATTTTATTTGTAACGCCAGGATAGGAGTTTTGTTCTTGAATTAGAGCTGGAACTCCCAGAGCAATAGCAGATTGCAATGCTGGTCCGCTGGCAAAGCCACCCACACCAATTGCCACATCGGGATTAAATTCTGAAATAATTTTTTTCGCTCGGCGCATCGTTTTCATCAACACGAAAGGAAGTTTCAAGTTGCTAATAATTCCTGACAGCGAGAAATCTCTTTTTATTCCGTAAACATCAAGTCCTTCAATATGATAACCTGCTTCAGGAACTCTTTTCATCTCCATTTTATTTTGGGCACCGATGAAGAGGATTTCTGCTTCAGGGTTTTCTTTTTTTATTTGGTTTGCAATTGCCAGAGCGGGGAAAATATGACCTCCGGTTCCCCCACCGGAAATAAGAAAACGTTTTTTCATATCTGTCACAATTTATTGATGTTGCAAAGGTTATTATATTTTGATTTTTGGGTTTTGATTTTCTTTTATTTTTTCAGATTCCAGCAAAAAATCTAAGGTTACAAGGGCAGCCATTGCCTCGACTACAGGAAGTACGCGCGGGACCACGCTAACGTCGTTGCGATTATTTCCTTTGTAAAGGGCAGGATTTCCCTGAAAATCTATTGTTTTTTGGGCTTTTTGCAGCGTTGGAATTGGTTTAAAGGCTACGGAGAAGTAGATATCTTGTCCGTTGGAAATTCCCGCTTGTACGCCGCCGTCGTTATTAGTTTGGAAAGAGAAGTCGGGATTTTGCAAGTCGTTATATTCGGAGCCATTCATATTGGCGGCTTGGAAACCTTTGCCGATTTCGAATCCTTTTGCGGCGTTGATGGAGAGCATGGCGTAGGCCAGGCGTGCGTCGAACTTATCGTAAATGGGTTCGCCCAGGCCTGCGGGAACGCCTGAAATAGTGCAGTGGACGCGTGCGCCGCTGGTGTCTTGTGGGCGAATAGGTGCAATGCTTTCCGTTTCGGCATGAATTGTGATACCGACCTTTTTAAGAATTAGTTTGGCAATGGCACCCGCCACCACGCGACATGCCGTTTGTCGGGCAGAAGCGCGCCCTGTGCCGCTATTATCGGCAATGCCGTACTTCATCTTGTAGGTGTACGATGCGTGCGATGGTTTTATCACATTTACTGTTTCGGGATTGATTTTCACATCTCGGTTAGGAATTTCAAAACGAATTTCTTCGCCTGTGGAGAGTCCTTCTTCAATACCTGACAGAAAAGTTACCTCGTCAGGTTCGCGTCGTTTTGAAGATAAAGCGTCGGTTGAGGGTGCGCGTCGTTTCATCTCCGTACGGATAAAATCGAAATCTATTGCTACACCTTTGGGGCAACCGATAATTTTTCCGCAGATTTTGTCGTCGTGAGTACCTCCAGAATCAGAAAGAATGAAGTTTTTTCCAAATTTATCCATCTTAAATCTCCACTTCAGATTGGAACTCAGGAGCCGATACGCTTGCGTAGCCTGCTTGTTGTAAGGTTTCCATAAATCCTTCGCGAG
The DNA here is from genome assembly GCA_023413895.1 of Bacteroidota bacterium. Classification (GTDB taxonomy): domain Bacteria; phylum Bacteroidota; class Bacteroidia; order Bacteroidales; family WCHB1-69; genus JAEZOU01. The sequence goes on along the minus strand of JAEZOU010000012.1, from coordinate 41,035 downwards.
AATCTTCGTTACCATGAACAACAAAAATATGTTTTACCTTTTTGGGTTTCTGAGGTTGCAGATATCGAATTAGTTCGTTGTAGTCGGCGTGACCAGAGTAGGATTCGATAGATTCCAATTGTGCACGCACTTTATGTTTTGTGCCGAAGATAGAAACTTCTTTGTCGCCACGCATAATTTTTGCACCCAAAGTGGTTGGAGAGCAGTAACCTACGCACAAAATCGTGGTGCGCGGATTTTCGATATTGTTTGCCAAATGGTGTTTTACGCGACCTGCTTCCATCATACCCGAAGCGGAGATGATAATGCAAGGCGTATTGGAGGTATTTAGTCGTTTAGAGTCGTCAATAGTTCTAACATAATGAAGTTTTTCAAAGCCGAAAGGGTCTTTATTATTTTCCATAAAATCTTGCATTTCTTCGTTAAAGCTATCTCGGTGCAAGCGGAAAACGTCGGTAGCAGAAACTGCCAGCGGACTATCTACAAATATGTCAATATCAGGAAGTTTTCCCTGTTTTTTCAGGAGGTGAAGAGCGTAAACAATCTCTTGCGTTCTTCCAACAGCAAAAGAAGGGATAATTAGCTTGCCGCGTCTTTGGGCGCAGGCATCTTTCACTATTAGCATCAGTTTTTCTTCCGCTTCGTCAATGGTAGGGTGTAAGCGATTTCCGTAGGTAGATTCACAGATAATATATTGAGCTTGAGGAATTTCTGCAGGGTCAGGAAGAATACGTTTTCCATAGCGGCCCACGTCGCCCGTATAGAGAATTGTTTTCTTTTTTCTGCCCTCTTTTACGGTAAGATAGACAGAAGCACCACCCAAAATGTGACCAGAATCGAAAAATTCTACCTGCAAATTGGGTGTAATATCAAACTTCATATTGTAAGGAATACTGATAAATTGGCGCATACAAGCAGCGGCATCTTTAGCGGTATAGATAGGTTCTACAGGTGGAAGATTTTGCAGTTTGCGCTTTTTATTAAATTGGCGCGTATCGTTCTCTTGAATGTTTCCAGAATCGGGAAGCATTATGGAACATAAGTCGCGGGTTGCAGGCGTGCAAAAAATCTTTCCCGTAAATCCTAATTTATAGATGTACGGAATCAATCCCGAGTGGTCCACGTGTGCATGCGAAAGAATTAGATATTTAATCTCTTTGGGGTCGAAGCCCAAGTCGCGGTTCATCTCATCGGTTTCTAAACCTTTACCTTGATACATTCCGCAGTCGATAACGATCTTCTCGTTTTTTTCTGTTGTCAGTAAAAACTTACTGCCGGTTACCTCTCCACCGGACGCACCTAAAAATTGAATTTTCATATTCCTAATTTTTTTGCAAAGATAGATATTTTTATTTTGTTCTGTTTGATTATTCCTTTTTTACATTCACAATTACTTGGTAAGAACTATTTTTATAAATTGGTGATAATGAGATTGTTCCATTTTTAATTTTTCCATTTTCAATTTCTAAATCAGAAAAATTTTGAAGATTATGATAAGAATTTTTCTGTTGAGGAAGATAGCACACGGATAAAAATCCGTGTGATGAAGGAGAGACGAATTTGTCGTAAAAAAGGCGTGCTAAACAGCCCATTGTTGTGCGTGTGTTGATCTCCACGACAGGATTGATTCTAAAATTGTCATCTTCCTGATAGACAAACATATCCACTCCTAAAAAACCGCAATATTTTCCTAAAAAATGTTTTGTTAGAAAATCTTTTAAACAGAATAGATAGTGATGAAGTTCATTGATGGAGATCCATTGGGCCAGAAGATTCTCAATTTGGGCATCGGAAAGCAGAAAATTTCCTTCATAGACTGCATTTTTGGTTTTGAAGAGAGAATAACCAGCAAAAGTAACCTCTTTTTGGCAATGGAATTCTGCGGCGAAGTTTTGAATCACTTTCATTCTTTTTTCCGCATACACTGCGCCCTGCTTTTTGATAACGTTTTGGAGCCAACCAGAGAGGTGAGAATCTAGTTTTTCGCGTCCCCAGCGCACGCCGCGGCCGCTTCCAGAGAGTGGTGCTTTGAAAACCGCTTCTGGGTTTTGCAGTAGAAATTCGGTAGCTTCGCCGACAGATTGTAGCGCAACAGCAGCTTGCGGAAGTTTTTCGGGTTTTGCCGAATTTTTGTGTATCCACAACATAGCCTCACGGGCTTTCTCTCTGTGCGACAAAATTTTGATATTCTCTAAATCTGTTGTTGTGGGTAAAATATCTGCTGAAACTCCGCAAGAAAGTAATTGCTGACGCAGCAATGGATTCCAGCCCCAAGGCAACACTTGCGTAATAGAGATTTCTGCCAATTCTGTTGATGTGATGAGCGTGGGGTTCAGATTTAGTAGTTGGCACAAGCGAGCGAAAGGTTCTGGCACCTCCTTTTTCTGGCATAGCAGTAATCCCTCGTTGTACAACCAAATTGGCAGCCACGCACAGTCGTTGGCAAATGCTGTTGCTGACGCTGGCGGCATAAAGTGTGGGTCGCCATTAGCAAGCGCCAAGTCGTGTTCAGGATTGAAAATTAGCAATCTTTTTCCTTTCATCTCTATTTCAGTTTCAATTCACAAAAATAACATTTTTATTTACTTGATAAATCTAAAAAATGTACCTTTGCCAAATATAAGTTTTAAAACCTGCTTAATATTAAAATGTTGAAAATCAGTAAATTAATCATATTATTTCTCTTTTCTCTTTTTATAATTAGTTGCTATCATCGCAATGATGATGATGATAAGATGATTTTTCGTTACAATGAAGCCGTTGGTATTCAATCGCTTGACCCTGCATTTTCGTCGGGACAAGCGGCGTTGTGGCCTTGCAATATGCTTTACAATGGTTTGGTAGATTTAGATGACTCGTTAAAGGTGATTCCGATGATTGCTAAACATTGGGATATTAGTGAAGATGGGAAGGTTTACACATTTTTTCTTCGTGATGATGTTTTTTTTCATCAGACGGAGCATTTTTCATTTCCAGAGAAGCGGAAAGTTGTTGCTTCCGATTTTGTATATAGTTTATCACGAATTTTGGATCCTGAAACGGCATCTCCGGGTGCTTGGATTTTTCAGAAAGTAGCGCGAGATGAGGCGAATAAGCCGATGTTTAAAGCAATTGATGACACAACATTTCAAATTACGCTTGCGGAACCATTCCCGCCATTTCTTAGTATTTTGGCGATGAAATATTGTTCTGTAATTCCGTTTGAAGTGGTGGAGCATTATGGAAAGGATTTTCGAAAATTTCCAGTGGGAACAGGGCCTTTTAAAATGCAATTGTGGGAAGAAGGGGTAAAGTTGGTACTTCGGAAAAATGAACTCTATTTTGAAAAAGATGAACAAGGAAATCAACTTCCTTATTTAGATGCAGTTGCAATCTCGTTTATTATTGATAAGCAGGCACAATTTATGGAATTTATGAAAGGTTCCATCGACTTTATGTCGGGTGTTGATCCTTGCTATAAAGATGCGCTTCTTACGCGCGCTGGAACGTTGAATCCAGAGGTAGCAGACCAGATGAATATGATAACTGCGCCCTATCTAAACACCGAATATTTGGGATTTTTGTTAAAAAATGATGACCCCAGCAATCCTTTGTTGAAAAAAGAGGTTCGGCAAGCCATTAACTATGGTTTTGATAGGGAGAAAATGATTCGTTATTTGCGGAATAATATCGGAAATGCGCAAGTTTCAGGTTTTGTACCAGAAGGAATGCTCTCTTTTGATGCGGAAAGAGTGAAAGGATATGACTATAATCCTGAAAAGGCGTTGGAGTTGTTGGCGCAAGCGGGCTATCCTAATGGGAAAGGAATGCCAGAAATTGCGCTTTCGGTTTCTGCTGCTTATCTCGACCTTTGTCAGTATATCCAGCATGATTTGGGTTTACTTGGAATTCCTGTGCGGTTAGATGTGCAGCAAGCTGCGCAACAACGCGAAATGATGCGCAACTACAAATTGCCCTTTTTCCGCGGCTCTTGGGTTTGTGATTATCCTGATTCAGAAAACTATCTTTCTCTCTTTTACTCAAAAAATTTACAACCTATTGGCTCTAATTATACCCATTATACAAATCCAGAATTTGACAAGCTTTTTGAGAAGTCGCAAACCATTACTGATGACTCTTTGCGTAACGAATATTACACGCAATTAGATTCTTTGTTGACGGAAGACGCACCCGTTGTAGTTCTGTTTTACGACAAGCTCATTCACTTTACGCAAAAGAATGTTAAGGGGTTGACGGCACCACCTACCAATATGATTAATTTGAAAAGAGTAACTCTTGAGCGTTAAGAAGAACGCCCAAGTAGTGATAAAATTTTAGTGTCGTTAGCGTGTTAATGAAGCTGCGCCCAAGATAGCAACGTGGCTTTTGTCGAGTGCAGATTCAAGGATTGGAATTTCATTTTTATACACAAAAAGTTTGTGTTTTTGGAACGATTTGCGAAGAGGATCGAAGAGTACGGAGCCTGCTTGTGCTGGGCCGCCCATTACAAAAATAGCTTCTGGAGAGGAGAAGGTTACGGCATTGGCTAAGGCAATACCCAACCAATAGCCCGTAAGGTTGAAAGTTTCTACTGCTAATGGATTTCCTTTATGTGCTTCGTCCGCAATCAGTTTGCAGTCCAACTCTTTTTCAGGAAGTTGTGTCAATAGGTTTTGTGGATATTTCGGGAATAGTTCGCGGCAGGTTTGGATAATTCCGCGAATAGAAACATATTGTTCTAAGCAGCCTTTTCGTCCGCAAGGGCATTGGCGGCCTTCTGGGAAGAGAATCGCATGGCCCAATTCGCCAGCAAAGCCATCAGCACCATAAAGCATTTTGCCATCAATAATGATTCCGGAGCCGATGCCGGTTCCGATAGTGAACATAATGAAATTTCGCATATTTTGAGCGCCACCATAAATCATTTCGCCGTACGCAGCCGCGTTGGCATCGTTAGAAAGTTCAACCGGAACGTTCATTCGATTCTGAATCAGTTGTTTCAAATGGATTTCTCCCTTCATATTTAGGTTGGAAGCGTTGTCAATAACGCCTTTTATATTGTTGACACACGGAGCGCCAATACCAATACCAGTAATTTCGACAACGTTATTTTCTTGTAGCAATGAACGAACAGCTTCAACAATATCGGAAGCAAATTTCTCTGCATCGTAATAATCTTTTGTTTTTAAATTTCTGAAAGATAAACAGTTGCCATTTTTATTAACTAATGCAATGTCGGTATTAGTTCCGCCAATATCAATACCTATCGAATGTGCTGCTTTCATTTTTCAATTTTTATGCTAGATGTTCCTATTAATTTATCGTACGAAGTCCCTTCCTCTTTTAAGTAGAGCAGGATTGTATATTCGTTTAAGGTTTGCCAATGTGAACCTTCGATGTAAGTTTCATCGATTTTATTCTCTCCAGAAGGTACAAAAACGTATTGGTAATTGTAGTAACCTTGTTTTAGTAGCAAACTGGTTTCCCAATAATTAAGAGCGGGATTATATTTCAGTTTTGCTTCAGGCATAATTTTCCAATTGGTTAATTCGCCAAAAACGTACAAATCTCCGTTATTGATAGGAAAGTCACAACGCAACGAGAAGTGTGTGAGTACATAATCCTCGGTATTTTTCCCTTCAAAATCATCATTTAACCAAAAACAGCGTCCGCTAATCGTATTATCGCTTTGGTAAGGTGCGTAAGGGCGAGCAATATCCTCCAAAACATACGCTTGGTTCATCTTTTGGTTAAAATTGATAGATACGATTCTATCCGCAGTAGTTCTGAGCGTACGTAAATCGAAAGTTCGAAATTCGGAACCGCCAGAAAAGATATTTTTATTCAAATTGTCAAAACTAAAATTATATTCATTCAAATTAGCAGAACGAAATTTCAGTCCTATAATAGCATTATCCCAACGTCCATTTTGTAGAATTGTCGCATTCAGTAACATAGAAGGATTTCTGACATTATAATTTCCAGTATAAGCAAGGAAATCAACCTGTTGATGCGTACTCATATAATTTACATCTTGTGCTTGTTGTACGGTTCCTACAATTCCAGCGGTTGTTGACTCTACTACCATAAAACGTTGTGTTAAAATTGGATTTTCTGGTGTTTCATCATAAACAAACAAAATGTAATTTCCTGATTTTGTGATTCGTAGCAAATCATTCGGAAGTAGTAATTCGAAATGGGTATATCCAGTAATAGTATTGAATGAGTAGGAATTATCCGTAATTTCGTCTTCCATAAATCCATCTAAATATTCCAAAGGGTTCATGGGGGAGAGTTGCCAGTCGTGAGAGCAATGAATCAGTGTATATTTCATATATTCATCATAATCTCCTAAGTGATCAAAAACCAACCGAAGTTGTTCTCCGCTATTCAATTTTATGATAGGAGTGCCAAAATATTTATCAGCAGGACATAATTTTACGCTGTAGATATCATCTGTATAGATTCGATTATCCAATGCGATGTGGCTAAAATCTTGACTTTTTCCAGCCCAAAAAAGAAGGGAAAACAGAAATAGCAACGAAAACTTTTTCATTTTTAATATTTTAGTCTGCAAATGTATAGAAAATATTGAAATAAAAGCGGGAAAATTTGTGATATTTTTCAAGATAAAATTTTAACTATTTCCCATTTAGTTTTACGCATAATTAGTTTCTTTATTGTATTTTTGCCAATAATTTTATCATTATGGTTAAGATTTTAGTTGTTGATGATGAAGAGGACATCTGTGAAATTTTGCAGTTTAATCTCAAAAGTGAAGGATATGCAGTAGATGTGGCTTATTCTGCCGAAGAGGCGCTTCGGTTACTTACACCTGAGCATCATTTGATTTTATTGGATGTGATGATGGAGAATATGTCGGGGTATCAGATGGCGGATATACTTCGCAACGAGCGGCATAACAATACTCCGATTATTTTTCTGACAGCCAAAAATACAGAAAACGACATACTTACGGGGTTTAATTTAGGTGCTGACGATTATATCTCGAAGCCTTTTTCGTTAAAGGAGGTGTTGGCGCACGTGAAAGCAGTACTCAATCGCAGAACTATTCCCGAAAAAGCTAAGGAAACTATCATTTTTGGAACGTTGGAAATTAATTTGGAAAATGGAACAGTAATGATTAGCGGAAAAGCTATAGAATTGACAAAGAAAGAGTTCCAGATTTTGGTACTACTCGCTCGTTACCCTAACCGTTTTTTGAGTCGGGAGGAGATTTTAGAGGCAGTTTGGGAACGTGACACCTACGTTTTAGACCGAAGTGTTGACGTTCACGTGGCGCGTTTGCGTAAGAAAATGGGCGTGGCTGGAGAAATGATTGTTAATAAAACAGGATTTGGCTATTGTATTAAAAAATAGAAGTTATGAGTTATAGGAAGAAGTTGTTACTGATTTTTGTTTCTCTATTTTTTGTTTATGCTTTGATTATTCTCTTTTTGCAAGCGGAAAAAGAGAAAGAATTTCAAACTCATAATCAGAAAGAAATTCTAAAAACATACGGAAAGATGGTTGAGAAAATGGTGCAAGATTCCGTAGAAATGCAAGAAATACTCAATTTTCTTCCTCAAAATGTGCGATTATCCTACATAGATAGAGATGGCGAACTTTTGTACGATAATATTGTGCAAAATGTTCATAATAACCATATTGAACGTCCAGAAATTAATGAAGCACAAAATAATGGCTATGGTTTTGCTATCCGAAAATCGAAAACCACCCACCAAGAGTATCTTTATTACGCCTTTCAAATGTCTGAGGGTTCGTTTATTCGTTTGGCATTACCCTATATTATTCAGTGGAAGAATTTTATCGATTTTGATAATATTTTGCTTTACATTGTGTTGTTTCTCTTTTTCGTGGTTTTACTTTTGTTGATTTTGAAAACGGAAAAGTTTGATAGCATTATGCAATCGTTGAGCGATTTTGCTTCAGCGGCAGAAAAAGGAAACGTTGATGATCAGAACGTACACTTGCCTAATACCCCTTTTGGTGAGATTAGTAAAAAAATCATTTCTTTATATAAGCAATTAGAAAATAGTAAGTTACAAATAATTCAAGAGAAAGAAAATCGACAAAAGTTGAAACAAGAGATGACCAATAATATTGCTCACGAACTGAAGACGCCAGTGAGTAGCATTCGAGGTTATTTGGAGATTTTATTGGAAAATAGGTCGATAGATGAGGAGCAACGAAACTATTTTTTGAAACGAAGCTATGCCCAAACCTTACGATTATCGGATTTGATTCAAGATGTTTCGTTGATTACCAAGTTGGAGGAGTCGGCAGCTCTATTCTCTAAGGAAAAATTGGAAATTCGATCTGTTTTTGAAGAAGCAGTTGCGGAGTGGACTGAATCTTTTTCTGAAAATCGAATTCTTGTTGAAAACCATTTAGCGGAAGATATGATAATTGCAGGAAATCATAATTTACTCTTTTCTATCTTTAGAAATTTGCTAGAAAATGCTTTCAAATATGCTGGAACAGATATTAGTATTGTTGTGGAGTGTTTGAAAAAGGAAAATAATCTCTATTTTTTGCGTTTTTATGACACAGGCGCTGGCATACCTATGAAATTTGCTGACAAAATTTTTGAGCGATTTTTCAGAATTAACAAAGGAAGAAGTCGAAAAAATGGTGGTACTGGTTTAGGATTGTCGATAGTGAAGCACGCCGTACAATTTCATGGTGGAACTATTACGGCTTTTAATCGAAAGGAAGGCGGTTTAGTATTTGAATTTACCTTGTCAGTAGTATAAAAATTATTGAAAAACGATATCTTTTACAACAGAAGCTCCTAATTTTTCATTGATTTTATTAATAATTTCGGTTCGGGAATTACACAATTCGAAGCGAAGGGCAGCTTCTGTAACACGCACATAAAGTACGCCGTTGCAAACCTTTTTTGCCTTGCTTTTCTGCGCAATAAAAGAGCCAACAATCTCTTTCCATAGTTCCACTGCGCGTGTTTCTAAAAGGAGTTGTGTTCGATTATTTTCCTTAAAAAATTGGTTGATTATATCTTCAATTTGAAACTCTGTCATTTTTCTGTTTAAAAATACAAAAATAGGAAATTTAAGGTATAATTGAGGTAAAATCCAATTTTGTAATAATATTAGTCCTATTTTATTGATTTATAGTATTCTTAATTTGTTTTTGTGAGAGAAAACTTTTTTAATTCAATTCACTATGCAGATAATATTGTTGAATATTGGAAGTTTGAGTGAGAGAATATAGAATATTTAGATTTTTTTATGATGCTGCAAAAAGGGAGGATTAGATTACATGCAAGTTATATTTCTGTTTCATTTTGTTACAATTTTTCAGATTTTAGCAATAAAATAAAAATAGATGCGTTACTCTGTCAGCGTAGCTAGTGGTAGGAAAAAAAATACTATTTTTGCGCACTTTAAAATAAAGTAGAAAATTAAACCTTTTTATTTCATGATGAAAAAAATATTTTATATCTTTCTTATTGTATTTCTAGTATTTACAGTTAATGCAAATGCTCAAGGTACTGCCAAATTTGGCCATGTAAATTATGCAGAACTTATGCAATTAGTTCCTGGTTTTGATACTGCACAAGCTAACATTTTGTCTTATCAAACCGAATTACAGGAAGAGGGTGAGGCGATGGCAAAAGAGTTTCGTGACAAGCAAACCCATCTTCAAGCGTATGCTGGAACCGCAGGAGCTTCTTCTGCAAAGTTGAAAATTATGCAAGATGAGTTAGAAAATCTTTACAAGAAAATTCAAGAGTTTTCACAATCTATCGAATTATTGGTTTATGAAAAGCAACTTGAAGTATTAAAACCATTGCAAGATATTTTGTTAGAAGCCATTAAAGAGGTTGCTAAAGAGGGAAAATATACCTATATTTTTGATTTAAATACATTAGCATCCTCCGCTTTAGGTGATGATATTAGTGAACAAGTGAAAACAAAAATGGGTGTAACCAAATAATTTTAAAACAAAATTCACCATAGTGAATTCTAAATAAAAGGCTGAATTTTTGGAAAGAGTTCAGCCTTTTATTGTGTGGTAAAAAAAACACTGTCAGAACTTCTGACAGTGTTTTTGTTTTCTCCTTCAAAACCATAAAAGGTTGTTAGGACAGAGAATATTCCGAAGATTATTTATTTACTTGGAATTTTTTGTCACCATTAACGAAGAAGTTAACGATTTGGTTAGCCGCTGCTAAACCAGCGTTAATGTTAGCTTCAGCAGTTTCTGCTCCCTGTTTTTTAGGAGTAGCGAAGAAACGTTTTTCGAAGTTAGCGAAGAGGTCCATATTTACAGGAGCAATATCAGTACAATATTTAAGATCTTCTCTTTCAGCCATTAATTCAGCCAATTCTTCTTCATTGATAACCTCTTTACGAGCGGTGTTAATGATACATCCACCCTTAGGCATATTAGCAACGAGTGCTTTATTGATAGATTTTTTAGTTTGGTCGTTAGCAGGAATATGCAAAGAGATATAGTTACAATTTGCGTAAAGTTCTTCAAGAGTAGCAGGAACAACAACGCCTTCTGCTTCCATTTTTTCTTTAGCTACGAAAGGATCGAATGCCCAAACTTCCATACCGAGAGCTTTTGCTTTTTCAGCTACGAGGCGACCTACATTACCGTAAGCTTGGATACCCACTTTTTTGCCTTTTAATTCAGCACCTGTACCAGGTTTGAAAGTGTTACGAGCCATATAAATCATCATACCGATAGCCAATTCTGCAACAGCGTTAGAGTTTTGGCCTGGAGTGTTCATTGCTACGATGTTTTTAGCAGTGCAAGCAGCAAGGTCTAAGTTATCGAAGCCAGCGCCAGCGCGAACTACAACTTTCAAATTTTTAGCAGCTTCAATTACTTCAGCAGTAACTTTGTCGGAACGAACGATCAAAGCGTCAACGTCAGCAACAGCTTTGTAAAAATCGTTAACGTCAGTATATTTTTCTAATAAGCAAAGTTCATAACCAGCTTTTTCAACAATAGCACGGATACCGTCAACAGCGGCTTTTGCAAATGGTTTTTCAGTTGCTACTAATACTTTCATATTTTCTATTTTTGTGTGAATCAAGAAATTAAATTCACTTAATTTATACTATTATTATTTGTTTGCTTTTTCGAAATCTTGCATACATTGAACAAGAGCTTCAACGTCTTCTTTAGTACAAGAGTTATATAAAGAAGCACGGAAACCACCTACTGAACGGTGACCTTTGATACCAATCATACCGCGTTCTTTAGCAAATGCCATGAAAGCATCTTGTTTATCTTCGTAACCAGGAGCCATAACCCAGCAGTGGTTCATGATTGAACGGTCTGCTTTATCAGCAACTGTACCTACAAACATTGCGTTGCGGTCGATTTCGTCGTACAATAAGTTAGATTTTTCAACATTGATTTTATTCATATTTTCAACACCACCGATAGTATTTTTCAACCAAGTTAAAGTTTGGTGCATAACGAAAATAGGAAGTACAGGAGGAGTATTGAACATAGAGATGTTTTTAGCTTCTTCTGCAGCGTGTGTGCGGTAGTCAATCATTGTTGGAAGTGGGTTCATGTAAGCGCGGTCGCCAATGTTACCAAGAAGATCTTTGCGAACGATAACGAAAGTAACGCCAGCAGGACCTACATTCTTTTGAGCACCACCATAGATAAGACCATATTTCTTAATGTCAACAGGGCGGCTCATAATGTCAGAAGACATATCAGCAACAAGAGTTACAGGGCAATCGATATCTTCTTTAATTTCAGTACCATAAATGGTGTTATTGGTAGTGATATGGAAGTAATCAGCGTCTGTAGGAATTGTGTATCCTTTTGGAATATAGTTGTAAGTTTTATCTTCTGAAGAAGCCACAACTTCAACTTTACCGAATAATTTAGCTTCTTTTACAGCTTTCTTTGCCCAAACGCCAGTTTGTAAGTAAGCAGCTTTGGTTTTCATCAAGTTAGCAGGAACTGTGAAGAATTGTGTGCTTGCGCCACCACCGAGGAAAAGAACTTCGTATTCTTCTGGAATGTTAAGAAGATCACGCCATAATTGACGAGTTTCAGCCATAATGCGTTCCCAACCTGGAGTACGGTGAGAGATTTCCATCAAACCAATACCAGTGTTGTCAAAATTGCGAATAGCTTCAATAGTAGCTTCAACGGCTTCTTTTGGAAGGACACATGGTCCTGCGTTAAAATTGTGTACTTTTTTCATAATTATTTTATTAAAGGTTTTGATTAATAATATTTATGCTTATTGGATATTGGCTATCCATTGTTTAATTTCATCTAATTGAACTGCAGCGACATCCATTTTCATCTTTTTGCGCATTCCGCCCAAGTCGTTCAACAATTTATTGGGATTTGCATTTTTCAATGCTTCTAAGGTGTTGAAGTTGAGTTTGCGAAGTGCAGGAATCCATATTTCAGGAACGCCGATCTCAGTAAATTGTTGGTCTGTAGAAACTTCAGTTTTCTTTTCTGGTCTCATTTGTGGGAAAAGAAGCACGTCTTGAATAGAGGCTGAATTGGTCATAATCATAGCTAAGCGGTCGATTCCAATTCCTAAACCGGCTGTTGGTGGCATTCCGAATTCGAGTGCGCGGAGGAAATCCTCGTCCAATACCATTGATTCTGTATCACCACGTTTACCCAATTCTAATTGATCTTCAAAACGTTTTCTTTGATCAATTGGGTCGTTTAATTCAGAGTATGCGTTACAAATCTCTTTTCCATTGCAAATTGCTTCAAAACGTTCCGTTAAGCCAGGTTTTGAACGATGTTTTTTGGTAAGAGGTGACATCTCTAATGGATAATCGTAAATGAATGTAGGTTGAATCAACTTAGATTCGCAAGTTTCACCAAAAATTTCATCGATTAATTTGCCGCGACCCATAGAAGAATCTACTTCAACGCCACATTTTTTCGCAAATTCTGCCATTTCTGTTTCGTCCATATTAGAAACATCTACGCCTGTAAAATGCTCGATGGCACCATACATTGTGAAATGTTGCCAAGGACGTTTAAAATCGATAACATTCTCGCCCACTTGTACTTTAGTGGTTCCATGAAGAGCCATTGCTACAGCTTCTACCATCTCTTCCACCAAATTCATCATCCATTCATAATCTTTATATGCAACGTAAAGTTCCATTTGGGTAAATTCTGGATTGTGGAATCTGTCCATACCTTCGTTGCGGAAATCTTTTGAAAATTCATAAACACCATCAAAACCACCAACAATTAATCTCTTCAAGTACAACTCATTTGCAATGCGCAAATAGAGTGTCATATCCAATTTGTTGTGATGAGTTTTGAAAGGACGAGCCGCAGCACCTCCGTATAATGGTTGCAAAATTGGGGTTTCCACTTCAAGGTAACCTTTCTCATTCAAGAAGTTACGCATTGTGTTTACCAATTGGGTACGCTTGATAAATGTATCTTTAACATGCGGATTTACAATCAAGTCCACATAACGTTGACGATAACGTTGTTCTGGGTCTTGGAAAGCATCATATACCGTGCCATCTTTCTCTTTTACAATTGGAAGAGGTTTTAATGATTTAGAAAGTAATGTAAACTCTTTCACATGAATACTAATTTCTCCCATTTGAGTGGTAAAAACATATCCTTTTACACCGATAATATCTCCAATATCCAATTTTTTGAACACGGAATTATACATAGATTTATCTTCACCAGGGCAGATTTCATCTCTTTTTACATAAATTTGAATCTTTCCGTGAGCATCTTGGAGCTCGTAAAAAGAAACTGCACCCATAATACGCTGACTCATAATTCTTCCCGCAAAACTAATATCTTGAAAAAGCGTATTGTCTTGTGGAAATCTTTCTTGAATCTCTTTTGTTGTAACATTTACTTCGTATGTTGGGGCAGGATATGAGTTGATGCCGAGTTGAAGAAATGTGTCTAATTTCTGACGTCTGATAATCTCTTGTTCGCTTAATTCCATTGTTTTACATTTATTTTTTTTCGGGGGCAAAGGTACATTAAAAATTGATATAAAACATCTAAAAAATGACCGAAAAATAGGTTGAACTAAATAAAAATAAATCTGTTTTTTTTGTAGGATTTTCTTTTTGGAAAAGAAGTATTAAAACAACGATTTTTTTGTAATTTTGCAGTTTGAAACTTTGGGTAAGAAAAAATAAGAAGTCAGTCCGTAAATTATTAATAAACAAAATTTTACATTATGAAAAGAGTAGTGTTATCTTTAGCAATCGCTTTTTTTGCTACGACAATGATTTTTGCACAAAAAGCACAAGAGACAGTTTTGAAATTTGATAAAACAGAGATTAGTGGATATACAATCTCCTTTTCGGAATTACCCGTAGAGACAGTTGTGGCAGCAATTGACGAAAAAATGCAGAAAGCTGTAGGGAAAAAAGCAAGCAGTCAGAAGGGATACAATGTGTATTTAAACCAAAAATTTTCAGAATTTGGTTCAGAAAGTTACGACATATACTACAAAGTGGAAGAACGTGGTAAACGAGATATGAAAAATGTTACTATCGAATTTTTCGTTTGTAAAGGTAATTTAAATGCAATTAGTTCTACTACAGACCCTGTTGTATCGGAGAGAATTTTGATATTCTTGACAGGATTGAAAGATCATTCAATCAATTATCATACAAATCAACAAATTATTGCGTTGAATAATAAACTTCTTAAAGCAAGAGAAGAAAGTAAATCTTATTCTGAAAAGATGAGCAAATTGCAAAAAGAGATGAATGCTCTTGAACTTAAAAAGAAAGAGTTAGATGAGGAAATTAAGAAAATGGAAGAAGAGTTAAACAATAAAAAACAATAATAAATGGAAAATCAAAAATTTGATCTTATCGTTATAGGAAGCGGTCCTGGTGGTTATGTTGCTGCTATCCGTGCTTCTCAGTTGAATATGAATGTAGCCGTTGTAGAAAGAGCGGAATTAGGTGGCATCTGTTTAAATTGGGGCTGTATTCCTACCAAGGCTTTGTTGAAATCTGCACAAGTTTATAATTATACTAAACATCTTGAAAACTACGGAATTAAATTGGAAGGTGCTGTTACTGCCGATTTTGAAGCTGTAGTGAAAAGAAGTCGTGGTGTAGCTGAAACCATGAGCAAAGGTGTTCAATTTCTTTTGAAGAAAAATAAAGTTACCGTTATCAATGGTTTTGGAAAAATAGAGAAGGAACATAAGGTTTTAGTAACCGATGCAGAGGGAAAAGAAACTTGTTACGAGGCAGACCATATTATTTTAGCAACAGGTGCGCGTTCACGTCAATTACCTCATATTCCACAAGATGGAAAGAAAATTATTGGCTATCGCGAAGCACTTACACTTCCAGAATTGCCAAAATCAATGGTGGTAATGGGTTCTGGTGCAATCGGAAGTGAGTTTGCTTATTTCTACGCAAGTATGGGAACAGCCGTTACACTTGTAGAGTTTATGCCTCGTATTGTGCCTGTGGAAGATGAAGAGATCTCTAAACAGTTAGAACGCTCCTTTAAAAAATTCGGTATCAAGGTGATGACCTCTTCTTCTGTAGAAAAGGTGGATACAACAGGCGAAGGTTGCAAGGTTACTATTAAAGATGCAAAAGAGAAAGTTACAGAAGTGGAATGCGATGTGGTTCTCTCAGCTGTTGGTGTAGCTACCAATATCGAAGGTATCGGTTTGGAAGAATATGGTGTAGCTACAGAAAGAGGTAAGGTGTTGGTTGATGATTATTATCAAACCAATTGCCCTGGTGTTTACGCTATTGGTGATATTGTACATGGACCAGCATTGGCACACGTAGCTTCCCACGAAGCACTTGTTTGCGTTGAAAAAATTGCAGGCCTTAATCCACAACCTACCGATTATAAGCATATTCCAGGTTGTACCTACACAACTCCAGAAGTAGCTTCTGTGGGCATGACAGAACAAGCTTGCGCACAAGCTGGTCGCGAAGTTTTGATTGGAAAGTTCCCATTTACAGCTTCTGGAAAAGCAACTGCTGCCGGAAGTAGAGATGGTATGGTAAAGGTTATTTTCGATAAGGAAACTGGCGAATGGTTGGGCTGTCACTTAATTGGTGATAATGTTACGGAGATGATCTCTGGCGCTGTTGTTGCAATGAGTCAAAAGGTTACTGTTAAAGATATTTTGAATGCAGTTCACCCTCACCCAACATTGTCTGAAGCAATTATGGAAGCAGCAGCTGCTGCTTGTAACGAAGCTATTCACATCTAATATTAACTTCGTCTAAATATGAAATCCCATATCCTAACCTTTTTTCTCCTGATAAGTTCATTTCTTGGGTATTCTCAAAATGATTTTTCAGAGGGAAATTATTATCAGGATATGGGATTTGAATTTTTTATTGGTGGTGGTGCCTATTGGGGAAGTAAAGTAACAGCTGAATACTATAATGGCGCACCTTACAACGAAAATAATCTGGATTACATTCTCAAAAATAGATATTGGTACGACGAAATTAATCGGATTATTCACGATTCTTATCCCCAAGCAATGGGCGATTCCATTTGGATTGAGGATTATCCTTCCAATATGCGTTATAAAATGTCATTTAATATTGCAATTGGATTTCGATATAGGTTCAACAAAAATTGGGGTTTGGTACTCAATAATATGGTTTCTCGCCTTACTGCTTCCGACCTTTTTCTGCTGCATTTTTCCACTTTGGAAGGAAATCAGAGAAATGATTATGCTATTGAAAATATTATAGGAAAAGAGGATCGCTTCTTGATAGATTTGGGTGTTTCTTATACGATGCACCCACATAAAGCAATTAAGCCTTTTTTTGAATTAGGAGTTCAGTTTAATTATGTGAAAGTCAAAGAGTTTAAAGCTATTTTTGAATATAATACCCCCAATGAAAAAGAGTATAATCTGCTAAATTTATATCAAGGAAGTAGTTATGTTCCAGGAATGCAACAAGGTGCTACTAATGTGATTTGGGGTGGCCCAGGTTTCGGCTTTTCTGGTGTTTTTGGTATTAAAATTTTGTTCAACGAGGATATATCTATCGACCCGTTATTCTATTGCTCAATGAGCCGTTTTGGGTTGGAAGGATATAAACAATTTTGTTTTAATTATGGGGTTACGGTACGCCTAACAATGAGCGACCGCGCCTTTTTAAGAAAGTAAGAAATTATGGAATGGTTCCAAGCTATATTGTTAGGTCTTATACAGGGATTAACAGAGTTTTTGCCCGTTAGTAGTAGTGGGCACCTAATTTTGGGAAAAGAGATTTTAGGCATTGAAATTGAAGAGAATGTAGCATTTGAAACGTTGGTACATTGCGCTACCGTTTTGAGTACAATTACTATCTTGTGGAAAGATATCTGGCAATTATTCAAGCAGTTATTCAAATTTGAATGGAATGTCGAAACACAATATATCGCGAAAATCTGTATCTCAATGATACCTATCTTCATTGTTGGTGTTTTCTTTAAAGATACTGTTAAAAGCTTGTTTGGTGAAGGTGTTGTGCTGGTAGGTGCAATGCTGCTAGTAACGGCAACTTTGCTTTCATTAACCTATTTTGTGAAGTTCAAACAGCAAAAACCTGTGGGTTGGATGTCAGCATTAATTATTGGTTTGTCGCAAGCAATTGCTGTATTGCCAGGGCTTTCTCGCTCGGGAACAACTATTGCTACAGGTTTGCTTTTGGGTGTAAAAAAAGAGGATGTTGCTAAATTTTCTTTCTTAATGGTATTGATTCCAATTTTAGGAGAGACGTTATTGGCAGCAGTAGGTGGCGATTTCTCAATGTCTAGTTCTGGAATTCCTTTCTCATCGCTTGTGTGTGGCTTCTTCGCTGCATATATTTCAGGTTGCTTGGCTTGTAAAGGCATGATTGAAATTGTAAAACGTGCAACTTTGCTTTGGTTTGCTGGTTATTGTGCTATTGTAGGTATTATCGCTTTAATTTGTAGTTTATGTTAACAAAAATTATTCATCAAGGTCGGATTAATCTGCCTCAAATGGACTTAAATACGGAAGGCGATGTAATCTTATTGGATAAACCTGAACGTTGTACCTCTTTCGATTTGGTTGCTAAAATAAAAACCTATATTAGAAAAAATTATAAGCAGAAGATTAAGGTAGGGCATGCAGGAACTTTAGATCCGATGGCCAGCGGTTTGATGATTGTCTGTATTGGAAAATTTACAAAAAAAATTGAGAGTTTTCAAGCGCAAGAAAAGGAATATACAGGCACTTTTTGTGTAGGTGCAACAACACCAAGCTTCGATTTAGAAAAACCTATAGATGAAACTTTTCCGTTTGAACATATCACTCACGAGATGGCGCTTGAAAAAACTAAGCTGTTTTTGAGTGATATTGAGCAAGTTCCGCCGCAATATTCTGCAGTTTGGATTAACGGACGACGTGCTTTTGATTATGCACGCGAAAATGAAGAGGTGGAAATTAAACCGAAAAATATCAATATAAGTATATTTGAAATAACTCGTTTTGAATTACCCTATATAGATTTCAGAATTGTTTGTTCTAAAGGAACTTACATTCGTTCTATTGCTCGAGATTATGGTTATGCCTTAGGAAGCGGAGCACACCTTACCGCATTACGACGCACTCGTATTGGCGACTTTCATGTGGATAATGCTATTAAAATGGTGGAAGAAAATCAGTCAAACGATTAGAAACTCCAACTAAATCCTACAGAATAAAGTAAAGGTAATTGATAGATTTTTCCATTGGTTACACGGTCAACGTAGAAGATGTTTTTGTAATTATAAACATTGGTAATTGACCCGCTTAATTCTATCAAATTTCTTTCTCCAATGTAGAATTTCTTCTTGATACTTAAATCAAGTCTATGATAATCAGGAAGTTGTCCTTTATTAAGTTCATCTAACAAGAAATAAATCTCTTCATTTTCTCCAATAATATCACCGCCTATACTATTACCTCCTGTTAGGTGAGGATAAGCCACTTGCGTTTGGGTGTAAGGGAAACCACTACCATAGTTCCAGCGTAGGTCTGCTTGCCAAGTTTTGCGCTCCTTTTTACCCCAAGCATACGATATCATTATATTTAGGTTGTGGCGACGATCGAAGTGTGGTTTATAGTGAACTTTTCCATCAAAACGATTTACCCATCCTAGGGAGTAAACACCCCAGAAATAGAAATTTTTATAATCAAATTTGAGGGTTAAATCGCCACCAAATGCATTCCCTTTTTCCCAAATGTAATCAGAAGCTTCTTCAAATATTTTATATCGATTTAGCGATGTTAATTGTGAGAAGTTTTTGTAATAACCTTCAATGTTGATGGTGGTATATTTGATAATGTCACATTCAAAACCTAAAATGATATGTTGTGCTTTTTGTAATGTATTTCTCATATCTTTACCATCGAAAGTTCGTGATAACCCATCTGGACTAGATAAAAATCCAGTGAAAAGGCTCACAACATCTCGGTCAGAAGTAACTGTAATGAAGTTTTGTGAGTACAAACCTGCCGCTAATTTTACGCGGAAATCTTTGTTAATGTTGTATTTAAAAGAGATTCGAGGTTCTGGAGAAGAGCAACTGAGCGATGCGTAATATTGAAGTCTGAATCCGGGTTCAATAATCAATTTATCACGGAAATTATATTTGTATTTGGCAAATAAAGCTATATCTGTGGTGTAGTCGTTTTGATTGATAATAGTTCCAGATTTTGCGGCGTATGAGTAGTTAGCAAGATATCCTGTAACGTCAAAACCCACTTTTAAAATACTCTTTTTGATGTAATAATTGAAATTTAAAGTTACTAAAAATCCATTTAATGAACTCTTTTTAGCAAGTGAACTATCCGTTGGGTCAAGGTTATAAACAAAATTATAATCACCCATTTGGGATTGATATTTGGAGTATGAAATTGCTCCTTCAATAGAACAAGGAACTTCTCCTGGAATAATGATAAAGTTAGTACCCAAGCCCCAATTGTTCCAATGATAGCGGGTAATAGATGGAAAATCAACTTCATCATCAAAATTAAAGCCAAATAGATTCAATTTTGTTCCCATTTGGGTAGTTAAAGAAAGTTTTCCGTAAAAATCTAGGTAGTTGTATGGTAAACCTTGTTCGCCTACGTATGGATAGAAAATTTTAGAACTTTGTTCCAAGAAAGACCCTTTTGCCGAAAGAATAAAGCTAAGTGCAGTTTTTCGATTATCTTTTAGTTTTATAATTGGACCTTCTAACAATGCTTTGGCACCAAATGGATTAAGATCTAATTTGCCTGCAATTCTTTTCTTATTTCCATCTCTTGTTTTTATGTTCATAATGGAGGATATGCGTCCGCCAAATTCTGCATTGTATCCTCCCGTATAAATATCTGCTGAACTGATAATTTCTGTATCAAAAACAGAAAAAAGACCAATGGAGTGAAATGGATTATAGATTAACATACCATCCATTAAAAGCATATTTTGAATTGGTGTACCGCCGCGAACGTAAAGCTGTCCTCCTTGGTCGCCGGTAGATACTATACCTGGCAAAATTTGTAAGTATTGTGCAAAGTCAGGTTGGCCGCCAATAGATGGCATTTTCGCCATATCTTTGGGAGCAATGCTGATTACGGATGTGCGAGTTTCTTGAACCCGACGTTGGCCTTCTACTGATATTTCAACCTTGTCTAACTGACTTTTAGCAGGTGTAAGTCCATATCGCTTTGTTATGGTTTTTCCTGTAAATTGGATAGTATCAAGAACCGTTTTAAATCCAAAAAGTGAAATGCTAACGACCTGTTTTCCTGCTGGAATGTTATCAATAACAAAACTGCCATTGTCATCTGATAGGGCTCCTAACGAGGTTCCCTGAATATGAATAGTAGCATATTTGGCAGATTCTCCCGAAGTTTCGTCAAATAAAACACCTTTTAAAATGCTATTCTGTGCAAAAGAAAAATTGCAAAATACTAATAATCCGATAGTTATAATTAATAGGCGTAATCTTTTCATATATATTATTAAAGGGTGCAAAAATATAAAAAAAGCAAGATAATCAGAGTGTTTTATGTAAAGTGATTCTCATTGTGGTTCCATGCTCTAATGCTGTAGATTTAACAAAGAGTTTTCCTTTATGATATTCCTTAATAATTCTTTTAGCTAAAGTGAGGCCTAATCCCCAACCTCTTTTTTTAGAGGTGTAGCCAGGATTGAAAATGGTTTTTATATTTTTGGAGGAGATTCCTTTTCCAGTATCGGTAATGTCGATGTGTAGATGAGCATTTTCTTCAAAAAGTTCAATCAAAATTACTCCTTTACCATCCATGGCGTCAACAGAGTTTTTGCAAAGATTTTCAATGACCCATTCAAAAAGATATTTATTGATAGGAATTTTTAGATTTTCGATGCCATTGTGGTTGATATTAATAGTTACTTTTGAGGAGATTCTTGATTGTAAATAGAGAACAAATTCATTGATTACGGTAACAATATCTTCCTCTTTCATTTCGGGTACAGAACCAATTTTCGAGAAACGTTGCGCAATAGTTTCTAATCGATTTAGGTCTTTTTGCATTTCGTGAGTGATTGTCGGGTCCACATCCATCTCTTTCAAAAGTTCGTTCCATGCCAATAACGAGGAGATGGGGGTGCCTAATTGGTGCGCAGTTTCTTTCGACATTCCTACCCAAACTTGGTTTTGCTCCGACTTTCGTGAAACACTAAACATCAAGTAAGCTATCATCGCAAAAGCTATAATAATAAACATTTGAATGAAAGGGAAGTAGCGAAGTTGTTTTAAAATTTCAGATTCTTCATACAAAACGAAACATTTGCCTTGTTGAGGCAATTCAATCATAATCGGAGTATTTTCCGCTTGCATTGATTCAATTAGAGTTGCGCATTGCTTAGGATTATTAATTTTATTACTGTCCACATTTCCGCAAGTAATTACGTGCCGCATTGTGCTATCTGTAATGATTACGGGTACTGATGCTTCGTTGATGACAACCTCTTGGAAAAATGATTGTACTAAGTTGTCAATCATCATTTTTAAATCAGAATAGATTTGCGATTCCTTGTAGTAAATGATGTTATATTCATTTTGATAGTAGTAGGTAATAATACTATCGTAAAGTTTCTTTTCTTCACCTAATTCATTGATGTTTTTGTAATTATGAATTTTGGAATCCACATTCACAGCACAATTAATATCACCTTCTGGTGAAGTTATAATTGTGGGTATTGTGGAGTTAGAGGTGATGATGTTGATATAGAAATTGATATCTTCATCAAATGAACTTTCGTTAACTTTTTCCATGGCTTGTGCCAAAATAGAGGCACGTTTTCCCTCTTCAATACGAATATTGTCGAAGAAAGCATCGGTATGTGTAACAATTTCAGCTTTGTAAGTAATAGCATCAGCCCAAACAGCAATTTTTTTACGTTCCTCTGCTGCTATGTTATTGATGATTTTGTTAGAATAGATGAAAAAAAACACAAAAATGAGCGTGGCTGATGCAAAAAGCAACCACTTCCAGCGCCTTTTTGTGTTGTAAATCTTCATATAATTAGCTATTCATCAATTTGTCAATAATATTTTCAATGGTAATGCCCTCCGCTTCTGCTTTGTAGTTTTTGATAATTCTGTGGCGAAGAATGTTGTGTGCAACAGCTTTAACATCTTCAATGTCAGGAGAATATTTACCGCTAAGAATGGCATGTGTTCGTGCACCAATAATTAGGAATTGAGAAGCACGAGGTCCAGCGCCCCAAGCCAAGTAGTCGTTTGCCCAAGCATGAGCACCTGCTGTATGGGGACGAGTCATTGTGGCTAAACGAACAGCAAATTGGTAAACATTGTCGGCAATGGGTACTTTCTGCAACAATTTCTGATAGAAAACAATCTCTTCAGATGATAAAACTTGCTTTGGTTCCACCATAGCACCATGAATTGTGGATTTTACTACGTCAACTTCTTCGTTGAATGTTGGGTAATCTAAATGGATATTGAACATAAAACGGTCTTGTTGCGCTTCTGGTAGAGGATAAGTTCCCTCTTGTTCAATAGGATTTTGCGTAGCTAGTACAAAAAATGGGTCAGGTAGTGAATAGGTAACGCCATTCATACTAACTGAGCGTTCTTGCATCGCTTCTAACAATGCTGATTGTGTTTTGGGTGGAGTTCTGTTGATCTCATCTGCCAAAACAATGTTGGAAAAGATAGGACCTTTGACAAATTTAAATTTACGACTTTCGTCTAAAATTTCGGTACCCATAATGTCAGAAGGCATTAGGTCAGGCGTAAATTGAATACGATTGTACGATAGATTAATAGTTTTTGCTATCGTTGTAATCATCAATGTTTTAGCTAATCCTGGTACACCAATCAAAAGGGCGTGACTTCGGCTGAACATCGCCATCAAAATGTTTTTTACCACTTCATCTTGTCCGACAATAACTTTGGCGATCTCTTTTTTTACTTCAGCATATTTTTCTACAAAAGCCTCAATGGCTTCCACGTCATTTTTAAATTCTAAATTCATCAAATCTCTTTTTATTCAGGAATTTGCCACTCTTTTACAAAGTTGCAATTTCTATATTGTTCATCTATTTTGATACTTGTTATTTTTACTTTCTTCTTAATCCAATTTTGGAGAACTTGCGATTTTTTCTCCTCTAAAGCAGCATTTTTAATTACGTCGTAATCCTCTACCAAGTTAGCCTTATGTTCTGGGACCTTGATTTTTAGGTAAAGTAAGCGGTACGACATTAGGCCATCTTCAGTTACAAAAGGTACGGCTTCAGAGTATTCGCCAGGAATTAATTGGTCAAGCGTTGCGCGTGTGGCAGGGTCTAACGATTCTTTATCGAATTTGAAAGAGTTTGTGTATGGATTAACAACCCAACCTCCACTATTTTTATTATCATCGGTAGAGAAGCGCATTGCTGCATCACTGAATTCCAATTTTTCGCTATCAATAATCAATTTTATGCTATCCAAGTAATCAATTGCCTTAATCTGTTCATCTGTAGAGGGTTTGGGTTGAATCAGAATATGGGAAACATTGATAGCATCTCCGCGGCGTTCGTGTAGCATAATAATATGATAACCTGCTTGTGTCTCAACAACTTGCGATATTTCTCCAGTTTTTAGAGAGAATGCTACTGCTTCAAATTCGGGATAAAGCACGCCTCTTTCCACAAAACCTAAATTTCCTCCTTTGCTAGCACTACCTGGGTCGTCAGAATAAAGGCGAGCCAACATTGAGAACTTTTCACCTCGAAGTACGCGCTCACGATAACCCTCTAAACGCACTTTAATTTCTTGTCGCTCAGCATCACTAATAGGAGGGGTTTTTACAATGTGCCCAAATTCGTATGTCGGTTGAATAACTGGCATACTATCTAAAGGAAATTTACTAATATAACTCTTTACTTCTGAAGGAGTTATGGTAACATCTTGCGTGATATTAGTTTGCATCTGTTCTACAACCATCTGTTCATACATCATCTCACGCATATCCTTTTTTATCTCATCAATGGTTTTGTTGTAATATTTTTCAATCACTTTGGCATCGCCACCATAGTGTTGAATAATCATCGACATTCTGTAATTTACTTGGTCATCTACTTGTTCTTCGGTAAATTCAACACTGTCAATCTCCGCTTGGTGCATCATCAATTTGTTATATACCATGTTTTCAAGAACATAACATATCAATTCCTCTTCATTATCAAGATCTACATATTGTGCTTTATAATCGGAATAAACTTTTTCTAAATCTGATTGTAGAACGATTTCAGATCCAATAACCGCAATGATTTTGTCAATAGTGTTTTGTGAGAATAAACACAAACTATTGATTAATAGAATGATAAGTAGGAGGTTTTTTTTCATTGACAATGATAGATTTCAAAAATTTTAAGTTTGCGAAGATACATAAATTAATGAAAAAATCTCTATTGTTCCTCTTTCTGTGTAGCTGCGATAAAACGTAGTACTTCAGTTTTTTTATTGAGAAGAATTAAGGTGTCTTTTTCTATTTTGTAGTGAGTGATTCCGTTTCGGATTACTTTTCCGAAATGGTCTTCTATTTTCATATCTTGACAATACTTTTTTGTTGCACCTAAATAATCGAAAGAGATTTTTTTCCTTTTTGCAAAGTAGTTACCAAAGAATGTATTACAGCCTAAATTACCATTGAAAGTTCCATCAGACAAAAAGTGAATGCAAGGTATTGCTGGAGATTTCGTTACGGTTTCCCCTTCAATATGCGTTAATTGCCAATACGTGTTTACTAAAGGTTTGTTGTCGTTGCTTTTTTTGCAAGCAATGGTAAAACTTGTTGTTAAAACAAAAATAGCAAGTAGTAATAAATAATGTTGTGTTTTCATTTTTTTTGATTTGTATATTTTGTTTGTATTTTGTTTTGCTATAAAACAGATTTTTCTTCATAATATTGTTCATTAATCTCTTCTATAAAGTTAAGAATATGATCTTTCCCATTTTTATTTACTGATGAAGAGATAAACATTGTGGGTAGCTCTTCCCAATTTTGTCGCAATGTTTTTTTATAACATTCAACATTTTGTATTGTTTTTTGGTTGGAATTTTTATCTGATTTTGTGAAAATGATGGCAAAAGGAATCATCAATTCTCCCATTTTGTCAATAAATTCTAAGTCAATTTTTTGTGGTTCAATACGTGAATCAACCAAGATAAAAACTAGTTGTAAGTTTTCTCTTTTTTGGATATAATCCAATATCATTTGGCTCCACTTTTCACGCATCGTTTTCGAGGTATGAGCGTAGCCATAGCCTGGTAAATCTACTAAGTACCAACAATTGTCAACAATGAAGTGGTTGATAGTTTGTGTTTTACCTGGTTTGGAAGAGGTTTTTGCTAAACTTTTATTGTTGGCTAACATATTGATAAGGGATGATTTACCAACATTAGAGCGACCAATAAAAGCAAATTCTGGCAAAGTGGGCGAGGGGCATTTTTTCCAATCTACTACGCTTTGCAGATATTTTACGTTTTTAATTTCCATAACTATTTCTCTAATTTCTTTTGCGCTCTTCTTTCTTGTCGCAGCTCTCTTCTCTCTTCTCTTCTTTCTTGTCTTTGTTCTTTCCTTTCTTGTCTATGCTCTAATCTTTCTTGTCTTTTTTGAGGATCGTAGCTGATAATATGGCGTTTTTTCTTCTCTTCGTAAATGTCCGCAATATCAATCAAAATAGCAATCTCTTCAACAGGACCAAATTCTGGATTTTCCGATGCTCCGAAATATTTCATGGTTGCTGATAACGACATATAGGTTTTTATAAGCGGAGGAATGGAGGTTTTTAGATTGCGAACGTTATCATTTAAGGTTTTGAATCTCTCTTTTAGTGTGCCAGTACTCAAAATATTTTTTAAAACATTTTTGTCGATATTGACAGGATTAAATGGTTTTACAAGATTTTCATCTCCTTGAAAATTGGTTTGTAGAAAATTGAGAATCATGTTACGAGCCAATCGGTTATAACTATTGTACATAGTCATTTTGCCGAAGAAATATTTAGCTTGAGGAAAATCGACAGTAAGAGCACCCAAACCGTCCCACATATTGTCAAGAGAGAACAATCCTAATCGAGGGTTGGTAGTTCCTTGATATTTGGGTTGTACAAAACTACGGCCTAATTCAATACATTCTTTCCATTTCCCATGAATAAATTCTTCTGAAAATTGGAAAAGTTTAGAAGTTGGCGTATCAGGGTATCCGTTTTCGTTTAGAGGAACATCTTTTCCAAGAATGTATCGGTATGCACTGATAATCTCTTCCTCTTTGTTATTCCAAACGATAAGTTGTCGGAAAGGAATTTCATCGGTATCGTAGTGGTCAATATCTAACTCTTCTCCAGTTCCGCCACCAGCTTGTCGGAAAGTGATTTCGCGCAAGCGTCCAATTTCGCGCATTACATTAGGAGAATCGTGTGCTGTAATGGAGTAGATTTGATTTGAGCACGCATTGGTAGTGCGAACAAATTTGTCTTCAGTGAGTTCACTTTTTAGAATCTCTTTATCAATAGGATCAATAATAGGTTTCATTCGTAAGTTAGTTTGTCAGTGAATATACTTGTTCTTTAAGCCAAGATGCCCATTCTGCATCATTTTGGCTTTGGTCAAAAGTGTTATAGGAAATCGGGTTTCCAAAAGTAGCCGTAAATGTATTTCCTTTTTGTTTAAAAATTTCTGCAGGGAGAAACATCATTTCGATATTGAATTTTATCTTTAACCGTTTGCGCCAGCGAGCAATTCTATAAAATTTCTCACTATTTTCGCCATCAAAGAAAACTGGAATAATGTCGCGCTTTGTTTCTCTCGCTTTTCTAATAATCGTTTTTTTCCACTCTAAATCTCGCAAAATCCCATTCTCTTTTCGGGAACAAAGTCCTGCTGGAAAATAGAGAATTAAGTTGTCTGACTCGAATGCTTCGTTAAACTCTTTCATAGAAGAAACCGAACTTTTCCCCATTTTGTTGATAGGTATGAAAATATCCCGCATGGGTTGTAAATATAAAAGAAAATCGTTGACGGGGAATTTAATATCCTTGCGATATTTGCCGATAGCAGAGATAAGTGCTACACCATCAATTCCGCCTAATGGGTGGTTAGAAACGATGATATATCTGCCCTCTTGGGGAATGTTTTCTTCATTCTTAACGGTGATATTGGCTCCTACGTAATCGATAGAGTTACGAGCAAAGTCAATGGCTGTGTCTTCGCTATGGTGAGCCAAAAAATAGTTGATTTTTTTTAATTCTAAAATTTTTTCAAATTTCTTGATCAGAAAGTTGGGAATCCGCTTAGCTAATTTAGCATTTTTTGATTCTATGATTTTGCGAATATCTATTTGCATAATTTTTAACGACTTGCAATCCAAGATGATGGATTTAGATTAACTTTGTTTTTCCACACTTCAAAATGAAGTTCGTATGTTGATGAACCTGATGCCTTTGCAACAGTTCCAATATTTTGTTTCGATTTCACATTGTCTCCTTTTTTCACTGTTACGGTTGCTAAATTTTGATATACAGTAATGTACTCACCATGACGAATCATTACCACTTTGCTACCCATCAAATCAAGTGTTGCCGTAACTACGCCGTTAAAAACAGCGCGAACCGGTTCGTTAGCTTCTACCAAAATGTCGATTCCTTTATTGTCGATAGTTACGGAAGGTACATCTGGGTGCGGGCGCTTTCCATACTCAACAATGGTTCTTCCTTTTGCTACTGGCCATGGTAACAATCCTTTATTATTTTGAAAATTAGTGCTGATTATTTTCTCTTCAGGTGTAAGTAGAATTTCAGTGGAAGTTCCTTTTGAACTACCTGAGTTTTTGTTGCTTCCACTTTTGTCGGCATTGCGTTTGGCGTTAGCTGCCATAATCTCCTGCTCAATAGCTTTTTTTATCGCTAAATCTAATTCGCGACGTTTTTTCTCTTTCTTTTTTAATTCATTTGCTAATTGATTCTCCTTCTTTTTTAATTGGTTAGCTGTCGCATTTTTCGCTTTTCTGTCAATTTCTAACTGTCGAAGTTCTTTCTCTTTTCCATCTAATAGCACAACTTTTCCTTCTTTGATAGCGGTAAGCTCGTTGTTCGATTGCTTAATCTCATTTTGCACTTGTTCAATCTCTTGTACCTGATCTTTTACTTTGAGCGAAAAGAGTGTGTAATATTTGATGCGTTGGTACATCTGGTTGAAGTTTTTTGCAGAGAGTAGAAACGTTAGCTTGTCTGTGGATCTTCGGTTTTTGTACGCCATATAGACAATACGGGAGTAATCTGTTTTCATGTACTCTAATTTTTTATCCAACTCCTTAATCGTCTCTTCATTCGCATCTAGCTCAAGCTCCATCTCGTATAGTTCGTTGTTGATTTCATAAATCAAATTCTCACGGTTGGCAATCTGCTTTCTTAATAATGCCGCTTGCTGAAGTGTGGCGTTTTTGTTTTTTTTGGTTTCATTCAGAAGTTTTTGCGTTTGGAGGATATCCTGTTCAATCTTTTTCTTATTGTTTTTTAATTGTGAACTGCTTTTCTGTGCCGATGTTACTGAAAAAAGAAAAATTATCAGTCCAATACAAACAAGAATTGCATAAACTTTTTGTCTCATAAATTTTATATATTGCAAGATACAAAAATATAATATTTAGAGATGTTAATTTGTGTAAATTTCTGTTTTTGCTAACATCAATTTGTTGATTTTTATCTCTTTATATAAAAAAAGTACCTCTCTTATCTTTTGATAGGAGAAGTACTTCAGATTAAAATTTCTCTCTTCTTTTTTTAGAAGGGAAGATCGTCAGTTTCAAAAGAGGGTTCTTCACTACTTGGAACCGCTTCTGTAATCTGTGGTGAATTAATCACTTGATATTCAGTTGGTTTTGGTTCGTCTGACTTGCTGCTCAAAATTTGTAAGTTGTGAGCCTCAATCTCAGTAATGTATTTTTTAATGCCGTTGTCTTCCCAACTTCGGGTTCTGAGTTTTCCTTCTAAGTAGATTAATTTCCCTTTGCTGAGATATGCTTCTGCAAATTCTGCCTTGTTGCGCCAACAAACAATGTTGTGCCATTCCGTTTGCTCAATTTTTTTGCCCTCTTTGTCTTTGTAAATTTCTGAGGTTGCCATCGTAAATGTTGCTCGCTTTGAGCCGTTCTCAAGGGCGCGTACTTCCGGGTCTTTCCCTAATCGGCCCACTAAAATAACTTTGTTAATTCCAGACATAGTAGTAGTTTTTAAGTTCGCTGCAAAAATATAAAAAAGTTTTGAATTTTCAAATATTTTCTATAAAATTTATTTTATTTATATTTATTTAGTTGGTTTGAATCTTGAGCTGTTTAGAATGTTCTGTGAATCAGTGTTTTTCATCATCTCCCCTAAAATGATTTCTGAATTGTTTTCCATATAGGCACTTACAATTTTCCAACCAATATATTGTCCCATCCTTCCAGGACTATTGTTTCCGAAAGGATTGGTAAATGGTGCTTCTTCAACAAATTGTCGAATTGCATTGTCCTCTTTGGAGTACAATAGGTTATTTTCAACAATGTATGCCCAAACTTTTCCATAATTTTGTTCTGCCCATTGAAATTTTTCTTCATTATATCCGATAATATTTTCTAGTGGTTCGTTGGGTAACATCGCTTGGGTAAAATAGAGTTTTTTCCCTTCGTAAATCATTCTGTCTAAAAGTGTAACTAATGTTTTTTCAGGAAGTTGTTTGTAAACAATTGCTTTCTTGAAGCAATCTACAAGTAGAAATTTTTTATCCATTCTTTCACTGATATAGAGCGGAATTCCACTTTGTTTATAAATTTTATTATCTGCTCCTAAATACATATCTAAATAGATATTCAAGTCGTTTTCGTAAAGAAAAACGGAAGGCCACTGTGTGTCTAATCCAGGTACTGAGGTAACTATAGTAGGAATTTTATCATTGGGAAATAGAACTAAATAGCGACTGTAAGCTTGAGTAAATTGTTGTTTAAAATCGTCTAGATTGGGAAAGGTGTTTTTTACTTCTTTATATAGTTCCAAAACTGTAGGGTCGTTAAGGTAAGCCATAAAAGCTTTTACGGCATTGGGGTTTTGAATTTGGTCGGCTGGAAGAAAATTAGGATATGTTTGGGAAAGTTTAAGAAGTTCATCAACGACATTATTCTTATCGATATTAAATATATCTTCTTCATATCGAAGAATTTGTAAATTAATTTCTTTCTCTTTTTCTTTTATCTCTTTGGTGGGAATTTCAATGGTAGAATTTTTTTCTTTTTGGGGAAGAATTATCAATCCTACAGCAATAATAATGATAATGACGATAATAATGATAAGATTTCTTTTTTTCATAGGGATAATTATTATTTCCACGACCAAGTTTCTACGATATGTAGTAAGTCTTTACGTAAATATTGAATAACAGGTGCTAATGAATCGTTGTTAGGCGTAAAGTTGAAGTAAAGTGCGCCTCTGACATAGTGTTGCGCACTATCGGTAACCCAAAATTGAAATGGCGATGCAACCTCTTTGCCGATAATGTCGTAAATCTGTCCGTAAATTTGAGCTTTCGGATCTTCAATTATCGAATATTGAACGTCGTCAGCTTTACGGCGGTCCACATGAAACATTACCATTTTTTCATCATTTTCAATAAGTTCCCGTAGATTGTTGCGAATAGGAAAGTATGTGATTTTCATCGATGCGTTGAATTGTGGGTAGGTGAGATCTATCCAATATTTTCCATCTTCTTGAGGGTCGATTTTAATATTTGCTAATTGTGAATAATCAAATGTGCATGGCAAAATGCTGTCCCATTTTTGATATTGAGCTTCAGGAAGCGAAATACGAAAATAGCCAAAAGGCTTGGGCGCAGGAACCGCTTCTTTTTCTACACAGCTGTGGGTAGAAAGAAGAATAATTGCCAAAGTTATTGTCAGAAAAATGTTGATTTTTAAGAGTTTCATATAGTTTTATTTGTTTACCTTAAACGAAAAAATCTTTTTTTTATTGAGTGAGATCTACTTTAAAATAATGTGGAAAAATTTGTATCTTTGCCAAAATTTTTTGAATGAAAAAAGTTGCTTTTTCTGTGGTGATTTTCTTTGCTTTGATGGGGCTTCAAGCGCAGTCAAGTGTTACTTACGATTTGGAACCTGGCTTGGAGCAGATTATGGATTGGAATAAGAAAGTTTGGCAGAAGGTGGAGCATATTGGAGGCTATCGTATTCAAATTACAACATTTTCAGGCACTAATTCTTTAGCAAGAGCAGAGAAAGCAAAGGCAGAGTTTGAGAATAGTTTTAGCGAATATCCAGCTTATATCAGTTATTTAGAACCCTATTTCCGTTTGCGAATAGGCGATTTTAGAAGCAAATTGGAAGCATACGAAGCTCTTAGAAAGGTGTCTCTTCAATATGAAGGAGCTTTTATCATCAAAGATGAAATCAATTTTAAAGGAGAGTAATTATTTCCCTTTTGCTTCCTGCCACAAGTTTTCCATCTCTTCTAAATTCATATCTGCTACAGATTTTCCTTGTTCAGCCGCTTTTTTCTCAATGTATTGAAATCTGCTGATAAATTTTCGGTTACATTTTTCCAATGCATCTTCTGGATTTACGTTAATAAAACGTGCATAATTAATGAGCGCAAATAGTAAATCGCCAAATTCTTCCTCTTTGTTAGCAGTATTATTCTCAATTTCGGTATGAAATTCCTCCATCTCTTCCCTTACTTTATCCCAAACCTGCTCTCTATTTTCCCAATCGAATCCAACGCCTTGTGCTTTTTCTTGAATTCGATAAGCTTTTACCATTGCAGGTAGTGCATTGGGAACACCTCCTAATACCGAGCGATTTCCCTTTTCTGTCAATTTTATTTTTTCCCAATTGTTTCTTACCTCTTCTGCAGTTTCCGCATTCCCCGTGCCAAAAACGTGTGGATGACGCCGAATTAATTTTGTACAGATGCCCTCTAAAACGCTTTCGATGTCAAATTTCTTCTCCTCTTCTCCAATTTTTGCGTAAAAAACTAAGTGTAGCATCAGGTCCCCCAATTCTTTACGAATCTCATCATAGTTTTTAGAGATGATAGCGTCCGAAAGTTCGTAGGTTTCTTCTATGGTTAGATAACGCAAACTATCAAATGTCTGCTTGCTGTCCCACGGGCATTTTTCCCGAAGTTCATCCATAATATCTAAAAGATGTTTGAAAGCTTGTAGTCGTGAATCATTCATTAATTGATGAAATTAAAGGTTGATATATTTTTTGGATTAGTTTCTCTTCATTTTCCCAATTTAATACTTGTGCTGCTTCTCTACAATTTTTTTTGTATGTATCTATAATTTCTTTATTTTCAATTAGTTTATTAATCTTTTTTGCAATAATTGTAGGTGAAAAGTTATCGATAACAATACCTACTTGGTACTGTTCAACTATTCTTTTCCGCTCAGGTAAATTGGAGGTTAACACAGGAACTTCTGCATGAATATATTCAAAAATTTTGTTAGGAAGGCTGAAATAATGGTTCAAACTTAGGTTTTGGTCGAAGGATACGCCTAAATCTGCCAAGTGGGTGTAGTTGCGAAGAAGTTGCGGAGCTACGCGATTTATAAACAAAATACGTTCTTCGATTTGTAGCGTTTTAGCCATCTGTTTCATCTCTTGAATTACATCTCCTTGCCCAATAACCAAAAGTAGAGCATTGTCAATTTTAGTCATCGCTTCTACCATCTCTTCACCACCTCTTCCTTTATGAATGGCATTTCCTTGTAAAATGATAATAAATTTATCCTCAGGAAGTTGCAATGATTTCCTAGTGTGAATATATTCCGTTTGTAAAAGGCGTGGTATGTTTCGTACAACGGTTACATTTTTGCCATATTCTTTACCATATTGCTCTGCAATAGATTGGCTTACTGTGATGATATTGTTAAGTTTGGGAAAGCAGAATTTCTCAATTTTTTGCCAAATTTTCTTTATTCTAGGTCGATTTTGTATCTCTAAAATTCCGCAAAAATATTCGTGACTATCATAAACTAATTTTTTTCTTCTCAATTTACTGATTAAAAGATTGGGAAGAAGAGTGTCTAAGTCATTGGAAACCAATATATCACATTTTTGAAAAAGGAGAAATAGAAAAAGGCGGAGATTGAATTCCGCATAGAAGAGAGCTCCTTTTCTGAAGAAGAGATGTAGCCTTTTTACAGAGTAATTTCCGCAGCTTGGTGAGGGTGAATTTCGGTAACAACGTCCTACTAAAAGCACATCGCATCCCATTGCAGCAAGAGTTTCTGCAGTTTTTTCAACGCGTTGGTCGCAAAATAGGTCGTTAGTTACCGAAAGAATAACTTTTGTCATACCTTAATGGCTATTCGTCTTGTCCACAGCAATTTTTATATTTTTTACCGCTTCCGCAAGGACAAGGGTCGTTTCGTCCAGCTTTCTTTTCAACACGAATAGGAGCACTTCCTTTGCCGCCAGAGCTTACTTTTTTACCACCACCTACTTCTTGGCGTCCTGCTTGAAGTTTTTTCGCTTCTGACTGAGGAAGTTCAGCCTCTTTCATTTGTGTATTTTGTTCAATAGGAAGTCCAGCTTTATTGAGGAAAGTTACAATTTCATCGTTTATTTTCACCAATAATCTATCAAAGAGATTGAAAGATTCTAATTTGTAAATCAAAAGCGGATCTTTTTGTTCGTAAGATGCATTTTGAACCGATTGTTTGAGGTCGTCCATCTCGCGAAGGTGTTCTTTCCATGCGTTGTCAATTACAGCAAGTGTAACGTTTTTTTCGATGGAAAGTCCAATTTCCCTACCTTCCGTTTCACAACATTTGCGAAGTGGTGCCACAACGTTCAATGTTTTCATTCCATCAGTGATAGGAATTGCAATGTTAGTGAATTTGTCGCCCACATCTGCAAGAATTTTCTGCATAATCGGTAATGCACTTTGCGATAATGCATTCAATTTTACTTTGTAGTTGTCATAAACGATGTCGTAAAGTTTATCCGTTAGGTTTTGTGGTTTTTCTTGGATAAATTGGTCAGCTGTAAATGGAGATTCGCAACCGAATGTTGTTAAAATAGCGTGTTCAAAATTATCATAATCTTTCGCATTCCAATTTTCTTCAACAATATTGACACAAACGTCGTAGAACATTTGGGAAAGGTCAATTTCTAACCGGTCTCCAAAGAGAGCATTTCTACGTTTTCTGTAGATAGTTTCGCGTTGTTTGTTCATCACATCATCATATTCCAACAAACGTTTACGAATACCGAAGTTGTTCTCTTCTACCTTTTTCTGTGCGCGTTCGATAGATTTTGTAATCATACTATGTTGGATAACTTCACCCTCTTCAAGGCCGATTCTATCCATTACGTTTGCAATTTTTTCCGAGCCGAAAAGACGCATTAAGTTGTCCTCTAATGAGACAAAGAATTGGGAACTTCCGGGGTCTCCTTGACGTCCCGCACGACCGCGCAACTGTCTGTCCACGCGACGAGAGTCGTGGCGTTCGGTACCAATAATTGCCAAACCACCTTTCTCTTTCACCTCTGGTGTCAACTTAATGTCGGTACCACGACCTGCCATATTTGTAGAGATGGTTACTGTGCCCGGTTGACCTGCCTCCGCAACAATATCTGCTTCTTTTTTATGCAATTTTGCATTTAATACATTGTGTTTTATTTTCTTAGCATCTAGAATTTTATGATAAAGTTCAGAATCTTCTACCGAAGTTGTACCTACCAAAACAGGACGTCCTTCTTCGTGCAAACGAATAATTTCATTAATAACAGCAGTGATTTTTTCTCTCTTAGTTTTGTAAACTAAATCTTCATAATCTTCCCGTTTTACATCTTTATTAGTCGGAATTTCAACGACATCCAATTTGTAGATGTTCCAAAATTCGCCAGCTTCGGTAATTGCAGTTCCCGTCATACCTGACAATTTTTTGTACATTCTGAAGTAGTTCTGCAAAGTAATAGTTGCGTAGGTTTGTGTAGCTGCTTCAACCTTTACATTTTCCTTGGCTTCAATCGCTTGATGTAAGCCGTCGGAGTAGCGACGACCTTCCATAATACGACCTGTTTGTTCATCTACAATCTTAATTTTATTATCTATAATCACATATTCTACATTTTTTTCAAACATAGTATATGCTTTCAAAAGTTGGTGAATGGTATGGATTCTTTCTGAAGCAATGGAGAAGTTGCGATAAATCTCATTTTTTCTGTTTATTTTCTCTTGCGCAGTAAGTTCTGCTTTCTCTAATTCAGCAATTTCTGCACCCACATCAGGTATTACAAATAGGTTGGCAACAGTACTATTACTACCTTTTGCTACCAATTCAATACCTTTTTCCATAATATCAACGGTGTTAAGCTTCTCTTCAATTACGAAGTAAAGTTCATCGTCGATAATGTGCATATTGCGGTTTTGTTGTTGCATATAGAAACCTTCGGTACGCAACAATAGCTGTTTCATTCCTTGTTCACTTAAAAATTTGATAAGTGCTTTGTTTTTAGGAAGTCCACGATGCGCACGAAGCAATAATTGTGCTGCTTCCTCTTCTGGTTTTGGATCAGGATTTTCTGCCAAAAGTCGTTTTGCTTTTGCTAAAATTTCGTTTACTAAAGTGCATTGTGCTCGGTAAAGTTGCTCAACAATAGGTTTATAAAGGTCAAATTCTTGTTGGTTTCCATTTCGAGTAGGACCAGAAATGATTAACGGGGTACGTGCATCATCAATAAGTACAGAGTCCACCTCATCGACAATAGCGTAGTTGTGAGGGCGTTGCACCAACTCGTAGATGTTTTTTGCCATATTATCACGCAAGTAGTCGAAGCCAAACTCGTTGTTGGTTCCGTAGGTAATATCTGCCATGTAGGCACGGCGACGATCATCAGAGTTGGGCTCGTGCTTGTCTATACAATCAACGGTAAGACCATGAAATTCATATAGAAGTCCCATCCATTCAGCGTCACGTTTTGCCAAATAATCGTTTACGGTAACTACGTGAACACCTTTGCCTGGAAGTGCATTCAAATAAACGGGAAGTGTTGCTACCAATGTTTTTCCTTCACCCGTTGCCATTTCAGCAATCTTTCCTTGGTGTAGCACGGTACCACCAATCAACTGAACATCGTAGTGGCACATATCCCACTTAATAATATTGCCACCCGCAGACCAAGTAGTGCTATAAATTGCTTTATCACCATTGATATTTACGCAATCACGATGAACGGCTATACTTCTATCTAATTCTGTTGCTGTCACTTCAATGGTGTCGTTTTCCTTGAAACGACGAGCTGTTTCTTTCATTACCGCAAAGGCTTCAGGTAAAATATCATCTAAAACCTCTTGTGTTTTTTTGTATGATTTTTTCTCAAGTTCATCAATCTCTTTGTATAATTGCTCCTTCTCCTCAATGTTCATATCGTAGTTTGCTTCAATCTTCTCTTTGATGGAGGCAATTTTCTCTTCTTCCTCTTTGATGGTTTCTGCAATATGATTTCTGAAAAGAGTGGTTCTCTCTCGAAGTTCGTCATTTGTAAAATCCTTGACTTGTTCGTATGCTTTTTTTGTCTTTTCTAAAAAAGGTTGTAACGCTTTTAAATCTCTATCTGATTTAGTACCAAATAGTTTGGTTAAAAAATTTGCCATTTTTCTGCTATTTTAATGAATGAGCAAAAATATAAAAAATATTCTTAGTATATTTGCTGAATATGTATAAATATTATTAGGTTTCTTCGTAGAAAATTTGTGAATATGTTTAGCTTTTTCAATCTATAATTACGAAAAACTAACAAAAAATTGATTCAATTGTTTTGGGCTAAATCTTCTTTTTTGCAAGAATTAATACAAAATTCTACTCTCAAATTTTATTGCTTAAATTGTGAATATCGATACCAATTTTAAATCGTTGTGCTTTGTAGTTATTCAAAAAAGCACAGATAAAATTTATGATGAGAAATGTAGTAGCTTATTGACAAATTAAAGAATAACTTAACGGGAAATCCATGATTTTTTCCGCACTTGGGGCATTTTGTTTTTCTGAAATCTTTCCATTTTGAGAAAGAAAATCGATAGAATGGCGCTTTTAAGATCCATTGAAAGTAACTTTATTCCCATTCATAATCACATTTAGAACATTTGAACTTTACTTTCACGATAAATTGTCCTTTCTTTTGAGCGGTAAACGGGGTTCGAACCCGCGACCTGCAGCTTGGGAAGCTGCCGCTCTACCAACTGAGCTATTACCGCTTTTGCGCGGCAAAGATACAAACTTTTCCTTAATTTTTCTATCGCCATCTCTAAAATTTAAATGCTGAATTTTATCAAAAAATGAAATTCTTTTTAATTTTATTTTGAGGGTAAATATCGAAAAAAAGATGTAAATTTGCCGCTTTATTTAAATTACATTTTATGGCTCGTAAATATATCTTTGTTATGGGAGGCGTAGTCTCCGGTTTAGGTAAAGGAATTACCGCAGCATCGTTGGGAAGACTCTTGAAATCAAGAGGTATCAGGGTTACAATGCAAAAATTAGACCCCTACTTAAATGTGGATCCAGGAACGATGAACCCGTACGAACATGGAGAGGTCTTTGTGACTGAAGATGGTGGAGAAACCGATCTAGATATCGGACACTACGAACGTTTTATTGACGAGAGTCTTAACAAACATTGTAACGTAACTTCAGGAAAGATTTACCATTCAGTAATTGAAAATGAAAGAAATGGTGTTTATATGGGAAGTACTGTGCAGATGATTCCTCATGTTACAAACCTTATCAAAGATAAGATTCGCCTAAATGCTGAGTCTAATGATGCAGATGTGGCTATTGTGGAGGTAGGTGGTACCGTTGGCGATTACGAAAGTCTTCCTTTCTTGGAAGCAATTCGCCAATTCTCTGTGGAAGAAGGCTACGGAAATTGTATGTATATCCACGTGGCTTTAGTCCCCGTTATTACGCCAAGCGAAGAGTTAAAAACTAAACCAGCACAACACTCTGTAAAAGAGTTGTTGGGTTTGGGTATTCAACCTGATATTTTGGTTTGCCGTAGCGACAGACCTCTCGGCAAGGAAATCCGTCAAAAATTGGCACTTTTCTGCAATGTTAAACCAGAATGTATTATCGAAAATATCAATATGCCATCGTTATATGAAATTCCTTTGGCATTGGAAGAGGAGGGGTTGGCAGAGCAAACTATCAAACGCCTTAAATTGCAGTGTCAACAAAAAGACCTTTCTGATTGGGAAGAGATGGTTGAGAAAAGTAAAATCGTAAATAAAAAGGCAGAAGTGGCTTTGGTAGGAAAATATACCGAACTCCACGATGCCTATATTAGCGTTGTGGAAGCTTTAAAACACGCTTGCATTTATCATCATTCTGAACTTCATATCAATTGGATTGATTCAGATGAGATTACTGAGAAAAATGCGGGAAGTATCTTGAAAAATATGGATGGAATCCTAATACCTGGAGGGTTCGGTGTGCGTGGAACTGAAGGTAAAATAAATGCTGCCCGCTATGCCCGCGAAAATAAAATTCCTTTCTTAGGATTGTGCCTCGGTATGCAAATTGCTATCGTTGAGTTCGCACGCCACGTCTGTGGTATGACTGACGCTAATAGCATCGAGATGAACCCAAATACCCAATATCCAGTTATCGATTTCTTGCCAGGTCAAAGCGAATATAGTATGTTGGGCGGAACGTTACGCCTAGGGAAATATCCTTGCAAAGTGCTTCCAGGAACTAAAGCTTTCGAAGTTTATAAAGAGGAAGTGATTTCCGAGCGTCATCGTCATAGATATGAAGTGAATAACGAATACCGTGCCATTTTACGTGAAAAAGGTATGATTTTCTGTGGAACTTCACCTAATGATAGTGTTGTGGAAATGATTGAGTTAGAAAATCATCCTTGGTATGTAGCCTGTCAGTTCCACCCCGAATTTAAATCAAGACCTAATCGTCCGCACCCTCTATTCCTTGGTTTTATTAATGCAGCTGTTACTAAATAGTAATGAAAAAGATTTTTCTTCAAAAAGGTAAAGATAAATCTCTTCGTCGTTTTCATCCATGGGTATTCTCTGGTGCGTGTGCGGGAAAATTCTCCCATCTTGAAGAGGGTGAAGTTGTGGAGGTGTATGATGCAGATAAAAATTATTTAGCAACGGGACATTTTCACAATAGCTCTATCTGTGTACGCGTGTTTAGCTTTAAACAAGTTGTGCCAGATTACGATTTTTGGAAAAAAAAGATAGAAAAAGCAGTTTCCTATCGTCAAACTCTCTCCTTAATCAATAATCCAAATACAAATATTTTCAGAATGGTAAATGGAGAAGGTGATTCTTTGCCTGGGTTGATTATTGATTGGTTTGATGGAAATGTGGTGTTTCAGTTTCATTCTATGGGAATGTTTCTCTTACGAGATACCTTTAAAAATATTCTTTTGGAACTTTTCCCTGGTCAAATAAAGTCGATTTATGATAAAAGTAGTGCAACATTGCTCCCCGATTCTTCCTTAATTAACGATGAATTACTTTTTGGACAATTAGATGAGGTTTGTGTGCGAGAAAATGGTGTGCCTTTTTATATTGATATTATCAACGGACAAAAGACAGGTTTCTTTATTGACCAACGCGATAATCGGAAGATTGTAGGAGAGTTCGCAAAGGGAAAACGTGTGCTGAATCTTTTCTGCTATACAGGAGGCTTTTCAGGTTATGCCCTGCAAGGCGGCGCAGAGGTGGTTCACTCCGTAGATATATCTAAAAAAGCTATCGAATGGACCGATAGAAATATGGCAATGTTAGGCGATTTAGCTACAAAACATGCTTCGTATGCAGAAAATGTTTTCGATTTTCTAAATGAGATGCCTGATGATTATTACGATTTGATAGTATTAGATCCGCCAGCTTTTGCAAAACATCATCGCGTAAAGGAGCAAGGTATTAAAGGTTATCGGAATATTAACAAAAAAGCGATGGAGAAAATTAGAAAAGGAGGTCTCCTTTTTACTTTTTCTTGTTCACAAGCTATTGATAAAGAGGATTTTCAAACTATCTCTTTTTCTGCAGCTGCTATCGCTGGAAAAGAGGTTCGCATTGTGAAACAGTTACATCAATCAATGGATCACCCTATCAATATTTTCCACCCAGAAGGTGATTATCTAAAAGGTCTTGTTTTACAAATTCAAGATTAAAAAGATAAAATGTTATCTTTCAAATCAATAACTATAGTTTAAAACATCGATTTTAGAACGATTGTTAAAGTTTACACGATTGCTTTTGTTATCTTCAATATAACCTGTTGCTACAAAACTTTTCTCGCGTACTACACTTCGTGATGAGGTTCTGTTGAAGATTGCATTGCGAGTTGTAGTGGCACTCAGTCGTTTCAGTCTATATTTTTCAAAGGAGGTGTTCCCTAAAGTTAGAGAGTTTAATATCTGCAAGTCTCCTTCTGAAAGTTTGTAGCCAAATGGGATATTCACATCAATTTTTAATCTCTCTGAAAGATTTAA
>JAEZOU010000081.1 GCA_023413895.1 Bacteroidota bacterium | reverse complement strand
ATAAATTTATAATTTGTTTTAATTAAAATCTACGTTGAGGTAATAAAAATGCAAAAATAGAAAAAAAAATTGAATTTGTCAAGCAACAAAAATAAAAAGAATATTGTATTTTTGTAGTTTTAAAACTAACAACAATGGGCTTCAGTTTTTTTCATACACCAGAACATCGAACATACAATTATAAACCCCGTTACTACAATCCTGAAACGGATACAAAAACTCCAGAAGGAGAGTTTGACAAGGGAAAATTTGCTAAAAACTTGCACGAATCTTGGAATCGGAATAGACCATCAACAAAAAATAGAGAGCGCAGCAGTAACCGCAAAACGATGCTTTGGGCTGTGCTTATTTTAGCACTTCTTCTATACATCATTTTAAAGTAGAATACATGCAAGATATTATTCATCTTCTATCAGATGCCGTAGCTAATCAAATAGCAGCAGGAGAGGTTGTCCAACGCCCAGCTTCTGCTGTAAAGGAACTTTTAGAAAATGCCATTGATGCAGGCGCAACTCAAATCCAACTGATTATCAAAGATGCAGGCAGAACTTTGATTCAAGTGGTGGACAACGGCAAGGGGATGAGTTTTAATGATGCAAGACTCTGCTTTGACCGCCATGCAACGTCTAAAATTACCTCTTCTCAAGACCTTTTCACACTGAAAACCAAAGGGTTTAGAGGCGAAGCATTAGCTTCTATCGCTGCAATCGCGCAAGTGGAACTCAAAACTAAGCCTGCTGACCAAGATCTCGGCACTATTGTCATTGCTGAAGGTTCCACAATTAAAGAACACGCCCCTACAGCAACGCCCAATGGCACAAGCATCTCCGTGAAAAATCTCTTTTTTAACGTTCCTGCTCGCCGTAATTTCCTAAAATCTGATGCCATTGAATTTGGACATATTGAGGAAGAATTTTTTCGTATTGTATTGATTCATAATGAAATTAACTTTTCTCTTTATCACAACGGAAAACTCCTGTATCAACTAACTGAAAGCAACTTTAAGCAACGAATTATCAACACAATGGGTTCTCATTTTAAAGAGAAACTCTACCCTGTTGAACAAGATACTGACACGATAAAAATTAGTGGATTTATTGCAAAGCCAGAAAATGCTAAGAAAAAAAAG
The DNA here is from genome assembly GCA_023413895.1 of Bacteroidota bacterium. GTDB lineage: Bacteria > Bacteroidota > Bacteroidia > Bacteroidales > WCHB1-69 > JAEZOU01. Next base: position 1,513 of record JAEZOU010000081.1, on the reverse strand, counting down.
AGCGAACAATATCTTTTTATCAACAACCGATATGTGCGCCATTATCTTTTGGCACATGCTGTAGAAAGTGCATACAAAGACCTAATTCCAGAGGGATATAAACCTGCATTTTTCTTAAAAATTGAGGTTGACCCTGCCACTATAGATGTAAATATCAGTCCAACTAAAATTGAAGTAAAATTGCAAGATGAGCGTTTAGTTTATGGATTTCTGCAAGCAACAGTAAAGAAATCTATTGGAATGCTCACACTGACTCCGCAAATCGATTTTGATATTGAACCAGGCCTTGATGTTTCCAAATTCAAAGAAAAAACTGATATCACTCCACCCAAACTTACACTTAATCCAAACTACAATCCATTTAACACAACTGGAAATAAAACAGTATCAAGAAGTTACTCTCCACCCAAAGAGCAATCTTTCGGAAATTGGGATCAATTTATAAAGGAGTTAAAAACTACGGAAGTTAAACCTACTGAAACTGAAATTGCTCCTACCTTTAATTACGAGGAAGAGAAAACGAATGAGGCGCTATCGCCAGAAAAGGAGCAGGTGAAATTTTGGGAAGAGGAGAACTTTTCGGCATTCTGCTACACCAACAAATTTCTTATCTTCCTGCACGAAGGAAATATTGCTCTTGTAAACATTCCTAATGCACGCGAACGAATTCTGTATGAAAACTACCTGAACGCAATGGAAAATACCCCTGTTGTGATACAACAATCGCTCTTCCCCGAAACGATAAAACTCTCCCCATCTGCTGCTGAAGTGGTGCGAGAAATCAAAACAGAACTTCTGCAATTGGGATATGATTTGGAGCAGATTGACAACACCTCGTTTGCTGTAAACGGAACACCAAATAATGAAGAAGAGGATGATATTCAACTCATTATCGAAAATTTAGTTTCTTCATATCAATCGCACCAAATGCTTCATCGCGACAGCAAACAGCAGAGTTTGGCTTTGAGTTTGGCAAAGCAAAAACGCCACTTCTACAAAACGCCCCATAGCGACATTGAACAGAAAGATCTACTCCGACAACTTTTCAGCACTTCCCTACCCTATACCTCACCTTCTGGCAAAAAGGTTATGCACATCTTCACATTAGAGGCCATTCAAGGACTATTCCAATAGCCTCAAAATTAGTATATTATATTTATAGTGCAGATTTTTATTTGGGCGTTCCGGCGACCACCGCGCCACTGCCCCACCCTGCCGCCGTCGGGCTTTCCGCTCAAATTTCGCGCCTCTTTCTCTCGCCTCAATCTTTCCCAAATTCCCCCAAAACAACTACCAAGCAGTAGAATCCAAAACCTCAAACCGGCGCTCATAACCGCTGCAATCCCTAACGCAACCAATGCGCAAGAGCGCTGAGCGCAATATTTTTCGTTGTTGCGCACACTCTTGCGATGGGCGCACGAAAGCTATCGCAAACCTAAAACTTCAAAAGAAAACACAAAAAACATTTTAGATTTCCCGAGTATGTAATTGCGAACAATGCTTTACTCCCTAT
>JAEZOU010000087.1 GCA_023413895.1 Bacteroidota bacterium | reverse complement strand
AATTATGTCAGGAACATTATTTTTTATTATTTTTCTTCTTTTTGTGAGTTTGATGCTCTTTCTAGACCTCGGCGTTTTTCATAAAAATGACCACGCAATCAGTTTTAAAGAGGCTAGTGTTTGGACTATCGTATGGATTTCGATAGCACTTCTATTCGGTGTTTTCCTTTTCTTCAAGGCAGAATGGGTGCACGGTATAACAACCATGGAAGATCTTATCCGTTTTAATGATATTCACGCTCACGGATTAAATTTTGATGGAATGACTTTCGCCGAAGCGGTTAAAGTTTATCGTCACGCTATCGGTATGGAGTATCTTTCTGGTTATCTGATTGAAAAATCACTCTCTATCGATAATATCTTTGTGATGATTATGATTTTCTCAGCTTTTAGCATCAAGAAAGAGTATTATCATAGAATACTTTTCTATGGAATTTTAGGTGCAATTGTGTTCCGTTTTATCTTTATTTTTGTTGCTTCTGCCCTAATTCAGAAATTCAATTGGATGCTTCTTCTCTTCGGACTTATCATCCTTTACACGGCAATCGATATGTTCCTAAAACGTAATAAAAAAGAGAGTATGGATGCCCAAAATCACCCTATGGTAAAGTTTTTTACTCGTTTGGGCTTGTCCACCAACGAAATGCATGGACATGATTTCTTTATTCGCAACAAAGAGAAAGGTGTACGCTGGTTGATGACTCCCGTTTTTATCTCACTATTGGTGATTGAATTTTCCGATATTATCTTTGCTTTCGACTCCATTCCTGCTATCTTTTCCATCACACAAGACCCTTCAATTGTTTACTACTCAAATATTTTTGCAATTTTAGGACTTCGTTCTCTTTTCTTTATGATTGAAAGTATTATGGATAAATTCCGTTACCTAAAAATTGGACTCTCGGCACTTCTTGCTTTCATTGGTGTGAAGATGATTGGGCACTATCTTTGGAATTGGCATATTAGTACAGCGGTTTCATTATCGGTAATTGTTGGAATATTAGCGATTAGTATTTTGGCCTCTGTTATAATTCCTGACAAGAGTAATGAAATTTCAAAATAAAACTAACAACGATGAACGAATATATCAAAACACGATACAGAAAAGCGGCTCCCAGAATTGTAAAAGCATTAAAAAATCACCATTTTGATGCGTATTATGCCGACACTAAAGAGGAAGCAGTAAAAAAACTTTTGGAGTTGATTCCTTCTGACCATGTTGTGGGTTGGGGTGGTTCTATCTCTCTGAAAGAGTGTGGAGTTATAGAAGCTGTGCGTGCGCATTATTCCTGCTTGGATCGCGATAGTGTAACTACCCCTGAAGAGAAAGCGGAGATTATGCATCGTGCGCTCACTTGCGACACATTTCTAATGAGTAGTAATGCTATTAGCGAAGATGGACAATTAGTAAACATTGATGGAACAGGAAATCGTGTAGCCGCCTTGATTTTCGGTCCGAAAAGCGTGATTGTTATTGCTGGAATGAACAAAGTGGTAAAAAGTGTAGAAGATGCCATTCATCGTGCTCAAAATATTGTTGCACCTGCCAACGTCCAACGTTTTAATGATTATCTCACACCTTGCTATGCTGATGGAACCTGCCATAATTGCTTCACAGAACCTTGCATTTGTGCGCATATCGTAAATACAAGAATCTCCCGCCCAGCTAACAGAATTAAAGTTATTTTGGTGGGTGAAGAGTTGGGAATTTAATTGTATTGTAGTGTAATTATGTGATTTTTAGTTTGTTATAAAAAATAAAGAATTTTAGCAATCGTAATGAAAATATTTTTACTTTTGCAACTCGAAAATGATGCCGCATTCGTCTAGTGGTCCAGGACATCAGATTCTCAGTCTGAGGATCGCGGGTTCGAATCCCGCATGCGGTACGAAAAGGGATAAATTTAATAGATTTATCCCTTTTTTCGTTAGAATTTTTACATCTATTACCTTTGTTGTTATCATTCTTAGATATATATTTTTGTTTTCGTTATTAAGTGTGAGGTGGAAAAAGAAAGACTGAATCGAACGATATGATTCAGTCTAATTATTTATTTTGAATGTGTATCGGATTGAATTGCTTTCGTGGTTAGTAACCTAAAATTTTTAGCATCGATTTGTAACTCTGTTCCTTAGCAAAGAGTTTTGTGACAAGTTCTCCATCTTCATCTTTGGTGATGATGATATGCTTGGGGGCTGGTGTTAGACAGTGTTGTACGCCACCATAACCACCAACGGCTTCTTGATATGCTCCCGTATTGAAAAGACCAATGTATTGTACATCGTCTTCTTGACCCTCTTCGCAAGGCGCATCACATGCAATTTTAGGTAGGAATACTGCATTTAAATTGGCTTCGGAGTTATAGTAGTCGTGACTATCGCAGGTGAGTCCACCTAAGAAAACACGTTCATATTCTCTGTCCCAGTTGTTAACTGCCAAGATGATAAATTGTTGGTTCATTGCCCATGTATCAGGTAATGTAGTCATAAAGGAGCTGTCAATCATATTCCACAACTCTCTGTCGTTTTGGCGTTTTTGTTGTAATACAGAGTAAAGTACTGCGCTTGCTTCGCCTACTGTGTAAGAACCAAATTCTGTGAATATATGGGGCTCTTTAACGTTCTCCCTTGTACAGATAGTCTTGATTTGAGAAACAATCTCTTCTATCATATATTCATAATCGTAGTCGAATGAAAGTGCGGTTTTGATAGGAAGTCCACCACCTATATTAAGCGAATCTAACTCAGGACAAATCTTTTTTAAGTCACAGTATAGGTTTACGCAGCGCGATAGTTCATTCCAATAGTATGAAGTATCGTTAATCCCAGTATTGATGAAAAAGTGTAACATCTTTAACTCAAATTTGGGGTTTTGCTTGATCTTTTCTTCGTAAAATGGAATGATATCATTGTAACGAATGCCCAAACGTGAGGTGTAAAAGTCAAAACGAGGTTCCTCTTCAGCTGCAATTCTAATGCCTAATTTGCATTTTGATTGTACTTTTTTATTTAATTGGTCAAATTCAGCTTTGTTGTCTAATACGGGAATAATATTTTCATATCCCGAATCACGAGCTGCTGCAATATTGTCAATATATTGTGGACGTTTAAATCCATTACAGATAATATAATTGTCCTTTTGGAATTGGCCGTTCTCATATAGCGTTTCAATAAGATTTAAATCGAAAGCAGATGAGGTTTCAATATGCACATCATTTTTTAATACTTCCGTTAAGACAAACTCAAAGTGTGAACTTTTAGTGCAGTAGCAATAGTGATAATCACCTTGGTAATCTGCTTTAGCAAAGGCTACATTAAACCAACGCCGTGCACGTTGAATGTTTTGAGATATTTTAGGTAGATAGGTAATCTTTAGTGGAGTTCCATACTGCTTGATGATGTCCATTAATGGAATGTCGTGGAAAAAAAGTTCACCCTCTTCAACATGAAATTCCTCTTGTGGAAATTCGTATGTCTGCGAAATTAAGTCAATATACTTCGTTCTCATTGTGTGTGATTTTTGTGTTATTATTGAAACGCAAAAATACAAAAAAAAGTTACATACATCATCGTAAAAGTGGAAATCTAATTGATTCGGATTGATTATTTTTTGATAATGTAACTTATTTGGATTTGCAAATTTTGACTATTCTAAGTCAAAAGATTTAATTTTCTTTTGAAAATGTACAAAAAAGCAACTTTTTAGCAGTTTCGATTTTCTTCAGAATAATTTTATATAAGGTAGATTTTTCTGTTGAAAATATGTACCTTTGCACTTTCTAAGAATAAACATTTTAAATTAAGGAATTATAGGATATGGTATTTTCAGCTCCACTTTTTCTTTTTCTCTTCTTACCTATATTTTTCCTTTTTTATTATTTGTTTCCTCAAAGATTTAAAAATGCTATTTTGTTGATATTCAGTGTATTGTTTTACACTTGGGGGGCGCCAGAATTTGTTGTTTTCTTTATGGTATCTATAGTTGCTGATTTTATGATCACTCGTCAGATGGCTATGGCTCCTGATGATAAAAGACGTAGCTGGTTGTTGTTGTCTTTAATTCTGAATATCAGTTTGTTAGGGTATTTTAAATATGCCAATTTTTTTGTCGATAGTTGTACAACATTGTTCTCCTGGTTGGGGGTGGAATTGTCTGATTGGAAGAGGGTTGCGTTACCTATCGGAATCTCTTTCTTCACATTCCAAAAAATCTCATATACTATAGATCTCTATCGAAAGTGTTGTCAACCTTTACGGAGGATCCAAGATTATGCTGTTTATATCTTGATGTTTCCCCAATTGATAGCAGGTCCGATTGTGCGATTTAAGGAGATTGAACATCAGCTGCTTCATAGGAATGAAGAGAATGTGTTCGATGCAAGGGTAATCGGATTTATTAGATTTGTAGTCGGTCTTTCAAAAAAGGTACTTATAGCGAATGTTTTGGGTGAACAAGTAGATTCTATTTTTTCTATTTCTCCCAATGATTTCTCAACTGGAACGGCTTGGATTGGTATTTTAGCTTATACTTTCCAAATCTACTTTGACTTCTCGGGTTATTCAGATATGGCATTAGGTTTGGGGCGAATGATGGGATTTAACTTTCCTGAAAACTTTAATTTTCCATATATTTCTCGGAGTATTTCGGAGTTCTGGAAGCGTTGGCACATTACTTTGGGTAAATGGATGATGGATTATCTGTATATTCCACTTGGTGGAAATCGCATCTCAAGAAAACGTACCTATATTAATTTATGGTTAGTATTTCTCATCTCTGGATTGTGGCATGGTGATGCATGGACTTTTGTAGCTTGGGGAATCTTTCACGGATTCTTTATTGTTGCAGATAAGCTATTCCTATTGAAATTCCTAAATCGGATAGGGAGAATTCCCGCTGCTATTGTTACTTTCTTTATCGTTGTTATGGGGTGGGTAATCTTCCGTGCTGACTCGTTACAATATGCATTCCTCTATTTTCGTAAGTTATTTATCTGCGAATTTAGACCTGATGGATTTGTGTTTGATAGCCGTTTCTTATTCATCTTTATTCTTGCTTTTATCTTCTCTTTTATGGGATTGATCTCCAAGTTAGAAGCCCTTCCGCAACGTGTCTTTGATGAAAAAGCACCTATAGTAAGAATTGTGTTTTTTTTCATAATCGCTATTTTGTTGTACCTACTTTGCGGTGGTGCTATCCTTTCCGGTAGTTTTAACCCTTTTATTTATTTTAGATTTTAACTATGCAGAAACGACAATCAATCTTAGCTTTTCTCTTTCTTTTCAGTATGCTGATACTGATTGTACCTCTGCTATTTTCCCCCTTTGAGTCGTTAAAGGGACCTGCTCTTTTTGGTAAGGAGGATGAATCTTTCTCATTTAAACACTTTACCATGAAAAACTTTTTAAACAATAGTTTCCAAGAGAAAACCGAAGATGATGTGAAACAATTGGTGGGCTTTTCCAACTATTGGACCCGTTCATATAATGAGTTGATGTATCAACTATTTCGTTATACTACGACTCAAAACCTTGTCGTAGGTCAGCAAGATTATTTTTATGAGAAATATTATATCGAAGCAGAATTGGGCATAAACTTCGTAGGGGAGGAGGTTGTTTCTTATAAAACCACACTTCTGAAACAGTTACAAACTCAACTTTTAGAACAATATAATATACATCTATTACCTGTTTTTATTCCAGGAAAAGGTCATGTTTATCCTGAGTTTATGCCAAAGCATGATTTCTGTTGGCAACGAGATACGACAAATTATGAACGCTATATATATCATTGTAATCGTCTTGGAGTGAATTATCTGGATATGAATGAGTATTTTTGTGAGAAACGGAAAGAAAGTGAATATCCACTCTATTCCAAATATGGTGTGCATTGGAATTCGTATGGATTATGGACGGCTGTGGATACCTTGATGCGATTTATAGAGAGAAGTTGTGATATTAATTTGGCGGAACTGGTCTATTTGGGTGATACGATTTCTATGAAACATAAGGATTTAGATTATGATTTGGAACCACCGATGAATCTTCTACGTCCGCTACCTGGAGAGAAACTCTGCTATCCTATATACGTATTTCAAAGCGACTCCTCTACGAAAAAGCTTCGTACACTGACAATTGCGGATAGTTATTATTGGGGATTTTTCAATGTAGGAATTGTAAACCACCTTTTTACTGATGAGCATCAATATTGGTACTATAACCGGACGCCTTGGCCTGATATTTTCTCGCCAGATTTGTATATTTCTGACTCAGTACGTAAGGAAACTATTTTTAATCAAGAGGTTATATTATTGATGATTACAGATGCTAATCTATACAATTTCGGTTGGAATTTTATTGAACAAACGTTGAATTTTATTAATCCTGACCAAAAATTTGACCCTTGCATAATGAAAATTAATGAATATCTAAGCTATCGGGATAATTACAATCTGCTGATTCAGGAAAGCAAACGGAAGCAAATACCGTTTCAAACGCTGTTAAGACAACTTACAGATACTCTCTCAACGCAAAAATGATGATTATGAAACAGTTTCTCTTCTTTAATACATTTATATTTCTCATTCTTACCTCTGTTTTTGGACAAATTGAGGTAAAGTCTTATCATTTAGATGCGATTGATGAGCAATATCTCTCTTCTCAAGATGACAATATGGAGCGTTATTTAAAACGTTTGAAACGGAAGATGGATCAGCAGATGAATGTTGAGGTAGGATACTCAGATCGGGAGTTGAGTAATGATATTCCGAATGCGTTGCCGTACCTACTAACACGCTTGCTTTGTGAACACGTACAAACTCTTTCTGTAATGCAAGATGGTGATTCTGTGGATATTGCACTACTGAATTATGGCGGTATTCGAGCATCGTTGCCGCAAGGAATGTTGACTGTTGGTGATTTTTATCGTATTGTGCCGTTTGAAAACCTAATTGTGTTGTTGGATATTAAAGGAAGTGAGTTGCAAAAAATAGTAGAAGTAGAGCGAAAACGAGATGTGGCAGCATTTTATGGATTGCAAATTGCAGAGAATAATCAGAAGATTATTGTCAACGGAAAGAACTTGGTTCCAGAGGAAACCTATCGCATAGTAACGGTTGATTTTATAGCTTCTGGAGGAGATAATATCCTGAAAAATGTTGAATTTAAGCAGATTGCTAATACGATGCAGTTGTTGCGCGACGGAATTTTGGAGGAGGTGAAGAAGATAAGTGCGCGCGGTGAACATATTAAATAGTGAAGATACGATGAAAAGAGTTTTGTTGATTTTAGGAATATTCCTTTTTTCGCTTTCGGTGATAGCGCAAAAAAATCTTGTAGTTTTGCATACCAACGATACGCATAGTCAGATTGACCCTTACGTTTCAAAAGATAGTAGGTTGGGGGGCGTTTTGGCAAGAATGGAGTACTTGAAATCGGTTCGCGATACAGCTGATTGTACCTTGTTGCTAGATGCAGGAGATTTTTCCCAAGGTTCTCCCTATTTCAATGTTTTTAAGGGAGTTGCAGAAATTGAGTTGATGAATATGATGGGGTATGATGTGGTAACTTTGGGAAATCATGAGTTCGATTTTGGGTGTAAAGAACTTGGAAAACGATTGAAAAAGGCAGATTTTCAGGTGGTTTGTGCTAATTATCAGTTTAAGGATAGAAATTTACAGAAGATTGTAAAGCCTTATGTTATTATAGAAAAGTGTGGGTATCGAGTTGGGATTTTCGGTTTAACTGTGAATATGGAAGGCTTGGTATTTCCAGGAACCTTGGAGGAGGTAACCTATTTGGCTCCGATTGAAAAGGCGAAAGAAATAGTGCAAATTCTTAAAACGGAGCACCATTGCGATTTTGTTATCTGTCTTTCACATTTAGGGTATGATACAGAAAATATTAATGATCAAACTCTTGCAAATCAGGTAGTAGGGATCGACTTAATTATTGGTGGGCACACCCACACAACATTAAGAAATCCGTATCGAGTAGGTGAAACCATAATTGTTCAAACGGGAAGTAAGGGTAGAAGTGTAGGAAGAGTAGTTGTGGGAAAAAAATAGATCTGCTTGATAAAAGGGTCTTTTTAGTTGTTTCTCTTTCCAATAATCTTGCCAAATTGGGAGATTTTCTTGCGTAATATATTGGGTAATAGTACTTCTGCGGTCTCACCTAGGGCTAATAGTTCTTGGATAAAATCAAAGGTGGAGCGGAGAAAATAGGTAAAAATGGAATACTCTTCGAAACAGGCGGGTACACTACCATTCTATCAGATACAGCTATTAGCTTTTTACTAACCAACAATAAAAAAATCCCCCATCTGAGGATGAGGGATTTTGTCATTATGACTTGGAAATATCACTATTTCTTGATCAATTTTTGTGCTTTTGAACCTTGAGCACCGCTTACACGGATGAAATAGATACCTTCAGTAAGTGATTCAATGTTGATTTGCATTTCGGTATTAACCATATTGCTATTGTAAACCACTTGACCTAATGAGTTCAAAATTTCAACTTTTTCCATACCAGGAGCGTACACGTTTACAATGTTGTTTGCAGGATTAGGATAGATAGATAAATTGTTAAGGCCGTTTTCATCAATGTCAACACTAAGTGCAGAAACGTCAATAAATTCAGTGTTAAGAACTTCGCGATTGTTTACATTTTGTGGGTCCCAATTATTAACGAAAGCAATCACTTTACAATTTTCAGGTTTCCAGCTATCATTTAATCTGTATGTATATGTTTTGCTGAAAGTAGAACCTGCAGTTGTAGATGTGAAAACATCGTCACCGATAGTTTCTGATAAAGCATCGCGAACTACGTGGTTGTGAGTGTAGTTAGAAGCTCCTGCTTGTGCGCCAGCAAGTCCATCTTCAGTAATGTAAACAGAAAGTTTTAGATTGCCTAAATTGACATCTGCTACGAATTCACCAGAAACGGTAACGTTAATATATTGTTCATTTTCTGATAATGTACCTTCAATATCAAGACTTACGAAAGAAGGAACTGCTAATTGAGCATCAATAAGAGTAGGAGTAATAGATGCAGATGGGAAGAATACAGGACCAGGATCACCTGTTGAAGAAATATGGGTTCTGTCTAACATAATAGCAGGTGCGTATGTGCTACCACCAGCATTATAGAATGCTAGCATAGTGTTACTTTCAGAAACGGTGAAAGCATCTGTATAATATCCAACGTGGTGTGCCATCCAAGCTACATTAGGTCTTGAACTCATCCAAGTCGTTAAGTTTTGTGTTGCAGCAGGACAGTTAGGACATTGTGCAGTTGTGAAGTGTTCTAAAAGAACTTTTCTTTCTATAGCATTTTCATAAACAGTTACATCAAATGAAAGCTCATTATCTGTTGGATTTTCATCTGTAACACCATTAGGATTATGTACTTTAACAGTGACTGTATGAGAGCCTGCAGTAGTGAAAGATGCAGGAATGTTGTGTGTGAATGTGTGAGTTTCATACATTCCAATGTTGCAGGTTACATTATGATCAGTAACCCAATCTCCGTTGTCAATTTTGTAAGTAACATCGTATGATTCTGTTGATGTACCATAGCTTCCCATTATACCAGTGATAGTAAGGGTGTTGCTAAGTTGGCAATATGGTGCAGATGTGATTTGTACCATAGCGATATCATCAGTTGGACAGCCGTCGCCACCTACGTGATGTTGAGCGTATGCGCCAAAGTTTCCACCGGATGCTACTTGTACACCATCGTATGAAACGGTGTAGTTACCATTGCCATATCCAGCTTGCATTCCGTCTCCGTATTCATCATAAATAACGAAAACATAACAACCTGTACCGTCAACTGAAATTGGTGCAATTGTTTGTGCCTGAGATACGTTAGTGTAAGGACCACCTTGTGCAACTACAGCATTGTTGTTTGCAATGTCAAAAACCTTCCAAGTAGTTTCACTACCATACTGGTCGGTAGTTAGTGTGATTGTAATGGTGTGTTGTGCAAAGATGAATGTCGAAATCATCAAACTCAACACAGAAAGCATAATCTTTTTCATAAATTGTACTCTGTTATATCCCATCTGAGTCGTCGGTTTTATTGTGATTTTTCTATTTAATGTGCAAAAATATACATTTATATGATATTTTTCTTTATATTTTTTACTTCTGTGAATAATTTTGGGAAATTAACGCTAAATTGGGTGTTTTTTTTAGAGAAAAGCGCTAAAAATTCTACATTTTTATTTTTTTCAAAAAGAGTAGAAATGGATAAGTTGTTAAGGAAATATCCATTGTTTATAGCTTCTAATTCAACTTTTTGTATCGAAATTTTTAACCCTTTATCATCTTTTACAATTCCACTTTTGGAGAGGAAAGAGGCTCCTGCCTCAAATTGTGGTTTAATAAGTAGCATTAGTTTTCCATTTTCAGCGAGAAATGGTGCCAAGTAGGGAATGATATAGGTAAGTGAAATAAAAGAGACATCAGAAACGATAAAGTCGAATGGCTTTCCACCAGTTTCTTCTAATGATAGTTCCCGAAAATCTTTGTTTTCAAGAAATTTAACGCGAGGATGATTTTGTAAAGTAGGACTCAATTGTTCAGTGCCAACATCCACAGCAAATACAAAATCGGCACCTGCTTGTAATGCGCAATCTGTAAATCCACCAGTAGAAGCTCCAATATCCAAAACTCGTTTTCCTTTGAAATCCAAAGAAAAATCGGTAATCGCCTTTTCCAATTTTAAACCGCCACGACTGACGTATCTATTGAAAATGTCAATAATTTCAATCGTAGCGGTTTCGTCAATATCTTTAGAACTCTTATCAACAATCTCACCATTTACTTTTACAAGTTTTTGTGAAATTGTTAGTTGAGCTTTCTCACGAGATGAGAAATGTTTTTTTTCAACTAAGAGTTTATCTAAACGCATAATTATTCAGCAGGAATATTTTTTAAAGTTTCAACAAGGAAATCCCAGAATTTTCCAACGCTGTCGATATTCACTTTTTCATCTGGAGAGTGTGGATAAAGAATAGTAGGGCCGAAGGAGATCATTTCCCATTCTGGATAGCAAGTACCGAATAATCCGCATTCCAAACCAGCGTGGATAGCCATTACTTTTGGTTTTTTGCCAAATTTTTCACGGTAAACCTTGCTCATAGTTTTGAATATTGTAGATTCAAGGTTAGGTTTCCAACCAGGATATCCACCTGTTAATTCTATTTTAGCACCTGCCATTTCAGCAATTGCACACATTTTATCGGCTAATGCATCTTTTGCAGATTCAACAGAGCTACGCATTAAGTTGAGAACGATAACCTTTTCTCCATCAGTTTTTACTACTGCCAAATTGTTGGAAGTTTCTACCAAGTTAGGCATTGAATCGCTCATTCTCATCACGCCATTTGGAATTGCTAATACCATGTTGATAGCTTTGTTGCGAGAGTTTCTATCCATCACTTTAGCCGGCGTATCTACTTTACTGCATTCAATAGAGAATGAAGGTTCAGTAGCTGAGAATTCCTTCTTAACGAAATCTGCAAATTCGTTAATATAAGCCAAAAATCTCTTTTCGCGGGTAGCGTTGAAAGTAACAGTTACGAATGCTTCGCGAGGAATGGCATTTCTTAAACTTCCACCTTTAATGTCTGCAATTTGAGCACCGAATTTTGTCGCTAATTTTCTGAGTAAGCGAGTCATTACCTTGTTAGCATTTGCGCGCCCCAAGATAATATCCATTCCTGAGTGACCGCCTTTGAGGCCTGTAATAGCGATTTGGTAAGCGATGTGGGTTTCAGGAGTATCTACTAATCTGTAAGGAAGTTCAAAAGTTGCATCTAAGCCGCCAGCGCAACCTACATAAAGTTCGCCTTCAGTTTCGGAGTCAAGGTTCATAAGAATTTTACCTTTTACCATACCAGGTTTCAATCCGAAAGCACCAGTCATTCCAGTTTCTTCGTCAACGGTAACCAAAACTTCTACGGGACCGTGAGCGATATCTTTAGAAAGAAGTACTGCCATTGCCGCAGCACATCCCATACCATTGTCAGCACCAAGAGTAGTACCCGTTGCGTGTACCCAACCGTTATCAATTACAGGCTTGATAGGATCTTTCAAAAAGTCGTGTTTTACATCACTATTGGCTTGAGGAACCATATCGATGTGACCTTGCAAAATGATTGGAATGCGATTTTCCATGCCTGGAGTAGCAGGTTTGCGGAAAAGGAGGTTTCCAGTTTCGTCCTGTTCGAAGTCAATATTATTCTCTTTAGCCCAATTTTTTAACCAAGCTAATATTTTCTCTTCATGTTTTGATGGGTGTGGAATGTCACAAATATTTGCGAAGCATTCCCACATTTTCTGCGGATACAATTTTGATAGTTCTGTATTCATTTTTCTATTTTTAAGGTTTTTTAATTTTATTTTCTTGCCTGCAAAATTATATATTTTTCTGAATTGACGAAAGACTTTTCTTATAATTTTTGTGTATTGTTATTTGCTTCTTTTGTGTGTTCTCTTATCTCTGTTCCGCAGTATTTACAAAAGAAAGAGTTTTCTTCAATCGGATTTTGACAATGTGGGCAATTTTTTAGATTTTTATTTTGGTAATTTTTTGCCATATTGGCAGTTACAATACCTGTGGGAACGGCAATAATTGCGTAACCCAAAATCATTACAACGCCTGAGATGAACATACCAATGTCGGTGTGCGGTGTAATATCTCCATATCCTACAGTTGTTAAGGTGACAATCGCCCAATAGATTCCTTTGGGAATGCTAGAGATTGCAGGGTTTCGTTCGCTTTCAAAAAGGAACATTATTGCACCTAAGATGATGGCAATTACCAGCACAAAGAGCATAAAGATGATAATTTTATGGAAACTTTGCTTTAGCGAGTTTATTAGTATGGTTCCTTCAGAAAGGAATTTTTTCATATTTAAAATTCGGAAAATTCGAAGAACTCGTAGAATCCGAATAATCACTAATGATTGCGCTACGGGTAGAAAAATACTGAGTAAACTAGAGAAGATGGTGATGAAGTCAACGATTCCATAAAAGGAGATGACATACTCCATCGGTTTTTTACAACAGTAAATCCGAAGTACATATTCGCAGATGAACATTAGCGTAATGGCGTATTCCAAGGTCAGAAATAGAACTTTCAGATGTTGGTGTAGTATATCAATACTATCTAAAATGACTAATAAAACGCTAAATAGGATAACGATAAGAAGGTAAATATCAAATAATTTTCCCTCTCGTGTATCTGATTTAAAAATTACATCGTATAGATTCTGTTTTTCAAAAAACTCTTTTGAAAAGATTTTCATAGGAATAAGATTTATTAGCGGAAAGATATTAAAAATTGTTGTTCCAAATTTTCCAACTTGCTTCAGCTTGCGAAATGAGCATATTCATTCCATTGCAGGTTCGAGCCCCTTTTGCCTTCCCTTTTTTTAAAAATATAGTTTCTTCAGGATTATAAATTAGGTCGATTAGCGTATGGTATTGAGTTAATTCTTCATAATTGATAATAGGAAAGCTGTTATTGTTGGGGTACATGCCGAGAGGCGTGGTGTTGATGATGAGTAGATGTTGGCTAATTATTTCTGATGTTAACGATTCGTACGTTAATGTATCATTTTTTTTATTTCTAGAAACGAAAGTGATGGCGCACCCCAATTTTTTGAGTGCAGCAGTTACGGCTTGTGCAGCTCCGCCTGTTCCTAAAATCAGTGCGGCAGTAGGAGTGTCAAGATGGAGTTGAGCAAGGGTTTGCGCAAATCCAATAACGTCGGTATTATAGCCTTTGAGCAAAGTTTGTGAGCCTGTTCTTTGAATGAGAACGCAATTAACAGCGCCGACACGTGCCGCTTCGTCGTCAATATCATCTAAAAATGGAAGAATCTCTTTTTTGTAAGGATGAGTAATATTAAATCCCTGTAAAGTAGGATTCTGCTTTATAAAGTTGCGAATTTGTGTAATTTCAGAAAGAGGAAATAAAAGATATTCTGCATCTTCAATCTTTTCCCTCCTAAATTTTTTTTCAAAATAGGTAGGGGAGAAACTATGCCCTAAAGGATAACCGATAAGTCCAAATCTTCGTTTATTCTGCAACATTCGCTGAATCACTATTTTTTTTCTTTTTGAAAAATGCCTTGAAAACTACATAGCAAATTCCGATGGCAATGGCAGAAAGAATTATGATTGAAAACTCGTGGCTATATTTTTCGATTAACTCTTGTTGTCCGCTAGCGAGATATCCCAAGATGGCCAGAATTATATTCCAGATTGTAGCGCCTAAAGCTGTATAGAAAAGGAATGCGGGAATTTTCATTTTTGCTAATCCTGCGGGAATAGAGATGAGTTGACGTACGGCAGGAATGAGTCGTCCGATAAGGGTGGAGATATTTCCTTTTTTGATAAAGTAATCTTCTGCAGTTTGTAACTTTTTGCTATTCAGCATACAAAGATGCCCAACTTTGGTTTCGACGAACCAATAAAGTACGGGGCGACCTAATCCAAGTGCTAAGAAGTAGTTGATGCAAGCTCCCAAGAGTGCACCTAACGTAGCACAGAGAATAACAAAAAGAACATTTACAAACTTATTATTTGTAACGTGTAGTTGTTCTCCTTCTATACATGCTTTGTAGGCTGCAGGAGGAACTATAACCTCTGAAGGAAACGGAATAAATGAACTTTCAATTGTCATTAATAGTGTGATGGTGTAGTAGTTGAGATTATCTGTATATGTGGACAGAATACCTTTCTCTTTTTCTTGTGGAGCTTGTAATGAGTCTTGATTTTGAGCTTGAATAGAGGTTAAGCTAAGAAGTAAAAGTAGAAAAATGGCGATTTTTTTCATTAATTTTTGTATTTTTGAATTAAGTCGATAATTTTTTCATTTTCAGCAAAAGAAGGGTCCCAACTAAGAAATTCTTGATGTTTTTCAAAATTGAAAAGTAGTGCATCGTGGAGAAAAGTGATGCCTGTTTCGATTCTGTTAAGAAGGAAATTCAAAGCGGCGCAGTAGTAGTAGTAATCGTCTGCAATACGATGTTCATCCATTAACCTAAGGTAAATTTCAAAAATATCAAGTCCTAATTGATACTCTTTTTTGGTGAGAAAAAAGTCAAAGAGGTCTTCGAAGAAGTTACGATAATGGGTATATCCTGTCAAAGTTCTGTCAATAATGGTAGGAATTAGATCTCTTTTTCCTTTGTCTATAAGGATAGAGCAAACATCGGGAAAAGCATCAGGAGTGATAAATGTTTCTGATATTAATTGGTTGACAAAAGGTTCTGCTTCGTCAGATTTTCCCATTGCGGTAAGGGTTTTGATGATTCCACAAAGTGCAAATTCGGAACTGCTAAGGTCGAGCGACTGACGATAGTATCGGAGTGCTTCGTCGTATCTCCCACAAAGCAATTCGTAATCACCAAAATAGCGATAAGCAGAGTGGTTGTAGAGTTCATCTTCTAAAGTTTCGGAAAGGTGTTTTATTGCCTTTTCAAATTGTCTATCAATGAAGTAGGCTTGCCCTAGCATAAAATGAGCCATAGTATATGATTCATCGCATGCGATTGAAAATTGAAATGCTTCGATTGCTTCTTCTAACTTTTCGAGTAATGTGCAGGAAACGCCAAAGTAGCACCAAACAGCAGCATGAAGCGGAAATTCTTCCGTTAGGCCTTGGAAAAATTTATAGCAATTAGGAAGCATTTCCGCAATTGTCATATAGCTGGTGATGTCAGCAAAATGCTCTTCTGGAAATTCATCATTAGGAATGAGAATTTTCATCTGTTCAATAGCATTTTCAATTGTGCCATTTTTGCAATATTCAAGGCACAGCATAATACGTAACTCCTCATTATTAGGATCTAACTTTAAAGCTTTTTTGATGAGTGGACTGATGTCGAGGGATGGATTTTGCAGGTGCGTTAAGGCAATACGTTCCATATAAATATCGGAGCAGGGTGGAAATTTTTGCTCAATATCGCTAAGTTTCTCCTCTGCCTTATCCAATTCATATTTAAGAATATGTTCTTTCACTTTGTAAAGATGAAAAATCATATTCTTAGGAAAAAGCTGAATTGCCAAAGCTACCGCATGGGGAATATATTTTTGGTCCATTTGTAAAAACAACTCTTCCAAAATTATCTCCATTTGAACAGAATCGTAGTAAGGGGTTTCTCCTTTTTTGATTTTTGCTTTAAAATCTTGCAGAAGTTGTTTTTCGTCGTCCTCTTCGAAGTACATTTTGTTGAGAGATATTAAAGTTATTTTTCGTATCCAATAGGTTGTGCTAAAATGGCTTTTCCATTGATATTAAGTAGATCTTTGATTCCATCTCGATGAATCATACCTAAAACAACAGTATTTAATTTTTCTGCAGCACAGAATAGGTACACATTTTGGCTAACAAATCCGCAATCGGTAGCGCCATAGAATTCGCGGGATTCATCGTCCATATCTCCCATTTTTTCATAATTAGCCACGAAAACGAGTAGGAGAGGAGCTTTTTGTGCAAAAGGTTGAATGGCAGCTTCGCCTCTATGGTCTCCATCTAAAACCACTTTTAATTGATGTTCTTTTGGAAGATATAGATAAACAAAATCTTCAGTAAAGAGATAGATGTCGATTTCTTGGCAATTTCTTGCAGAAGGTGCTGTTCTGCGGCCATCTTGCCTATTGATACCATTTGCAGCCCAAAGAAGATTAGAGATGGTTTGTTCATCAATTTTTTTATCAGAGAAGGTGCGGTTACTTTGGCGTTTTCTAAGAGCTTTATCTAAAGTAATATCGCTATTCCACTTTGCAGGAGGAAGTTGTATTTGTGCTGTTGCTAACATAGCTGGCAATATTAATAAGATGATTGCAAATATCCTTTTCATAATTGAATATATTAGGGGGAATGGGATTTCCATTCCCCGTTGTTTTAAAAATTATTTACTTGAGTTTTGGTTATTTTTCTCATTGTTTGCTTTAGGTTTTCCAATAGATTCTCTCATTTGGGTATCAGCTTTGATATTTTCCAATTTGTAGTAATCCATCACGCCTAAATTTCCATTTCTGAAGGCATCAGCAAGAGCAAGAGGAACTTCTGCTTCTGCAAGTATTACTTTTGCGCGTGCTTCTTGAGCTAGCGCTTTCATCTCTTGTTCGGAAGCTACTGCCATAGCACGACGTTCTTCTGCTTTCGCTTGTGCAATGTTTTTGTCGGCATTTGCTTGGTCCATTTGAAGAATAGCACCGATATTTTTACCGACGTCAATATCAGCAATATCAATAGAGAGAATTTCAAATGCGGTTCCAGAGTCAAGTCCTTTTTCTAAAACCACTTTTGAGATAGAATCTGGATTTTCTAAAACCTCTTTGTGAGAAAGTGCAGAGCCGATAGCGGTAACAATACCTTCTCCTACGCGAGCGATAATGGTTTCCTCACCAGCACCACCAACCAATTGCTTGATGTTAGTTCTTACTGTAACGCGTGCTTTGGCGATCAATTGGATACCATCTTTTGCGACTGCTGCTACTGGAGGAGTGTTGATAACTTTTGGATTTACAGAAGTTTGGATTGCTTCCAAAATATTACGACCTGCCAAGTCAATGGCGGTAGCTGCTTTGAAGTCTAAAGGAATATTGGCTTTGTCGGCAGAGATAAGTGCGTTAACAACAGGAATTACGTGTCCGCCAGCTAAGTAGTGGGCTTCTAATTGGTCGCGGTTTAATTTAATGCCTGCTTTGGTTCCTGTAATCATTGAGTTTACAATGATATGTGGGGGAACTTTTCTCCAACGCATTAAAATTAGCTGGATTAACGAGATGTGAACGCCATTCAAAAGAGCATTGAACCAAAGTCCGAGAGGAACCATCCATAAGAAAAGGATGAAAAGGATTGTGATGGCAAATACGGTAAGTACTAATCCCGTTCCTGATGTTGTAAATAATAAAATACTTAGGGTGTTCATAGATTTTAGTTATTAGGTTTAACAATGATTTTATTTCCTTCAATTTTTGTAATGATAATGGAGGTGTTTTCATTAATGTATCCGTGTTCTGAAGTAACCTCCACGATATTGTCGCCAAATTTAGCGTTGCCAGAAAGCGATAGTTTTGTAATGCAGATTCCTTCCATTCCGACAGAAACTCTATTGGCATCCTCATTCACTTTGCTGTCGATGGTGGTATCCAAAGTCATTCTTTTCCAAGATTTGCTTCGGAGAAAGAAGATTGACATCAGAATTAGTGCTATTAGTGTAGAGACAAGTGTGATGTGACCAGCGGTAACACCATATTCGCTGTATGCAATGATGATGCTGCCAATAACGCACATTCCTCCTAATACGCCTACAATGCCACCTGGAATAGCAATAAATTCAAGCAAAAGAGCTACTAATCCGATGATTATTAATATGATAATGATACTCCAACTCATTTTACAATGATTATATAATAGTTTTTCTTTCCTTTTTGAACCAAGATATATTTGTTGTTCATTAGGCTTGTTTTGTCGATAACAAAGTTCTCTTGGACTTTGTTTTTGTTGATAGCCACGCCATTATCTTTCAGCATTCTGCGTGCTTCTCCTTTGGAGGCAAAAATTTGTGTGTGTTCTGTCAAGAAATCAACAATACCGATAGGATTATTGAGTAGCTCTTTGCTGATTTCCACTTGAGGAACGCCATCAAATACCGCTAAGAACATCTGTTCGGAGAGGGAGGCAAGCGATTCAGAAGTTCCTTTTCCGAAAAGAATTTCAGAGGCATTTTCTGCAGCTTGTAAATCTTCTGCTGAGTGAACGCGGGTGGTTAGGTCGCGAGCCAATGTCTTTTGTAAAATTCTAAGGTGTGGAGCTGCTTCGTGTTCTTTTTCCATCGCCTCAATCTCCTCTTTAGAACGGAGTGTAAAGATGCGAATGTAGCGTTTACTATCCTCGTCTGAGCAGTTCAACCAGAATTGGTAGAATGTGTAAGGAGAAGTTTTTTCTGGGTCAAGCCAGATATTGCCTTTTTCCGTCTTTCCAAACTTGCTACCATCTGCTTTGGTGATAAGCGGACAAGTAAGCGCAAAAGCTTCTCCGTTTGATTTGCGGCGGATTAGCTCTGTTCCTGTGGTGATATTGCCCCATTGGTCGGACCCACCCATCTGAAGTTTACAATTGTAGTTTTGATTCAGATAGAGAAAATCGTATCCTTGTACCAATTGATATGAAAATTCGGTAAAAGACATCCCTTCGCCTTCGCCGTTAAAACGCTTCTTAACAGAGTCTTTTGCCATCATATAGTTAACTGTGATGTGCTTTCCAATGTCACGAATGAAATCTAAAAATGAAAATTGGCTCATCCAATCGTAATTGTTTACCAAAATTGCAGCATTAGGTTTATCATCGCTAAAATCCAAGAATTTAGAGAGTTGTTTCTTTAGTGCTTCTTGATTGTG
>JAEZOU010000057.1 GCA_023413895.1 Bacteroidota bacterium | reverse complement strand
TAGAGAAATAAATAGCTTTAGTATGTAAAACAAGCTGTTTTCTGCTAAATGATACTTTAAGAAACCTTCATTTATATTAAAACATAAGCATATAAATTCAACACTCCTCTCCAATCTCAAACTTTTTTCCTACCTTTGCACCCAACTAATCCGCAATGCACGTTTCTTCCACATATCGCCCACAAAACCAAATACTTCCGCAGGGAAACTTGTCGGCAACTACGTCTTATACCTTCTCCGCCAAGGAGAAAGACTCGGAAACCTCGCTATCTTACTTTGGGGCAAGGTATTACACCAGCGATTTGAGCATTTGGCTCAGTGTTGACCCGATGTCTGCGAAATATCCTTCACTCAGCCCATATGTTTATTGTGCAAATAACCCAATTAAGTTGGTGGACCCGAATGGGGAGAAACCTAAGATATATTGTGAAACAAAAGGAACGGGACATGTTTTTATTACAACTGGAGAGGGGAAAAATACTGTAGTATATACTTACGGACGATACTTAGGGGGAGGGAAGGGAAAATCAAGTGCGAATAGTTATGATCCAACAGGGAAAGGCGTTTTATTGTGTTTGAGAGGTAAAGAAGCGATAAGGTATATCAGACATGAGTTAAATGATAAGAATGCGCAATGCTATGAGATTTTAGATGCATCAGATTCTCAAGTTGATTCCTATTTTAATAATTTATTTTTGAATGGACGGCCGTTAAATGGAGTAGAAGTTGATTACTACAATTCTAAATCTAATAAATTTGGGATACCAGATAATGCTCGCGTCATTGATGAATATAATCTTTTCAATAATAATTGTGTGTCAAAAACTATTGCAGGAACAAAAGCTGGAGGAACAAAGATTAATTTTTTAAGAAAACAATATCATTATTCTTTTTTTACATCTCCTATCCCTACAGAATATACCACTCAACCTATATCGCCAGCAAGTCTTCAAAAATATCTTCAAGATTGTTCGGAGCAGAACTCTTCTTGTGTGAGAAATGTTACCAATGAGGTTAATAATGAATTTTAATACTATGTCACGTAAAGAAAAAATTACGATTGTTTTACTAATTGTATGTTCTCTAATTTTATTAGTGTTTCTATTATTAGCTATGTTGAACTGCGCTATTGACCTTACATACGGCTGTATTACAATGGAACATTTAGAAGTTTTTATTATGTATGGAAAAATTGTCTCTGCATTTAATTTGATTATAATCATCTTTTTTATATATTTATTGTGTAAGTATTGATATAAAAACAATACGAAATAACCGATAGTTTTCCAAGACTGCAGTCCTTCAATAGGAAAATTATAGCAATAAAATTTCATTTTCTACTCTCCCCCAATCTCAAACTTTTTCCTTATCTTTGCACCCCACTAATTCACAATGCACGTTTCTTCCACATATCGCCCACAAAACCAACCACTTCCGCAGGGAAACTTGTCGGCAACGGCGTCTTATACCTTCTCCGCAAAAGAACGCGACTCCGAAACCGGCCTATCTTACTTTGGCGCACGCTATTACACTAGCAATTTGAGCATTTGGCTGAGTGTGGACCCGATGAGTGACAAATATCCGTCATTGTCGCCTTATACGTATTGCGCTGATAATCCGATTAAGTTGGTGGACCCGAATGGGGAGGAGAATCTTCCAGCATTATTATGGGCAAGAAATAATTTATCAAATAAAGGAATAGGGTTTGCAAGATATTTTAACGACCAGAATGGATGGGTTTATAAAAGAGGAACTATACCTCATGAGATGGTATGTTATGATGCTTGTTTTATTGCATACATGAATTCTTCAGAGAAAGTTTCAAACTATTTGAAGGAAACAGGTTTTGCTACAAAATCAGGAGGTTTTAGAGGGCGTTCTACAGAGAATGGGGGAATGAATTGGTTCAAACATGGTGATGGTACTGATCGTTCATTTGTTACAGATATAAGTAAGGGGGAATTAGGTGATATTGTTTTCATGGGAGAGGCTGGAGATATGCAAGGCCATGCAGTATTGTTGAATGATGTTCCCATATCAGGATCATACGAAGATGATGAAGGGAAAATAGTTGAAACAATGACTTTAAATGTTCTTAGTACTACGTCCGATTCAGATCCCAATAATTTTGGAGAGAAGGTGTATGTTTTTGAAAAACAAAAAGACGGGTCATGGAAACAACCCAAAGGAGAGAATGATTATGTTTTCCGAGGATACGGACAGATAAATGCAGATTTTGATAATTAGGATACATTATGAAAAGGTATTTATTGATAATTTCAGTATGTTTTATTTCATTTGCATCTTATGCACAATGTTGTGAGGATCCCTATAAACTTTCACGCAAAGAAAGGATAGATATTGGTTCCCAAATAATAACAGCATTTTTTGCTTCTCAACAAGTCCAATTATTGAATTCCCTATCTGGTAAGGATACAATTTTTTTATACACCTTATTAACAGAGATACCAAATATGAGATCTTTATTGAAAGCACAAAACCCAAAATTGAATTTTGTTGATGAAGAATATAGTGGCGATTATTATTGGTATGGAACAGAATTTCAGTTAGAGGCGTGTACTACTTATGAAACATGTAAGGAAGCCGATTTTCTTACGAGTTTTATAATAGAGGGTAAAGAGGCACTTATTGGTGCTAAACTTTTAATTATTGATGGTAAATGGGAAGTGGTTAGTTTTGATTTATACGCTATCGATCCCTAAAACACAACAAAATGACCTTTTGTATAAGTTAAAGTACAGATAAATATTTAATCAATGAGTATAAAACATACACTTTCCCCAAAAAATGTGTAAATTCCAGCAAATATTTAGGTGTATTTGCAAAAATGAACTTTCTTCACTTCTTCCCGAATCGAACTAAATTTCTCTTCTCCCCCATCTCAAACTTTTTCCCCACCTTTGCACCCCACTAATTCGCAATGCACGTTTCTTCCACATATCGCCCACAAAACCAACCACTTCCGCAGGGAAACTTGTCGGCAGCCGCGCCTTATACCTTCTCCGCGAAAGAAAAGGACTCGGAAACCGGCCTATCTTACTTTGGCGCACGCTATTACAGCAGCGACCTAAGCATCTGGCTTAGCGTGGACCCGATGGCGGTGAAATATCCCTCGTTAAGTTCCTATGTTTACTGTGCGGACAACCCAGTAATGTTGGTAGATCCGAATGGGGAAGAGATTTCCGAGCATATAGATAAGTATGGGAATATTATAGCTCATTATGATGATGGAGACAATAGCGTATACTTGCATAAAAGTGGAACAACCGAGGCAGACATAAGTGCACAAAGAAGAGTATTAAATAATACAGGAGGCGAAGGCAAAAAAGTTGGAGAATTAGGTGGCAATATAGATCAATCTGGTTTTTTTGATAACAAATTGCAATTAAGTGCTCAATATGCTCGAAAAATAAGCAAAATGGGCATTGTAAATCGCTATATATCCTTCTATGAGAAAGTAAAAACTAACGGTGATTGGGATTTGAAGAATAATAATAGCAACAACCACCAAAGTCCAATGCGTACTATTTGGGGAATTGCGTGGAAATATGACCATGAAAATGGTGCAAGTACAATTTTTTCATGTGATTATTTTTCGGGGGCTTCAGCTGCCGATGTGGGAAATTTTCATGCTGGATATACAGGCAAGGTTGCTGGCTTTTCTAATTACATATTATGGAAAGGAGCTGGAGCAGCAGAAACATACAAGGCATTCAGCAACGGACATATCATTGAAGGTTTATGGAGGTTAAATTGTTTAACAGGTGTACTAAATCTAAAATCAGGAGACAGATGGCGAGATTTCAAATTCAACACAAAAGGAATGTGGGCGGCAAAAAATCAATAATAACAAGGATATTCTCTTTAATTTTTATTTTGTTTATGTTACTTATAGGATTCACCAGGTTATTTACCTACATCTTAAGTAACAGCAATAAAACTTATGTAAATTCCAAAAGAATTACTAATAACTTGTTTGTTGAAACATATCAGGTATATCATGGTGGTGTTTATGATGGAGATGCTTACGAAATATATCTTACAGACTCGTTGTTTTTTAGAAAAAAATTGGGAGACTATGATGATCATGATTGGCCAAGTTTAACAGTAAGGGGTGATATAGTTATTGTTAAATGGAATGATTACCAACTCTTGAGAAATAGAACTCGAAACTATAAGATTTCCAAACTTAAAGAAAAAAGGTATGATGACTTGTTAAACAAGCCCTACGTGCATTAAATATTATTTTAAACCAAAAATTTCCCCTTGATAAGAAATAGTTTTATTTCAATCTTTTTCAAGGGCGACCGGGCACGCTATCCGTTCAAATTTCACACTTCGTGCTCATAACCGTTGCAATCGTTGTCGCGGTATTATTGAAGATGAAAACGCAGTCAACCAGCACGACTGCGTTTTCCCGTAGCCGTCCCTAACCGTGACGGACGTTTGAAGCATCTTTGCCAAAACTTAACGTTTATGGCAAAGAGCAGCACCCGCAGGGTAACCATCTACATCAACGGCAAGGAGGTGGAGGGTAGTATTCCAAAAAGTGTGTAATTTCCATCAAATATGATATATTTGCAAAACTAAAAAAATAAACAAATGGAAATTACACAAGCGCAAAAGTACGAAATTTTAGAACACGAATTGCTCAACGGAGCAGGATTGGAAGTGATTTTGAAGAAATGTCTCGAAATTTTAATGAAATCGGAACGCGAAATCCACAATGAAAATTACTTGAATTACAGCAATGGCTATCGTTACCGAAAGATTTACGGTAGTACTTGAGGAATTATACGGCAAGAAATACAGCACCAGTCAGGTAAGCCGCATGTTCGATTATGCCCGAAAGGAAAAGCAAATATCCTTGGCTGTCAAGCAAACTCCAAAACGAGCGTTTAGCACTTCATTTCACCTATCTGAAATACAACTACAACATCAGATCCATGATTTACACGACCAATGGGATTGAACGATTAAACAAAAGGTTTAAGAAGAGCCTGAAAGTTCGCGGCGCTTTGGCGGGACTAATACTTTTATATGGTGTCGCCACGGAAATGAGCTGCTACAACTACCCGATTACTGCTTTTGTTCACGAGCAACAACACTTTCGGTGGGATTAGCTTTGAAGTGTGATGAAACGGAAGCTAGCCGAAGTGAAAACAGATTTCAAAACGTAAAAAATTATAAATCACTCGCAAATGTCAAAAAAAATATATCTTTGCACAAACAATTTTTACACACTTTTTGGGATACTACCTCTAAAACTAACCTATTTTACTAATTTCAGGTAGATGAAAATTACAATGAAGATCTAGTTTTGTTTTTTGTTTATCAAGATGAATATTTCTTAGTAGTGAGAAGTAGTGATTGAGGCAATAAAAATAGCTAATTTTATGGAGAATGAAATTTTGATTTTCACTATATTTTTGCAGTCGTAAAAAAGAAATATTGCGCTCCATTTTATAAAT
>JAEZOU010000033.1 GCA_023413895.1 Bacteroidota bacterium | reverse complement strand
GAATAATTTTCTGCTTTCATATTACTTTGAAATTCTGACATTACTTTTTTATATGCAACAGTAATAGTTCTTGTACCTTTCATGTTGTCCATGTGAGTGGCCGAACGTGGAGCATGAAAGACATCGGATCCATGCTCAACCAAATACTCAAATCGCTGGTGTAATAGCGTGCGCCAAAGTAAGATAGCGAGGTTTCCGAGTCTTTCTCTTTCGCGGAGAAGGTATAAGGCGCAGCTGCCGACAA
Organism: Bacteroidota bacterium; assembly: GCA_023413895.1. Classification (GTDB taxonomy): domain Bacteria; phylum Bacteroidota; class Bacteroidia; order Bacteroidales; family WCHB1-69; genus JAEZOU01. The sequence goes on along the minus strand of JAEZOU010000033.1, from coordinate 2,497 downwards.
GTTTCCCTGCGGAAGTGGTTGGTTTTGCGGGCGATATGTGGAAGAAACGTGCATTGCGAATTAGTGGGGTGCAAAGGTAGGGAAAAAGTTTGAGATTGGGGAGAAGTGAAGAAAGTTCATTTTTGCTGGAAATTACACACTTTTTGGGATACTACCAAAAATTTAACCGCAGTGTATATCTTTGATGCCCCTTGTGTTACTTTTTTAGACACATTGGAAACTTTAGCCGCAGCAACAGCTTTTGTTTTGGTGGCCATAGAAGTTATTTACAACCTATCACTACATTACAATCATTAACCTCTTTTTTAACAGTATCCCCTTCTTTAATCTGATTATAAACATTTTGAGGAATATGAATTGTTAGTAAACTATCACAAGTATAATCAAAATAAATATTACTATTATAAGGAAATGATGGTTTTGGTTCTATTTGATGCAATAATAGTGTTACTGAATATTCATCTTCATGTTTTTCTTTGACAAAAACATTATACTTTTTTTCAACAACAACCCCTTCAAATTCAAGCCCTAAAAAATAATCTTTCTGTTTTTGCAATCTTATTCGCGTTTCTTCTTGAATGGCTTTCCCATATTGAAGCAATTCAAAAGTACAATAACCAGCCATTATTAGAGCAATTAAACAAATAATTTTCAATACTGTTTTCATTTTAATCATATTTTTTTTCTAATTATGGAATAAACCTCCAAGCATTTTGTCTTTATGGGTATTTAGATTTTGTTCCCGATTTTTCTCCATCTATCAGTACGTTAATATTAGATTGAATTTCGTTTTTCTTTTTCAACAATTTGTTAAAATAAGAATTAGGTCTGGGGTCTATCTTTGATGGTAATTCAATTTCTAGTCCTTTTTCTAATACATCTTTTACAGCGTCTGCACAACTATTTGTTAAAGCCTTATATTCTTCTTTTTCTGAATTAACATTGTTTTGTTTATCTAATGCACTTTGATATATCTTATCATCCATCTTCGATGATGTTCGCAAGACCAATTCTTGTGTATATTCACTATTGTTTACATCTTTTTTTGCAAATTCAATTGCTTCTTTCATATCTTTTGTTCCACAAGATTCTAATGTCATTCCACCTCTAACGCCTGAGCTTAACACTTGTGAAAAATTTCCATTTTCATTTTCATCTGCCCCCATAGTCATATAATACCAATTTCCTTGTTTATCTTGTATTATAGCAGCCATATGTCCGTAACCTCCTGCTCCTTGAGGTGCATTTAAAATAACAACATCCTCCCCATTCGGATCCACCAGCTTCACTGGGTTATTCGCGCAATACGTGTAAGGCGACAATGACGGATACTTGTCACTCATCGGGTCAATGCTAAGCCAGATGGATAAATCGCTGGTGTAATAGCGTGCGCCAAAGTACGATAGCGAGGTTTCCGAGTCTTTCTCTTTCGCGGAGAAGGTATAAGACGCCGTTGCCGCTAAGTTTCCCTGCGGAAGCAATTGGTTTTGTGGGCGATATGTGGAAGAAATGTGCATTGCGAATTAGTTGGGTGCAAAGGTAGGAAAAAAGTTTGAGATTGGGGGATTGAGTTTGGGAATTGAGTATTCATAGTTTAAAGTAATTTTCGGTTTCCTTTTACGATTTTTACCATTTTTTCGATATGTAGATGATCTTCCTTTTCGATATTTTTCTTCAGTTTTCCATCCATTTTTAGCATACGTTGTCAGCAATCCAGATAATTTACCATTGCGAAAATAACATTCAACCAACAATGTATCAGAATTGCCTTTATAGTATTGCCATTTCCCTTCCTCTTTTCCATCGAGAATATAACCTACTGCACGTACTAAATCTATTTCATCATATTCTCTTAAAAAGCAAGAATTATTTGTATAATGAAAAATAACACGATGAAGATTGGGTATTTTTTTTACATCCCTATAATATAAAACACAATTAAAGTAACCCGAAAATAGGCGTTTCGTTTTTGTTTCTCTTATTTTTCCATATTTGACAAAAACGGAATCACAATAGTTTTGAGAGAAAATATTATGAAAATTTACAAAAAGAAGAAAAATCAGCAAGAAACGATACATCTATTTATAATTTAAGTGATTATATAGTCCCGTATTATTGTATCCATTAATAAAGAAATGCTCATTATTATTTCTATCAATAAATCCTTGATATCCATTTTTAAATATATACGAAATGGTCGCAATAGATGATCGTCTTACGGCATAAGCAAAAGTATAATCCTTATAAGTTGTATTTCTATACGAATAAATCCATCGCATTTGAGTTTCTGGGGCTAATATCGCAAACTTCCAAGCTTTTGCTTCATCATAACACGTAGGAGCATTTAAGTCCAACCTGTTTTTGTCATATTCTGAGGCATGAAACGTTTCCTCAAATAATGTGGCATATTTTTTGCTGAAACCACCTGCATTTGTTGTTCGTACGCCACCTTCCGAATAAATGATGTCAATACTTCCATCATTATTTTGCAGAACAG